>NZ_JAGYGK010000006.1:0-383529 GCF_019947395.1 Pseudomonas sp. BF-R-26 | reverse complement strand
GAAAGAACCCTTGGCCTAAACGGGTCGCGGTGTTCCTGTAGGGCATCGCATGGCCTAAAGCTGTGGGAGTTCAGCTGTCTATCAATATGCCTTCAAAATAAAGGTCATCAAGACAGTTGCTCCCACATTGGGACGGTGGTGTTTTACAGATTCCAGCCCAGCGGACCACCGCACGCTTTTGCCCATGGATAAAAGGTAAGCCTATGAGCGTGCATGAACTCAAACGTCCGCCCATCGCGGACACCGCGGAATGGCAGGTCAAGGCGCCTCGCGCCCCGGAGCAGCTGCAGCACTGGGCGCAGGTCAGTCCGTTGCAGCCGGCTTTGCGCCACAAGCGTCACGGTCAGTGGTTCGTCTGGCGCTGGATCGATGTTTTGCGCGATGTCGAGCGGTTGGCCGATGGTTTGCGACAGCAGGGTTTTACCGAAGACTCGCGCCTGGCCTTGAGCGGTGCGTTCGAGCCAAATCTGTTGCTGCTCGCACTGGCCGCCCGGCACATCGGCGCTGAACTGCTGACACTGCCGGACAACCTTGACTCCGAAGCCCTGCACAAAGCCCTATGGCGCAGCCGCCCGACCCACGCGTTCGTCCAGGGACGACAGACGCAGCAACTCTGGATCAACCAAGGCCTGACGCTGCTGAATTTCGCCGAGTTGTTCGGCCCGGTAGAACCTGCGCAACGCCTTAACCGCTGGAATCAAGACGCGCAACTGTGGAGCGAAGAGGGCACCCAGTGGCAGCACGGCCTGACGGTGCTGCTGGAACAATGGCTGACCAGCGGCCAATCCCTGGCCTTCCCGGAAAGCCCCGGTAGCGCCAGCCGCGACCGTCGTGAAGTGGCACCGTCCGGGCTGCTGCTGTCCACCGAACGCCTGCAACTATTGGCCGCAGAAATCGAAAGCCGCCTCGCCCCCAATGGCACTTGGCGTCGACACCTCTGCGACTGGGCCATCGCCCATCCCGAAAAAGGCCTGCAACGCTTGATCAAGAACCGCGTTCGCCGCCTGTTGGGCTTCCACAACCTGCATTTCATCTGGCAAGCCCCCCGCATTTCCGATGCTCAACCCGAGCCGACCTGGCTCGCTGAATTCAAACGGGACATCGCATGAGCTCGACCGACTCCATTCTGCAAGTCAGCGGTATTTCCCTGTCCTTCAAAGGCGTGAAGGCGATCAATGAACTGTCGTTCGATGTGCGCCGGGGCGAGGTCTGCGCGCTGATTGGCCCCAACGGCGCGGGCAAGAGTTCGTTGCTCAACGTGCTGAACGGCGTGTACCGCTTCGATGCCGGATCGATTGTGTTCGAGCAACAGCCGTTCAAGCGTATCGACCCGCTGAGCGCCGCACGCCGGGGCATCGGCCGCACATTCCAGAACAACGCACTGTTCAAGAAAATGAGCGTGATCGACAACATCCTCACCGGCCTGTCACGGCACCTGCGCAGCCGTTTCATTGAGCAGGCGCTGAACCTGCCAAGAGCCCGGCGTGAGGCTGAAGACTTCCGTCGGCAGGCCCAGGGCATTCTCGAATTCCTCGAACTGCAAGCCCATCGCGATGTGCCGGTGGGCAAGCTGTCCTACGGTCTGCAAAAACGTGTGGAGCTTGGCCGTGCCTTGATCGCTGGCCCCAGCCTGTTGTTGCTCGATGAGCCGATGGCCGGGATGAACGCCGAAGAGAAGCAGGAAATGGCCCGCTTCATCGCCGACATCAACCGCGACCTCGGCACCACGGTGGTATTGATCGAGCACGACATGAGCGTGGTCATGGGCCTGTCCGACCATGTGGTGGTGCTCGATTACGGGCGCAAGGTCGGTGACGGCACGCCGGCCCAGGTGCAGGCCAATCCCGACGTCATCGCGGCGTATCTGGGCGTGGTGCACTGATGACATTCTTCTTCGAAACCCTGCTCGGCGGCTTACTCGCCGGAACTATGTACTCGCTGGTCGCGATCGGCTTCGTGCTGATCTACAAGGCCAGCGGCGTGTTCAATTTCGCCCAGGGCGCGATGCTGCTGTTCGCCGCGCTGACCTTTGTCAGCCTGCACGATCAAGGCGTGCCGTTCGCCTTGGCGCTGTTGCTGACAGTTGTGGTGATGATCATCGGCGCGCTGCTGATCGAACGGCTGGTGTTGCGGCCACTGGTCAATCGCTCGCAGATCACCCTGTTCATGGCCACCCTCGGGTTGTCGTTCATCATCGAAGGTCTGGCTCAGGGCTTGATGGGTTCGCAAGTGCGGGCGCTGGATCTGGGCATCGACGACGTGCCGCTGTTCATCGGCGGGATGATGGTCAGCCAGTTCGACCTGATTGCCGCAGCGGCCGCCATCGTGCTGGTGACGGTGCTGGCGCTGCTGTTCAACAAAACCCGCATTGGTGTGTCCCTGCGCGCGGTGGCGGATGACACCACCGCCGCGCTGTCGATCGGCATCAACCTCAACCGCATCTGGCAGATCGTCTGGGCGGTGGCCGGCATTGTCGGGCTGGTGGCGGGATTGTTGTGGGGCGCGCGCCAAGGCGTGCAGTTCTCGCTGTCGCTGGTGGTGCTCAAGGCCTTGCCGGTGTTGATCATCGGCGGCTTCACCTCGATTGGCGGGGCGATTGTCGGCGGGTTGATCGTCGGTGCGGCGGAGAACCTTGCCGAGGTGTACATCGGCCCGCTGATCGGCGGTGGCATTACCCCGTGGTTCGCTTACGTCCTGGCTTTGGCCTTCCTGTACATCCGTCCCGCCGGCCTGTTCGGCGAGCGCGCCATCGAGCGAGTCTGAACCCATGTCGATTTCCCTTACCCGCGAAACCGCGCCGGCGGTGTTGATCCAGCGCCGTGTGCCGATTGGTTTGATTGCGTTGTTGTTGATCGCCTTCGTGGTCGTGCCGCTGACCGGCAACGACTATTGGCTGAACGCGATTCTGATCCCGTTCCTGGTGCTGTCCCTGGCCGGGCTTGGCCTCAATCTGCTCACCGGTTACACCGGCCAGACCTCGGTCGGCGCGGCCGGGTTCATGGCGGTCGGCGCCTTTGCCACCTACGGTTTTCTGCTGCGTTTGCCAGAGCTGGGCTTGCCGGTGGCGCTGCTCGGCGGCGGGGTGATCAGCGCGGTGGTGGGGTTTGTCTTTGGCCTGCCGAGTTCGCGGATCAAGGGCTTTTACCTGATGGTCACCACATTGGCCGCGCAGTTTTTCCTGGAGTGGCTGTTCGTCAAATTCCCATGGTTCTACAACTACGGTTCGTCCGGGACCATTTCCGCGCCGAAACTGGCCCTGTTCGGCCATGATCTGAACACGCCGCTGGGCCGCTACCTGCTGACTCTGACTACCGTTCTGCTACTGACCTGGGTTGCTGTGAACCTGGTGAAAAGCCAGATCGGCCGCAACTGGATGGCGATCCGCGACATGGACACTGCCGCCGCAGTCATCGGCATTCCGGTGGTGCGCTACAAGCACCTGGCGTTCGCCGTCAGCTCGTTTTACCTAGGCATCGCCGGGGCGCTGTGGGCCTTTGCTTATCTGGGCACGGCCAGCGCCAGCAGCTTCGATATCAACCGGTCGTTCCAGATCCTGTTCATCATCATTATCGGTGGCATGGGCAGCATCGCCGGCAACTTCGTCGGCGCGGCGTTTATCAGCTTGCTGCCGATCCTGCTCAGCCACGCCGGGCAAGCCTTGTTCGGTGGTTCGGTGGACGCCGGCCAGTTGCAGAACCTGCAAAAAATCATCTTCGGCGTGCTGATCATCCTGTTTCTGATCAAGGAACCGGAAGGCCTGATTCGCCTCTTGAGCAACCTTCGTGAACGGCTGAGTCACTGGCCGCTGCGCTTCTGAATCCCCAACCTGGTAGAGAGACAACATGCGTGCATCCTTGAAACGTTCGTTGGCCGGCGCCGCTCTGACGCTGGCGATTTTCGGCAGTGCGGTGCCGATGGTTCAGGCCTCGCCAGACCAGCAGTTCTTCCCGTTGGCCACTTACCGGGTCGGCGCTTACGCCTCCAGCGGTGTGCAAGTGTGGGCCGGCATGCTCGATTACCTGAACTACATCAATGATGTGGAAGGCGGGATCAACGGCGTCAAACTGGTCTGGCAGGAATGCGAAACCGAGTGGACGGCGGAGAAGGGCATCGAGTGCTATGAGCGCTTCAAGAAAGGTCTGGATGGTGCCCCGGTGGCGATCTATTCACCCAATGGTGCACCGGCGGCGTATGCGCTGAGCGAGCGGGCGGAAGTCGACAAGATCCCGCTGATCACCCTCGGCTACGGTCGCACCGAAGCCACCGACGGCACGGTGTTCCCTTACAACTTTCCGGTGATGCTGACCTTCTACAGCGAGGCCTCGAGCCTGATCAACTACATCGCTCAGCGCGAGGGCGGGTTCGACAAACTCAAGGGCAAGAAAATCGCCACGGTTTATCACGACTCGGCTTACGGTCGAGAAACCCTCGGTCCGTTGAAATTGCTGGCTGAAAAATACGGCTTCGAAAACATCCAGATCCCGGTAGCCGATCCAGGCAACGAGCAATCGGCGCAATGGCGGCAAGTGCGCCAGGCCAACCCGGACTGGGTGTTCCTGCGCACCTGGGGCGTGTCGACGCCGGTGGCGGTCAAGACGGCCGCGCGTTTCGGCTTCCCGGTAGACCACATCGTCGGCGACATCTGGGCCAGTTCCAGCGAAGACGTGTTGCCCGCGGGCGCCGCCGCCAAAGGTTATCTGGCGCTGACGCCATACCCGGCCGGCAGCGAATTCGAGATCCATAAACGCCTCAAGCAAGCCATCCTCGACAAGGGCAAAAGCGACCTCAAGGACCTGAAGAATTTCGGCAGCGTCTATTACAACTCCGGGCTGGTGAACGCGGCAGTGATGGTGGAAGCGATCCGTACCGCCCAAGGCAAATTCGGCAAGCGGCCGCTTAACGGCGAAGAAGGGCGCTGGGGCCTGGAGCACCTGAACATCGACGACGCGCGGCTCAAGGACATGGGCTACTTCGGCTTGATGCAGAACCTCAAGCTGTCCTGCAAGGATCATGAGGGTGGCGGTTCGGCGCGGGTGCAACAGTGGGACGGCGCCAACTGGACGCTGATCAGCGACTGGATCCCCGCCGACCGCGCGTTGCTGCGGCCATTGATCGATGAAAAATCCGCTGCGTTCGCCAAGGAAAAAGGCCTGACGCCACGCACCTGCACCGGGGATGAATAACGTATGAGCCAAGCCGCCAGCGACATTGCCGCCAATGACCTGTTGCAAGTCAAAGACATCGAGGTGATCTACGACGGGGCGATCCTGGCCGTGGCCGGGGTGTCGCTGACGGTGCCCAAGGGCGGCATCGTCGCGTTGCTCGGGGCCAATGGTGCGGGCAAAAGCACCACGCTCAAGGCGATTTCCGGGTTGGTGCGGGCCGAGCGCGCGGAAGTCAGTCGAGGGACGATTGAGTTTCTCGGGCGCGATACCGCAGGGGTTAATCCGAGCGTTCGCGTGCGCCAGGGCATGGTGCATGTGCTGGAGGGCCGGCACGTGTTCCCACAACTGACGGTGGAGGACAACCTGCGCAGCGGCGGCTTCGTTCGCGGCCTGAGCCGCAAGGACCTGGCGGCGGATCTGGAGCGCATCTACGCCTGGTTTCCACGCCTGAAAACCAAGCGCAAGACCCGGGCCGGGCTGACCTCCGGTGGTGAACAGCAGATGGTCGCCATTGGCCGCGCGTTGATGACACGTCCTACTTTGGTACTGCTCGATGAACCTTCCATGGGTTTGGCGCCTATTATCGTCCAGGAGATTTTCGAAATCGTGGCGCAACTCAATCGAGACGAGCAGGTGAGCTTCCTGATTGCCGAGCAAAATATTAACGTGGCACTCAAGTACGCCTCAAAGGCCTACGTTCTCGACACTGGTCGCGTGGTGCTGTCCGGCACCGCCGATGAGTTGCTGGCACGGGGCGATCTGCACGACTTCTATTTAGGTAAACACTGATCAATGAGAACGCCATGACTGACACCCAAAGCGGACAGGCGAGCGACGCCATCCGCCACGCGGACATCCTGATCATCGGCGGCGGCCTCAGCGGCGCGATGCTGGCGGCGCAGTTGCTGCGCTTGCCGGGCAAGCGTCAGGTGCTGGTGATCGAACCCCGCGCCGAACTCGGTCGGGGCGAAGCGTACAGCGCGGTGGAGTTGGGCCATACGCTCAACGGCAACGCGGCGCGGATGAGCGTCGATCCTGACAACGCTGATGATTTGACCCAATGGCTGACCGAGTACATTGCGGCGGGTGGTTGGTCGGAGTCGGATCAGCAGCATGTGCCGATCAGCGAGCTGTTTCCGCCGCGCGGGCTGTTTGGCGTTTATGTGCAGCAGCGTTTGGCCGAGGCGCAGGCGGTGGGCGCATTGAATGGTTCGAGTGTCGAGCATGTACGGGCCGAGGTGGTCGACCTGCAAACCCTGGACAACGCTGTATTGCTGACCTTGAGTGACGGGCAACGTTTACAGGGCGCCTATGCGGTGCTGGCCACTGGCATGTTCCCCGCCGCGCGCACGCCGCAAACCGAGTCCAGCGGCTTGAACGCAGCGGCGCTCGATCCATGGGATGTGACCGCCATGCGTCAGCTCGATCCGCAGTCGACGGTGCTGATCATCGGTTCGGGCCTGACCATGGTCGATGCCGTGGTGTCGTTGGAACAGGCCGGACATCGTGGGCCGATCGAAGTGTTTTCCCGGCATGGGCTATTGCCCCATGTACGGCGGCAGCCGCCGGTGTGGGCGGATTTTCTCGCCGAGGATCACAGCATTCGCACGCCACGACAGTTGATGCGCGAACTGCGCCGGCATTGCCGCGACGCCATCGCCCAAGGCATCGACTGGCAAGCGCCACTCGACACCGTGCGGGTGCACATCGGGCGGTTGTGGAGTCAGGCGACGGATGTGCAACGTCGGCAGTTTGTGCGGCATGTGCGGCCATGGTGGGAAAGCCATCACCATCGCTCGCCGCCGTTGAGTGCCGAGTTGGTGGCGCGGCTGCACGGGGAAGGGCGGTTGCGGATTCAGGCTGCATCTTTCAAAGGGTTGGAGCCTTCGTTGAGCGGGGAGGTCAGCATTCGTATTCGTCGTCGGGGCGAGGCGCAAACCTGCGTGGTGCATGGCGCGGCGCTGATCAACTCCAGCGGCATCGAATACGACTGGCGCCGGGTGGCGCGGCCATTGCCGCAGCAGTTATTGGCGCGTGGGCTAGTGCGGCCGGGGCCATTGGCGTTGGGCATTGCGGCGGCGGATGACGGCGCAGTGCTAAGCGCCGATGGGCAGGCCGCCCGCCGTTTGTTCGCCATGGGTCCACCGTTGCGCGGGATGTGGTGGGAGAGTACGGCGGTGACTGATGTAGCGAGCCAGGCCAAGTTTCTTGCGGCGCGATTGGTGGATTGACTGAAAGTTGGAGGGTGTTTTTTCGGGCCTCTTCGCGGGCAAGCCCGCTCCCACAGTGATCGGTGTCGTTCACAAGTTCTTTGGTCACAGCAGATACCTGTGGGAGCGGGCTTGCCCGCGATAGGGCTAGCCCATTCACCACAAAACCCGAAGTGAGCGGGAAAAGGGAAAGAATTTATTTATCCAGTGGTTTGACCGAAAGTTGGACGGTGTTTTTTCTGGCCTCATCGCGGGCAAGCCCGCTCCCACAGTGATCGGTGTCGTTCACAAATCCTTTGGTCACAGCAGATACCTGTGGGAGCGGGCTTGCCCGCGATGAGGCCAGTACAGCCGCTACAAGGTTCGGTGTCAGGCCACTAAACAAGCATTGTTTAAACGACACTTCCAGATACCCACTCAGGCCATTCGGCCTTGCACCACTGCCTACAACCGCGCCCTCGACACTACCCAAACCCGCCAACCCTCCACAGACATCAAACGCAAACCCGGCACCATTTCCCACGTCGACCCCGAGGTCGATAACGAAACCCTGCTGGCCACAACCCAACGGGGGCAAGCCTCTCGCCGCTGTATCGAGCCCGCTGCGTGGTTCAGTTGGCCTGACACAGTTGGAATTAATTTCCTTGTCGGCTGAATTTTTCAAAATATGTTGGGTCTGTTTACCGTCCATGATGGCTGGCGTCATTTAGCCAGTATTTCTGACATCAATTTCAGGGTGACCACGACCCTTCCCCTGCGGGCTTCAATGTGCGCCCTCAGCACTTATGACATGGAGCGTTATGCTTATCTCCCCACGGATGTGGCCGGTGCTGTGCGCGCTATTGGTTGGCTTGGGTACACAGAGCAGCGCCGATGGCGCCAGCCTGCCAACGCCGGGCGACCAGGACCTGATCCGCGATCGCCAGAACCGCCTGATTGAAGAACAGCAGCGTCGCCTTGAAGAACTCAAGGAACTGCCGGGCAAGCCAACATTGCCCGCAACACCGGCCGCCCCGGTGGATACCCGTTGCTTTCCTATCAAAGACATCGAACTCAAGGGCGCCGACAGTCTGTCCGCTGCCGCCCGCGAGCGCTTGCTCAAGCCTTATATCGGTCAATGCCTGGGCGTCTCGCAACTCAACGAATTGCTCAAGGTCATCACCGACCATTACATCGGCAAGGGCATGATCACCAGCCGCGCTTACTTGCCGCAGCAAGACCTCTCCAGCGGCCACTTAAGTGTGTTTGTAGTCGAGGGCAAACTCGAGGGTTTGAAGGGCGCTGACGACAGCCATATCTCCGATCGGGAACTGTCGATGACCTTCCCCGGTAAAACGGGCGAATTGCTCAATCTTCGTGAAATAGAACAACTGGTGGATCAGTTGAACCGCTTGCCCTCCAACCAGGCGCAAATGGAACTGACCCCTGGCGTTCAGGTTGGCGGCAGCAGCGTGCTGGTCAAGAACAACCCGCAAAAGCCTTGGCGTGCCAACTTGTCCCGTAACAACGACGGTCAGAAAAGCACCGGTGAACAACAGTGGGGCGCAGGCTTTGAGTGGGACAGCCCGCTGGGGCTGGCCGACCAGTTGATGTTGCGAGGCGGCCATGACGCGGTGAGCGATCACCAGAAAACCTCGAAAAACGCCATGCTCTATTACAACGTGCCTTGGGGCTGGTGGAACTTCAGTTATACCTACAGCCAGAGCGAATACCGCTCCCAGGCCCAAGGCAATGGTTTCAACTTCAGCCAGAGCGGCGACAGCGAGAATCATCAATTTCGCGCCGAGCGCCTCGTCCATCGCGATGCGGTGAGCAAAACTTCGATCAATGCCGGCTTCGCCCATCTGCGCACAAACAACTACATCGAAGATAGCCGTCTGGATAACAGCAGCCAGCGTATTACCGAAGCCCAGTTGGGTATCAACCACGGCCGGCGTATCGGCCATTCGTTCGTCAACCTGGACCTGGGCATGCAGCAGGGCATCGGCGCGCTGGATGCACAAGGCAACGACCAGCGTCGTGATGATGCCGGCAATCTTACCGCCAACGCTCGCTATCGAAAGTACACCGCCACCGCCAGTTTCCTGTTGCCGTTCAACTGGCTGGGCGAGTCATTCACGTTCAGCAGCCTCGCCACGGGCCAGCGCAGTGAAGACGTGTTGTTCAGTCCGCAACGCATCAGCCTGGGTGGCAGCTCATCGGTGCGTGGTTATAAAGACCAGTTTTTATCCGGGGACAGCGGCGGCTACTGGCGCAACGAACTGCGCTGGACCCGCCCGGTGACTGTCGATTGGCTGCGCCCGGCACTGAGCGAGTACGGCACCAGTGTCGGCTATGACCAAGGCGTGATCAGCAATGACCGATACAACAGCGAAGTGCATGGCCGAATGTCCAGCAACTCTCTGGAACTCTTCGCCCGTGGCAAGTACCTCGCCACTCGCGTGACGTTCGCCCACTCGCTGGAACGCCCCTCCGTGCTCACCGAGCGCGAGGCGCCGATCTACTTCCAGGTCGACCTGTTTCTTTAATTCATTTGTTATCGCGTCGAGATTCTGAATATGGACGTTCACCAGTTTGCCTTTCTGTCCCGCCAGCCTTCGGCTGCCTTGGCCCCTCGCACGCACTTCCTGGGCATGCCCAAACGCTTGCTGGCATTGCTGTTGGCGAACGTCATGTTCTGGCAGCCGATCTGGGCTCAGGCTGAGGGCATCGCCGTCAGCGGCAACACGCAGACCGGCATAGGGCAGGCTGGCAACGGCGTACCGGTGATCAATATTGCCGCACCCAACGGTGCCGGGCTCTCGCACAACCAGTTCAAGGATTACAACGTCGGTCGCCAGGGCGTGATCCTCAACAACGCGACGAACGCGGTGCAGAACACCCAACTGGGCGGCCACATTCTGGGCAACAGCCAGCTCGGTGGACGGGCAGCCGGCACCATCCTCAACGAAGTCAACGGCGGTAGCCCCAGCCAGCTCAACGGCTACACCGAAGTGGCAGGCCAGTCAGCGCGGGTCATCATCGCCAACCCTTACGGCGTGAGCTGTAACGGTTGCGGTTTCATCAACACGCCGCGCGTGATCCTCAGCACCGGCAAGCCTGTACTCGACGGCTCCGGCAAGCTTGATCACTTCGAGGTTGATGGCGGCAGCATCACCATCGATGGCATGGGGCTTGATGCAGCCAACATTGATCAATTCGACCTGATCACCCGTTCGGCGAAGATCAACGCAGACATCCATGCCCGGCAGTTGAATGTCATCACTGGTGCCAACAATGTCAACGCCGACAGCCTGGCTACCACGCCTCGCGCGGCCAGTGATGCCGACAAGCCTCAACTGGCAATCGATGCGGCGGCGCTGGGCGGGATGTATGCCAACACCATCAAACTGGTGGGCACCGAGCAGGGTGTCGGGGTCAAGCTGGCGGGCAACATGGCCGCCAGTGCCGGCGATATTCAAATCGATGCCGGCGGCCATCTGAGCATGGCGCAGACATCGGCCCAAGGTGCCTTGCGGGTCAACGCGCAGAGTGTCGAGATGACCGGCAAGGCTTACGCCGGCAGCGTCGATGTGCGCACGCCCGGCGAGCTGGTCAACCGGCAGAGCCTGGCCGCCCGCAACCGCATCGACATCAATGCCGACAAACTCAGTAACTCCGGCGTGATTGCCGCTGGCATCGAGGCCGATAACAGCCGCAACACCACGGGCGACTTGAGCATCACCAGCCCCTCCGTGACCAACAGCGGCAGTCTCGAAGCCAGTCGCTCGTTGAGTATCCGTGCGAGCAAAGACCTGACCAACCAGGGCGTGGTTCAGGGCGCGGCGGTCGATCTGACCAGCGCCCGGGTTACCAATCAGGGCGCTGCTGCGCGAATCGTCGGTGACCAGCAGCTGGTGATCAATACGCCGGCCATCGTCAACCTGGCAGGGGTGATCCGCTTTGGCGCGGCGCAGGCGGCGTCCTTGCAACTCGACAGCCTGGACAACCGCGAAGGCCTGATCCAGGTGCTGGGCGGCAGCCTGACAATCACCGCCCGCCAGCTGGATAACCGTGGCGGGCAAATCGACGCTGGCGGCCTCATCGTCGATACCACAACGCTTGATAATCGCTCCGGCCTGCTTTCTGCCAGCGCCGGTAATGCGCAGGTGAACACCCGCGGCAGGTTCGACAACACTTCGGGTACTCTCCAGGCGCAAAACCAGCTTTCAGTCACGGGCCAGGAGGTCATCAACCAGGGCGGCAGGCTGCTGGCGGTCAACGGTGACCTCGATCTGAAAGCCTCGAGCCTCGATAACCAGCTCGGCAGCGTGCTGGGGGCCAAGGTCAGCATTCGTGCGCCGGGTGGGCAGGTCGATAACCGCGGCGGGAAAATCGTCGGTGAGCGCATTGATCTGAACGCCTCGGGGCTCGACAACAGCAACGCGGGACTGCTGGCGGCAGGCGCCCAGGGCATGAGCCTGATTTTCGATCCGGCAGCCCTCAAGGCGCAGCTGCTCAATAACAAGGGGCGCATTCAGAGCGACGGCGGCCTTTTGCTGCAAGGTGGCTGGCTGGACAACAGCGCGGGCACAGTGCTCGGTAAAACCATCCAGGTCGATGCTCAACGCCTGATCAACAACGGCAAGGGCGCACTGGTCAGCAATGGCGGCGACGTTGTCCTGAATGTCAGCAACGTGTTGAGCAACCTGACCGGTGTGATCGATGCCGGTAACAGCACGGTCACCGTCACCGGCGCGAGCCTGATCGATAACCAGGGCGGCACGATTCGCGGCCAGCGACTGGACCTTCAGGCTAGCACTTTGCTCAACGGTCAGAAGGGGCAACTGGTCGCAGGCTCCGGTGGGTTGACCTACAGCGGGAACCGACTGGACAACAGCGGTGGCGTTATTCTCGCCGACGGTGGGCTTGCGAGCCTGAAGCTCGGCAAGGGCAGCATCGGCAACCTTGGCGGCACGATCCAGGGCGACACCGTCGAGGTGACCGCCGGCAGTCTCGATAACAGCAGCGAGGGCACCAAGGCTGGCATGATCGCCAGCCTGGCGGGTGAACTGAAGCTGACCGTTGATTCGCTGACCAGCCGCGCCGGCAAACTCTTCGCCAAGACCGCGCTGGTGTTCAAAGGCTCCACGCTGGACAACAGCGGTGGACAGCTCAGTGGCAACACCGTTGACCTGACGGCCGACCAACTGACTAACCAAGGTGGCCTGATCGAATCCAACACCTGGCTTGCACTCCAGGGCGGCACGCTGGACAACAGCGCTTCGGGACGAATCCGTGCTCTGGGCAACAACGTCAGTACTCTTCGCGTCTCGACAGACGACATCAGCACGCTCGATTTCAGCGACACAGTCAATAACCACAACGGCACCATCGAGGTCGGTAACTCGTCGTTCAGTTTCAAATCCAGCACGCTGGATAACCGTACCGGGACCCTCGAACACGCCAACACCGGGTTATTTACCCTGCACCTCGATAGCCTGACCGGTGCCGGTGGTGATATCACCGGCCTGGGCAGTGGCGACTGGAACTTCGGCGCGGTGAATGGACTGGGGCATGCACAGCTCAACGAGGCCCTGACTTACACCAACGATTCGCTGACGCTACAGTCTGGCGATCGCCTGGCCAGCAGCACCAAACTGGTGCTCAACCTTGGCAGCCTGAGCAACGGCGGCGAGCTTCTCAGCGATGGCGACCTCACGCTGAACCTTACGGGCGATCTGTTCAACAGCGGCCGGTTATCCGCGCAAAAAATGCTGGATATCACCGCCCATGACGTCCGTCAGAACGGCGGACGCATGGGGGCCGGCACCGACACACGCCTCAACCTGAGCGGTACGCTGGATAACCTCGGTTACCTGACTGCCCGCCAGAACCTGCGTATCGACGCGGCGCAAATCGACAACCACGGCACACTGGGTGCCCAAGGCAAAGTCGACCTCACCGCCACCGGCGGCATCACCAACGGCGCCGATACATTGCTGTTCAGCGGCGGCGACATGACCTTGCGCGCCAGTAGCCTGCTCAACTGGTATGGCGACCTCTACAGCGCCGGCAATCTAAGCTTCGCCGGCATCAACGGCGCCGCCGCGCAAAGCTTCAGAAACCTCTCCGGGACCGTCGAAAGCCAAGGCAACATCAGCCTTCACGCCGTCTCGCTGGAAAATGCCAAAGCCGAATTCGAACTGGGCCAACAACGGGTGAGCGGCACCTTGAGCTGGGTGTGCGGCCAACACTGTGGCGGTCATGACTCCTTCAAACGCGGCCAGATCACCATCGGCCAAACATTCATCGAGCGCGCCATCAAGGACTCTGCTTCGGCCCGGCTGGTCGCAGGCAAAGACCTCAACATCCAGGCCTCAAGCGTGCAGAATCGCTACAGCTTGCTGGCCGCCAACAACAACCTGACCATCATTGCCGATGACCTGCTCAACCAGGGCGCGTCCACTCGCACCGGCCAGAACACCATCAAGATCGGTACGCCGGGGCGCATTTCCACCGGTTACTGGGACCAGATGGAGTTCACCGACGTCCCGGCCTTCAACGCGGCCGTTGCCGCCGGCAACTACGACGACGCTCGCTTCGAGCTGCTGAAATCTCGCTCCAGCGACAGCCGCTTCCAGGAGCAAAGCAACGTCACCGTCTGGACCGACAACCCTGAGCCGACCTACGCCGCCACCATTCAGGCCGGCGCCACCGTCAACCTCAACGTCACGCGTACCGTGCAAAACGGAACGCTGCACCAGAACACGCTCGAACAACTGACCGGTACGCTGGGCGACGACCAGACCGGCGTCGGGGTTGGCGAGGTCAATATCAACATCAACCCGCAGGCGACCGGTGCCGCCGCCGTGACGCCTGCCGCTGTGCAGCTCATCGATCGTATCGCGGCGGATGGCAGCGTACAGACCGTCTTCAAACCGGTGGATTACAGCGGGTTACCTTTCACCTCCGTGGACCCGACGGCCGGGCCGAATTTCCAAACGCCCAAGGGCGATTACGGGTTGTTCATCAAGAACCCCGACCCGACCAGCCGCTACCTGATCGAGACCAACCGGAACCTCACGAACCTGTCGCAGTTCTTTGGTTCTGACTACCTGCTCAAGCAATTGAACGTCAACGCCGACGCCACTTGGCGTCGACTCGGCGATGGCCTGTACGAGCAGCGCCTGATTCGCGATGCGGTGCTGGCGAAAACCGGCCAGCGTTTTCTCGCCGGCGGTTTGACCAGCGATTACGACCAATACCGCTACCTGATGGATAACGCCCTCGCCAGCAAAGATGCACTGCGCCTGAGCCTTGGCGTCTCGTTGACGGGCGAGCAGGTCAGCGCGCTGACCCATGACATTGTCTGGATGGAAAATCGCATCGTCGATGGGCAAAAAGTCCTCGTGCCGGTGCTGTACCTGGCCCAGGCGGATAGCCGCAACGTACGCGGCAGCAGCCTGATCCAGGGTCGGGACTTGAACCTGTTCACCGGCGGCGATCTGGTCAACGTCGGCACGCTGCGCGCCAGCAACAACCTCAACGTCCAAAGCGCCGGCAGCGTCTACCAGGGCGGGCTGGTCGAGGCCGGCAACGACCTGCAAATACTGGCGCAAGACAGCATTCGCAACGCCATGGCCGGCGAGATCCGCGCCAGCCAGGTCAGCCTTGTCGCGCTCAAAGGCGACATCATCAACGATCGCACCGCGATTCAGGTTCGTGACGGGTCCGGCATGCGCACCCTGACCGATGCGGGCAGCAGCATCAGCGCCCGGGAAAACCTGGCCGTTGCGGCCGGCCGCGACCTGACCAACCACGGCGCCTTGAACAGTGGCGGCAACGCGACCCTGACGGCGGGCCGGGACATCAACCTGGCGGCCAAGACCGACACCAGCGAGAAACACGAATTCAGCGACGGCGGCCACAAGTCGAGCATCACCACCGACGTGAAAAACCTCGCCGCGACCGTTACCGTCGGCGGCAACCTGACCGTGGATGCGGGCCGCGACGTCAATGTCATCGCCAGCCAGGTCAAGGCCGGGAACAACCTAACCATCAAGGCCGGCCAGGACTTCAACGTGACCTCTGCCGACGACATCCACAACGTCGCCAGCAAAACCAAGGACGGCAAGAAACGCATCACCGAAGAAAACGACCGCACCACCCAGGCCGCCAGCGTCCTGAGCGCGGGCAACAACTTCAACGCCCAGGCCGCCCGCGACATCAACCTCATCGCCAGCAAAATCAGCGCCGGCAACGAAGCGTATCTGTACAGCGGCAACAAGCTGAGCCTGCTGGCCGCGCAGAACAGTATGCATACGCTGTATGACATGAAGGAAAAGGGTAACTGGGGCGCCAAGAAGGCCCAGCGCGATGAAGTCACTCAGATCACCCACGTCGGTACCGAGATCAACACCGGCGGCCGCCTCACTCTCGCCAGTGCCGGCGATCAGCGCTACCAGGTCGCCAAGCTCAACAGTGGCAAAGACCTGATCCTTGAAAGCGGCGGTGCCATCGCTTTTGAGGGCGTCAAGGACTACCACGACGAAAGCCACACCAAGAGCAAGAGCGACCTGGCCTGGACCAGCTCCAAGGGCAAGGGCAATACCGATGAGACGTTACGTCAGAGCACGCTGATTGCCCAAGGCTCGTTGGCCATTCGGGCTGTCGATGGGCTGAAAATCGACATCAAACAGATCAATCAAAACACCGTCAGCCAGACCATCGATGCGATGGTCAAGGCCGACCCGCAACTGGCCTGGGTCAAGGAAGCGGAAAAACGCGGGGATGTGGACTGGCGCCAAGTGAAGGAGGTGCATGACTCCTTCAAGTACAGCCACTCCAGCCTGGGCCAGGGTGCGATGCTGGCGATCATCATCATCGTGACGATCCTCACCGCAGGTGCGGCCAGTGGTCTGGCTGGCGCGGCGGCCGGGGCTCAGGCCGGCACCGCCTCCGCCATGGCGGCGGCGACGACTGCTGAGGCCGTGGCCGCCGGGGCGACCTATGTAGGAGCTGGTTGGGGCAATGTCATGGCCACGGCGGCGATGACGTCCATGGCCAGCACGGGTGCCGTTAGCGTCATCAACAACAAGGGTAATTTGGGCGCGGCTGTTAAAGACACTTTCAGCAGCGACAGCCTGAAAAATGCCGCCATTTCCGGGATGGTCGCCGGGTTTACCACCGGCGTAATCGACCCGAAATTTGGCGGGACAACCAAGCCTTACAACAGCATCACCAAGGGTTTTGACTTATCCACCCTTGAGGGCATAGGTGGTTTCGCCGTGCATGCCGGCGCACAAGGCGTTACCTCGGGCGTGGTCAAAACCGCAGTTAACGGCGGCAGCTTGGGCGACAACCTGGTCGATGAACTCGTTGCCCAGGCCGGGACCGTTGCCGCGGCTGTGGGGTTCAGCCAGGTCGGCAGCTTCGCTCAGAAAGAGTACCTCAAGGCAGCGGCTGATAAAGACTCGGTCGGCATGGCGCTGTGGGCCGAGGGTGGAGCCGGACGAACCGCGTTGCACGCCATGATGGGCGGCGCGATGTCCTCGGCCACCGGCGGCGACTTCGCGACCGGTGCGGTGGCCGCTGGTGCCAGCCAGGCCATGGCTGGCGCTTTGAATGATGTCTTCAAAACGCAGCCGGAATATCGCGAGGCCGCTGCACAGATTGTCGGCCTGACCGCCGCCGGTCTTGCCGGTAAAGACGTTGAGAAAGCGGCCTGGGTTTCGCTGATGGCCGATCAGTACAACCGCCAACTTCATCCAGACGAAATTCCGCTTCTGAAGAAACAGGCTGACAGTCTGGCGAAGGAAGCCGGACTCAGCCCTGCAGAAGCGGAAAGACGCCTGGCCAAAGCGCTGGTTTATTACACCGACAAAGACTGGAATGGTGTGCTGAGCGGCCAAGGTGCTGCACCCGATGCCCTGACGGTCAAACACTTGGGCATCGCGCTCTCGCCGCTGGGCGCCACGTACGCACCCGCAGCAGCGACGGATATTCCGGCAACCGGTCCCGCGAAAACCTACACCCCCACCGAAACCGCCGCGTTAATCGCCAACTACAGCAGCACCCATGCGGCGCAGTACGCGGACACCAAAATCAATGCCATCAACCTGCAAGGGCTCTACACCGGCGATCTCAGTTATGAATACGCCAATTACTACCGCAAAAACCTGGCAGTCGGCCCGGGCCTGACGGATTGGGGAACGGTAACCGGCAGCACCCAAGGTGCGGGGAAGGCATTGTCGGAGGCAGCGGGTTCGGCGTGGGCCTTGCTGAGCAATCCGGTGCAAGGCAGCGAACAAATCGCCAATGGCCTGGTAGGGCTGACCAAGCACCCGGTCGACTCTTTGATGAGCAGTGTCGAGGCGAGCCAAACCAAAGCGGCGTTGGCGAGCCTCTACGACATGCAGGGCAACACCGCCGCCAGTGCCGCGATCCGGGCGCAAAGTGATGTTGAGTTTGCGTTGAACTTCCTTCCGGTGAACCGGGTTAAGACGTTGGCGGAGCTTGGAGCAGCAGGCAAACAGGCAAACGGACTGTCCATTACTCGTGCTCTGGCAGAAAACAAAGGACCTTGCTGCTTCGCCGCAGGAACAAAAGTCTCTACACCGCAAGGCGATCGCACGATTGAATCGCTCAAGGTCGGCGATGTGGTCTGGAGCAAACCCGAGAAGGGCGGCAAGCCGTTCGCCGCTACCATCCTGGCGACACATCAGCGTTCGGACCAGCCGATCTATCGCCTAAAGCTCAAAAACGTTCGTGGCGACGGCAAAGCCGAAGGCGAAACCCTGATGGTCACGCCAAGCCACCCCTTCTACATCCCGGCCAAGCGCGACTTCATTCCAGTCATCAACCTGAAACCTGGCGACCTGCTGCAATCACTGGCTGATGGCGACACCGAAAATACCTCGTCCGAAGTCGAGTCGCTTGAGCTGTACCTGCCCGAGGGTAAAACCTACAACCTGACGGTCGATGTGGGGCATACGTTTTACGTTGGAAATCTCAAGACCTGGGTACACAATACGGGGCCTTGTGATCTGCCTGCTGATTATTTTGCAGGTGGTGCAAAAGGCGCAGGTACTGCGCTGGAAACAACCAATCCCATTGTTGTGAGTGGTAGTCGGGCCATCGATAAAGCGCAAAGCTACGAGGGCGGTGTACGCGGGATGTATGGCGGCTCTACGGCATTTGAGGAACGTCAGTTCAGAACGATTGTGGATGGGAAAATTGTAAATGGTGTTGCAGACGAAGTTGCTGTTATAGGCGGTAAGAAAACAGCTATCGAAGCGAAGTTTGTGGACGACTGGGGTAGCTCTATTCGGAATCCAGCAAGCCCCGCAGGATCGAAGCCTTGGTCAGTGGCGGAACAGACGAAAATGGTTGATCAAGCGAAGAAGTACTCTTCAGGTTTCGATGGAGGCGCTATTTATCATACGAACAGCCCAGAGTTGGCGAGTTTCTATTCAAAAGTATTTACCGAGGCAGGCGTCGAAAACTTTAAGTTTTTAATCACTCCGGCGACTAAGTGAGGCGTGTAATGAGTAGTGATCGGGAAGTGTTGGAACAAATTCTTGGCGGAACAATTGAGCAGCGTGGGCAACGTACGCTGCCAGGCTTAAGACCTGTTGAGGGGGTGGAGTTTGTTTACTACGAAGACGATGGGAAGAGTAAAGCCAAGAAGCAATTTAACGCCATCTTGGATTCTGCAGGTTCAATAAGGGCAACTAGCGGTGGCGTTGTGTCCGACAGTTGCAAAATTTATATGCCGGATGGCCATCTGTTTCATGTGTTGTCTTACCATGGAGATATAGATGGTTGGCGGGAGGCAGTTGAGTCAGGAGCAAAGGCTCGTGGCCTGCTTCTTGCCCGAATTGAAGGTGATCAATTTGTTATCTCCGATGGCCGCTCGATCCCTCTGTTAGAGTGCAAAATAGAGTTCTCTTGAACCCTGCCAACCTTCAACACCGGCCTCGTGCCGGTGTTGTTTTATCTGCCGAACTGTTGATTCTTTTCTGCTATTCGGCAGCTACCGAACTGCTACTTATCCGCTCTCAACTGGTATCAGGAAAAGGGGATGGATTTATTTTTTTTGCTTCGGGCGCATGGTCAGAAAATAAATCCCCTTATGTCACGAGGTGTAGAACATCAGGGAGGCATTAATAGAGCGCAAGGTTCAGCAGAAAAATTATTTGGTAGATAACTATGAAAAATGCAGTAGAAATGCGAAAGCTTATAGACGCAATAACATCCGCTGAGCTTTATGAAGGGGGTTATGGTGACTGTATATCTAAGGGGGGAATAGGGGACAGACCACGTTTTTTTTGATGGTAAGCAAAAGCGTGGTCTGTCCCCTAATGCTTCCGCAAAACCCACAGTCAGACCAATAAACAGACGATGTTTAATCGACATCTCCAGATACGCACTCAGGCTACACAGCCTTGCGCCGTTGCCTACGACTACGCCAGAATCCGCCGGCTTGTGCGCCTTGGGGGCGGGCTCTATCGTTTGCCGGTCGCTGACGAATCAGCGATCGGGTCTCGCAGCCCGTGTATCTCTAGACGCACAACATCCTCCGTTCGTGAACAGGTATGCCTGTCCGTTCATGTTATGGCGGCTGTACGTGGGAGACCTTCGGGTCTGCCGGTTCTAGAGTCCCGGTCTGCGACCTGCGTATAGCTGCCACCTCTTTTCGTCTCGCAGCGAACCGTGGCGGCTCCATGACTCTAGGAGCTTCATCTATGATCAAACCTACACCCAACCCACCGGAAACCGATCCAACACCCCCCTACGATTCCCTCGATTCAAAAAAACTCAACGAAGCCGCCGACCGCGCCCTCGACCACTACCTCAAACCGCCCATCCCCAAAGACACCAAGCGCAAGCCCAGCACCATTTACCATGTGGGTGAGAAGGTCGATAACGAAACCCTGCTGGTCAACGCCTGCGAATCCCTGGCGTCAGCGAGCATGATGCTCAGCGAGTTCGCCGGATTGATGGACATGCCACATCGCAACATGATGTTGGGGATTCAACAGGTGGTCATGCTTGGTGAATTGGCGGTGAATCGAGTGCTGGATAACCTCGATCCGCGAGGCTAGACAGAAAAACCAAAAGATCTATGGCAATGGGGCTTGTTGTGGCGAGGGGGCTTGCCCCCGTTCGGCTGCGCAGCAGTCGTAAAACCGGCCTACGCGGTGTGCCTGTATAAATGCAGTTGCAGGTTTTGGGGTTGCTTCGCAACCCAACGGGGGCAAGCCCCCTCGCCACAATGGGGTCCTGACTGAGTCCTCCAAATGCAAGAAACCCCGCATCACGCGTGGTTTCTTGTTTTCGGTGGTTTAAACGGCAACTCAAGCCCGCTCCCACAGGGTTTTGCGTATTAAGCCACCACCTGATAACACGGCACATACTCCGCGCCACCCGGCAGTTTCATCCGGTGTTGGGCGACGAAGGCTTTGAGCAGTTTGTCCAGCGGCTGCATGACGGCGGCATCGCCACGGATCTGGTACGGCCCGTGTTCTTCGATCAGACGGATGCCCTTGTCCTTGACGTTGCCGGCGACGATGCCGGAGAACGCGCGGCGCAGGTTGGCGGCCAGTTCGTGGGAGGGCAGGTTGCGGCTCAGTTGCAGGTTGGCCATGTTGGCGTGGGTCGGGTCGAACGGGCGCTGGAAGCCTTCGTCGATCTTCAGCAGCCAGTTGAAATGGAACGCGTCGTTGCGCTCGCGACGGAACTGTTTGACCGCTTTGAGGCCTTGAGTCATCTGCCGCGCCACTTCAGCAGGGTCGTCGATGATGATCTCGTAGTGCTGCTGCGCGGCTTCACCGAGGGTGGCACCGACGAAGGCGTGCAACTGCTCCAGATACGGCGCGGCGCTTTTCGGCCCGGTGAGGACCACGGGGAAGGGCAGGCTTTCATTGTCCGGGTGCATCAGGATGCCGAGCAGGTACAGGAACTCTTCGGCCGTGCCCGCGCCACCCGGGAAAATGATGATGCCGTGGCCGACGCGGACGAACGCTTCCAGGCGTTTCTCGATGTCCGGCAGGATCACCAGTTCGTTGACGATCGGGTTCGGCGCTTCGGCGGCGATGATCCCGGGTTCGGTCAAGCCGAGGTAGCGGCCACCGTGGATGCGCTGCTTGGCGTGGGCGATGGTCGCGCCTTTCATCGGGCCTTTCATCACGCCCGGGCCGCAACCGGTGCAGATGTCCAGGCTGCGCAGACCGAGTTCGTGGCCGACTTTCTTGGTGTACTTGTATTCTTCGGTGTTGATCGAGTGGCCACCCCAGCACACCACGATTTTCGGTTCGACACCGGGGCGCAGGGTGCGGGCGTTGCGCAGCAGGTGGAAGACGTAGTCGCTGATGCCCTGGGAGGTGCTCAGGTCGATGCTCAAGGCGTCGAGTTCGTTTTCGGTGTAGACGATGTCGCGCAGGGCGCTGAAGAGCATTTCCCGGGTGCTGGCGATCATTTCGCCATCGACGAAAGCGTCGGCCGGGGCGTTCAGCAGTTCCAGGCGTACGCCACGGTCTTGCTGGTGAATGCGGATTTCGAAGTCTTTGTAGGCTTCCAGGATGGTCTTGGCGTTATCGACGTGGGCGCCGGTATTGAGGATGGCCAGGGCGCACTGGCGGAAAAGGGTGTAGGTGAGGCCGGTTCCGGCTTCGCTCAGTTGCTGTACTTCACGTTGGGACAGTGTTTCCAGGCTGCCTTTAGGGCTGACCGAGGCGTTGATTACATGTCGTTGGGTCATTCAATGATCCTTAAAACGATGTCACCCGCCGGCAGGCGCATGGCATCCGAATAGTGTGTATCCATGGAGAAGATGGCACGAACTGCGCTGTATCGCCATGTTCCCCGTTTGACGATGGAAAGATGAAAAGGAGCCCCAGCATAGCTAAATCCTTCGGGGAGGCGATAATGCCCCGCAGTCTTTTTGCTACAGAGCCTTTCCCATTGATGCAAGGAACCCCGTCGCGATGTTCGAAATCCAGCCAATGAATGCCGAAACCTATCGACGCCAGACGCGACGCAGCACGGTAATCATCGCCCTGATGTTCCTGGCGCTGGCGATGGTGCTGTCCACGGCGGCGGTGGCGCTGTTCGGTGAGCCCGGCGGTGACAATCTGCGTTTTAACGTGGGTGGCGTGTTTGCCGCATTGTTGCTGATGGCGGCGCTGATGCGCGGCAAGTTCTGGACCCAGGAATGGATGGCGCCAGCGGTCTACGGTTGGCAGCTCAAACGCAGCCTGATGAGCATCACCAACGTCATGCACCAGGTGACGGCGGCAGTGGAGAAGGGCGATCCGAGCGCCATGAAGCTGCTGCGTTTTTATCATCTGGGACTGAGCCAGATGCACCAGTTGGACGGCAATTCCAGCGACCATAGCCAGCTGACCCGTGAGATGGACCAGCACAAGGCGCGGATGGAGGCGCTGGGCATCGAGACCGAACAGACGCAATTGAATCCGGCCTGGCTTGAGGCGGTGAAGCAGACGCAGATGTAGGCTGACGATCACTGGCGATGAGCAATTTCGTGCAAATCACCTATCGTATTCGTTGATGAGTCATAGTGGTCCGAGCGCCAGCCACGGCTGGCTGGCGCTAAAAGGGCGAACGGGAAAATTCGCCATGTCATAAGGGATTAAGGGAGCGTCATGGGGCATCCGTTCGTCAAAGATCGTACTGAAAGCACCCGGCTCGCCACGCCTTGGGTACCCGAGCAGGTTGAGTCGAAACTCAAGGTTCGATACGCAGTCATCCTGCTCGTTGCGGTGTGCCTGTCCATGACGGCCATTGTGATCGGGGAAGGCTGGAACGCGCGGCAGTATCATCTGCGTAACAGCGAAGTGGCGATGTCTAACCTGGCGCAAACACTGGCCTCGCAGGCGCGAGCATCGATCAAACAGGCCGACACGCTGCTGTTTGCCGTGGTGGACCGTCTCGAAAACGATGGCATGGAACCAGCGAAAATTCCCAGACTGCAACGTTTGCTCCACGCCCAGCGCGGTGAGCTGGCGCAGATCCATGGGCTGTTCGTTTACGACGAAGAAGGACGCTGGCTCGCCAACTCCAATAACGCTGTCCTGCCCAATGCCAATAACTCTGACCGTGAATATTTCATCTACCACCGTGATCATCCCGACCGCGGTCCTCATATCGGTCCATCGATAAGAAGTCGCTCGACCGGTGAGTGGGTCATGACCGTGTCACGCAGGATCAATCACGCCGATGGGCGGTTTGCTGGCGTGGTGGCGGCTTCGATCTATCTCAACCATTTCCTGGACCTGTATAACAGCATCGACATGGGCAGTAACGGGGTGGTCAATCTGATCGCCGACGACGCCACCATCGTCGTTCGCCGCCCGTTCAACGAAGCCGATATCGGCACCAGTGTCGCCAAGGGGCCGCTGTTTACCCAGCTGTTGCCCAAGGGCGATTCCGGTACGGCAATCGTCAAATCCTACGTGGACGGGGTGGAGCGGGTGGTGGGTTTTCGGCGGGTCGAGGGTTATCCGCTTATTGTTTTTGCCGCGCTCGACAAGCAAGAAGTCCTGGCCAGCTGGCTGCGGGAGTCAATACTCAGTGCGGGCATCGTCTCATTGCTGCTGGGGTTCCTGGGCGTTCTCGGCTATCGCCTGATCCGCGTCATGAAGCAGCAGAATCATATTCAGAACGAATTGCTGGAGGCTCAGGAAAAACTCATTGAGGTCAACCACAGCCTTAAATTGCTGGCTCTGGAGGATGCACTGACCGGGCTTTCCAACCGACGTCAATTCGACCTGTTCATCCTGGCGGAAATGGGCCGTGCCAGGCGTACCCACACCAGCCTGGCGTTGCTGATGATCGATGTCGATCATTTCAAGAGTTTCAATGATCACTACGGTCATTTGGCGGGCGATGAGTGTTTGCGCAAGATCAGCACCATCATCACTGACAATATCCAGCGCCCCGGCGATCTTGCTGCCCGCTTCGGTGGCGAGGAGTTTACGGTGGTGCTGCCCGGCACCGATTATGTGGGGGCGTTTCTGGTGGCGGAAAAGATCCGTCGCGCGGTTCAGCAAATGGACATCAAGCATAGTGGCAGTCCCGAAGGCCTCGTCACGGTCAGTCTGGGGGTCTGTGCCTACAACCAGACGGCGCAGAGCCAGCCCGAAGATTTGATCGGCGCAGCAGACAAGGCGCTGTATGTGGCCAAGGCCAGTGGCCGGAACATGAGTGTCATTGCCAACTGAACTCAGCCAGACCGGTCACTGCCCCGAACGGGTTGGGTGCCGCAGCTTCCATAAGCGGATCAGCCGCAGGTAGATCAGCACGTTGATCGCCAGCACCACGCTGCCCAGCCCCAGCTGAATCGTGGGTGTCAGCCCGGCCGGATAAATAATCGGCCACACGTAATGCTCGATAAAACCGCCGCCGTAGCCGGTTTGCCCGGCCGCTTGGCGCATGAGGTTTTCCCAATCGGTCAGTGGGCACGTCAGGTGGAAAACTTCCACGATCACGCCCCACGCGGCGGCGGGCAGGTGCCACCAGGCCAGGCGGTGCCATTTGAGCACCAGCAGCCCGCCGAACAGCACGAACAGAATGAACAACAAGTGAGACAGCACCAGCCCGTCGGCGGCGATTCGGTAAAGCATGTCGATTCCCTGACGCGTTATGTGAATCGCTCCATGTTACTCGGGCTGGGTGCGTGTGCTCTATCGATTGCTGTTTTCAAGCACTGCCAATACTTCTTTCAAACGCACCGCCGTGGCTTCGCTGCTGCATTGCATCGGCGCGCGCAGCTCGTCATGGATCAACCCCTCAAGGGCCAGGGCGGTTTTCACCGGGGCAGGATTGGGCTCGATGAACAGGCTGTGAATCAGCGGCAGCAACTGGAAGAAGGTCGTTCGGCCGGCCGCTAACCGGTTGTCGCGGATCTGTTGATACAGCGCCACGAACAGCTCGGGATGAACATGGGCCGAGGCGGCAATCGCGCCTTTGGCACCCAGACACAAAGCGCCGAAGATCTGGTTATCTTCACCGCACAGCACGTCAACCTTGCCGCTGGCGAGCAGCGCAAGCGTGGTGGCTGGATTGCCGCCGCAGTCCTTGATCGCGACGATCCGCTCATGGGCGACGATCCGGAGCAAGGTTGCCTGCTCGAAGGCTATGCCGGTGCGATAGGGAATGTCGTAGAGAATGACCGGGACGCTGGAAGCATCGGCGACGGTCTTGAAAAAGGCTTCAAGGCCAGCCTGGGACGGGCGGATGTAGTACGGCGGTGGAACCAGCAAACCCGCCAGAGAACGTTTCAGGATTTCGCTTTGAAATGTCAGCAATTCGGCAAGATTGTTGCCGGCCAAGCCCATGACCACACGTTCTGGCGGAACCAGTTCCAGCACCGCATCGAGCACCGCCAGCTGCTCATGTTTGCCCAGCGCTGCGGCTTCCCCGGTGGTGCCGCAGACCACAATGCCATCGACGCCTTTTTCCAGCAGATGACTGACCAGCCGCCGCAACCCGTCGAAGTCGATCGCTCCATGGTGAAACGGCGTAACGATGGGAACCCAGATACCTTGAAACGATGACATGCACTTTCTCCTGAAGGTTGACCGATTTCGTCACCGTCAGAAGCGTAGAAGGAAGTCAGCAAGAAGGAGGGAGTGTCCGCCGCGCTCAATGTCCTGTCAGCTCATCTGACGGGACAGCGCGCCCCGGTCACATGAGCGACTGTTTCTTCGATTTAAGGGCGTGCGCAACGCAACCTTGCGCCTTGGCATTCAAGCCAATGACGACAGTGTTGAGGTTGAAGGTTGCGGACATGGTTGCTTACACCCTGAATGAGGTGCTCAGTTTTAAAAGTTGGCGCGATATTTGTCAATCTCGAAAATCAGCACCGGTTGCGTGCAATTGCGCAAGATTGTTCAAGCCATCCACCGCGACTGCTGGCACAGTCTGGGGTCCTTCCCTGGTTGTAGAGCGTTATGTCCAACTCACTCATGCCGCGCAGTGCATTCCTTCGCGGTGCCGCGGCCATCATGCCGTTGTCCCTGGCGACTGCGCCTTGGGGGTTGCTGGCCGGATCCATGGCCATCGAGGCCAATCTCACACCGCTGCAAGGCCAGGGGCTGTCGAGCATCGTGTTTGCCGGCGCGGCTCAATTGGTCGCCATCGGCATGCTCAAGGGCGGTGCCGGGGTCTTTTCGATTCTGTTGACCACGCTGTTGCTGACCTCCCAGCATTTGCTTTACGGGATGAGCATGCGTTCAGTGATTTCCCCGTTGCCAGGCCGCTGGCGTGTGGGGCTGGGCTTTTTGCTCACCGACGAGTTGTTCGCCCTGACCAGTCAGCATGACAAACAGCAGTTCAATCGCTGGTACGCCCTGGGGGTGGGCCTGACGTTCTACATCGCGTGGAACCTCTTCACTCTGGCGGGCATTGTGCTGGGAAGCAGCATTCCGGGTCTTGAACACCTGGGGCTGGACTTCTCCATCGCGGCGACCTTTATCGCCTTGATCACACCCGTGGTGCGCAACGTTCCGACGGTGGTCTGCGTGGCGGTTTCGCTGTTCTGTTCGGTGCTGTTCAGCTATTGGCAATGGGGCTCGGCCCTGGTGTTGTCGGGGTTGGCGGGCATGACCGCGGGCTTTATCTGCAACAAACTCTATGTGGGGCGCACATGATGGTCTGGGCTGTGATTATCGGGATGGGCCTGTTGGTGTTCCTGAACCGCTACGTATTTCTCGAGCCTCGGCTGCCGGTGCGCTTGAGCAGCAATGCCCGGCAATTCCTCGGTTTCGCGGTGCCGGGCATGCTTACAGCAATCTGCGGACCGATCGTGTTCATGCCCGACAAGCAGTTGAACCTGCAGTGGGACAACCCTTATCTGATCAGTTCGCTGGTGGCCGTGGGCCTGGTGCTTTACACCCGCAACACCTTGCTCAGCATGTTGTTGAGCATGGGGTTCTTCTTTTTGCTGCGGTGGTGGCTCTGAGTCGTCTTATCCGAAACTGTTCTACGCTTAAAACAGATGACAGATCTTTTTGAGAAAGGAAGGGAGGTGGACATGGCCACTGAACCAACGCGTCCGGACCCGGATGAGGACATCGATGAACCGACGGAGGAGGAGCTCGAGCAGCAAAGGCGTTCGAGGCCGGACTGGAAGCATCCTGACGACGGTAAAGAACTGTCAGACCGTGACCAGGAGCGCCCGCTGAAGCCCTGATCGGCTGGTAATCAAAATCAAAAGATCGCAGCCTTCGGCAGCTCCTACGCATTTAATGTAGGAGCTGTCGAAGGCTGCGATCTTTTGATTTTTGGGGGCAAAACAATCTGACGGGCGCCTCCGAGAGCGGGCGCTGGAACCAAACACTGTGTACCCTTATCCAACCTCGGCTTGCAGCGGTCTGCGGGCCGGTCAAGGGATGAATGGGCGAGGGGTTTTTGCCATTAAACGTGATGACCGCAAGGTCTGGTCCAAGGCAAAACATGAAGCAGCTGGTCAAGGTTCTCTCCGCGTTCGCCATCGCAGTCGGCTTGTTTGGCTGCATCGCCGCGCCCATTGAAATGACGCCGCAGACGCAACAGGGTCTGCGCGCACAAGCGCCGATCCGCTTTCTGCTGACCTTCGACGACGGGCCCAGCGCGTCCGGTTTTTACAACCCGACCGTCACCGTGCTCGATAGCCTCGCGCGCAATCCGCTGCAACCCGACATTAAAGCCGTGTTCTTCGTGCAGACCCGTGACTCACGCGCCGGCGGCGGTGAAGCGGGTCGACAGATCATGCGTCGCGAACATGCCGAAGGACACCTGCTGGCCTTCCACACGGCTACGCCCCGGCACACCAATCATCGTTCACTGGACCCGGAAGAACTGGAGCAGTCGCTCACTGATGGCAGCGCAGACATCGCCGCGATCACTGGCGCCTCGCCGACCCTGGTCCGTCCGCCGTTCTGGAACTATGACAAGCGCACCTTTGCGGCCTATCAACAGCATGGCATGCACGTACTGCTGACCGACCTGAGCGCCAATGACGGCAAGATCTGGGGCTTCAACGCCAGCCCCCGTCGGCGGGCCAATATGCTGCGGCAACTGTCCGAAGTCCGCGAGCGCATTGCCCTCGGCGAGTTGCCGGCGGTGGACGGGGTGATACCGGTGGTAGTGACCTTTCATGACCTGAATCGTTATACCGCCCGGCATACCCGGGAATACCTGCAAATCCTTCTCGACAGTGCCAGTGCCACAGGTCTGGTCACGGCGCATAAAGCGTTTTACGACGACACGGCAGCGCTGCAGCGGGCGGCCATGGCGCGTACGGTCCGTGACAGTTCTGAGGCGGTTGAGCTACCAGGGATCTGGAACTGGTTGTGGGACGGGGATGCTCACTGAACGATGCCGGACGATTGACAGCTGCTACAAAACTCGCTGGCGCGTTGCGCAAGTTGATCTACTCTGAGTGGATCCAATCGGAAAACCGTCCCCGAGGGCGCCCGCCATGGTTCCAGTTCCCCAGCTTTGCAGCATTGTGGAGTCCGGTTTCAAACCGTTGTCCTGCGAATGCACCGTGAATCGCGATGAAACGTTGCGGATCAAGGTCTTCGATCACAGCACCGGGCGGATTGAGCTGTTGATCACCGGCGTGTCGCCCGATGAGTTGACCAGTGTCCGCGATATTTCCAACCTGATCGGCGAACTTCGCACCGAAATGCGCGCCGGGCGCAGAGCCTTCGCCGGGGTAATGGCTTAGTTTTCAAGCCTGTCGCGCGGCAGCAGTTCATCGATCATCTGCAAACAATGATTCAACCCCGGCGATACATCGCCCACGCGCCTGCTGAGGATGATCGGCGAGGTGGCGTTGTCTTCCAGCACCGGGGTGAAGCCAATGTCGTCGCGGTGCAGCAATTGCACTGAGGCCGGCACCAACGTCACCCCGATCCCCGCACCCACCAGACCGATGGCTGTTTGCAGCTCGTTGGTCCATTGCGCCACGTTGATGTGTACGCCATAGGATTCAAAAAGCGCGATTACATGATCGGCGTAACTGGGGCGCGGGTTGCCGGGGTAGAGCACGAAGGGTTCTTTTGCCAGTTCACGAAGGCTGATGGGCCCGGCCAGTAATGGATGGCCGGCGGGGAGGGCGGCGACCAGCCGGTCTTCAGTCAAAACAGTCTGGATGATCGCCGGGTCGTCGATGCGGATCCGCCCGAAACCAATGTCGATGCGCCCGGCCTTGAGCGCCTGCACCTGTTGCAACGTGGTCATTTCCGAGAGCCCCAACTCAAGCGCCAGCGGCTCGCCGCTGCGCAGTCGGCGAATCAGTTCCGGCAGCACGCCATAGAGGGTCGATGGCGCAAAGCCGATGCCCAGCCAGGTCTTTTCACCCAAACCGATCCGTCGTGTGTTGTCGCACACCTTGCCCAACTGTTCGAGCAGGGCGGTGGAATGTTCATGGAAAAACCGCCCGGCGTCGGTCAGCTTCAGCGGTCGGCCGCGCTCCAGCAGAAGCACCCCGAGTTCGTCTTCCAGCTGCTGGATCTGCCGGCTCAGCGGCGGTTGGGCGATGTGCAGCAGTTCGGCGGCGCGGGTGAAGTTGAGGGTTTGAGCCAACACCTGAAAATACCGCAGGTGACGCAGTTCCATGAGGCCTCCGAACGTTGATCTGTTAAATACCTATAAGGTATCGAGCCAGACCAATTCTATATTGGCCGTCCGGAAAAAGCCGTACGAGAATCCGTTCCAGAACTTTAAGAACCTGACGGGTATCGACATGCGTGCAACTGCCATTGAATCGATCGAGACGATCATCGTCGATCTGCCGACCATTCGCCCGCACAAGCTGGCGATGCACACCATGCAGAACCAGACCCTGGTGATCATTCGTGTGCGCTGTGCCGACGGCATTGAAGGGGTCGGTGAATCGACCACCATTGGCGGTCTGGCCTATGGCAACGAAAGCCCGGACAGCATCAAGACCAATATCGATAAACACTTCGCGCCATTGCTGCTTGGCCAGGACAGCGGCAATGTGAATGCCGCGATGTTGCGCCTGGAGCGCAGCATTCGGGGTAACACGTTCGCCAAATCGGGTATCGAAAGCGCCTTGCTCGACGCCCAGGGCAAGCGCCTGGGCCTGCCGGTCAGCGAACTGCTGGGCGGCCGCGTTCGCGATGCGCTGCCGGTGGCCTGGACCCTGGCCAGCGGAGACACCGCCAAGGACATCGCCGAAGCGGAAAAAATGCTCGACCTGCGCCGGCATCGGATCTTCAAGCTGAAAATCGGCGCTGGCGAGGTCAACCGCGACCTGGCCCACGTCATTGCGATCAAAAAGGCGCTGGGCGATCGCGCCAGCGTGCGGGTCGATGTCAATCAGGCCTGGGACGAAGCGGTTGCCCTGCGGGCCTGCCGGATCCTCGGAACCAACGGTATCGACCTGATCGAACAACCGATCTCGCGCAATAACCGCGCCGGCATGGTGCGCCTGAATGCCATGAGCCCGGCGCCGATCATGGCCGATGAGTCCATCGAATGCGTGGAGGATGCCTTCAACCTGGCCCGCGAGGGCGCCGCTTCGGTATTCGCCCTGAAAATCGCCAAGAACGGCGGCCCACGCGCCGTGCTGCGAACCGCCGCGATTGCCGAGGCGGCCGGCATCGGCCTGTACGGCGGCACCATGCTTGAAGGCGGTATCGGCACGCTGGCCTCGGCCCATGCCTTTGTCACACTGAACACACTGGGCTGGGATACCGAGCTGTTCGGCCCGCTGCTGCTCACCGAAGACATCCTCAGTGAGCCATTGGTCTACCGCGATTTCCAATTGCACGTCCCGCAAACACCGGGGTTGGGCCTTGTTCTGGATGAAGAGCGCCTGGCGTTTTTCCGTCGGGACAAAATATCCAATGCCACATCCACTGCCGTTCATCAAGCCTGAGGAGGGCATCATGCTGTTTCACGTAAAAATGACTGTGAATTTACCGGTCGACATGAACCCGGAACGCGCCGCTCAGCTCAAGGCCGACGAAAAAGCCCTGGCCCAGCGCCTGCAAGAGCAAGGCAAGTGGCGTCATCTGTGGCGCATCGCCGGGCTCTATGCCAATTACAGCGTGTTCGATGTCGACAGCGTTCAGGACCTGCACGACCTGCTGATGCAATTGCCGCTGTACCCGTACATGGCCATCGAGGTCAACGCGCTGTGCCGGCATCCTTCTTCCATTCGCGAGGATGACCGCTGAACCCAGCCTGTTCAGTTCGCTACGCTAATAATTACAAGATGAGGAACCACCATGAACGTCAAGATTTCCCACACTGCCAGTGTCCAGAAGTTTCTCGAAGAGGCCAGCGGTCTGCTCAATGACGCCGGCGATCCGCGAGTCAAGGCGCTGGTTTATCGCATCCTGCGCGATTCGGTGAACATCATCGAAGACCTGGCCGTGACCCCGGAAGAGTTCTGGAAAGCCGTCAACTACCTCAACGTGCTGGGCGCGCGTCAAGAGGCCGGGTTGGTGGTGGCCGGGCTCGGTCTGGAGCATTACCTCGACCTGCTGATGGACGCCGAAGACGAGCAGGCCGGCAAGGCCGGCGGCACACCGCGGACCATCGAAGGGCCGCTGTACGTGGCGGGTGCGCCAATATCGGAAGGCGAAGCGCGGCTGGATGACGGCGTCGATCCGGGTGTGGTGCTGTTCATGCAAGGCCAAGTGCGCAACACCGCCGGTGAACCGTTGGCCGGCGCGGTGGTGGATGTCTGGCACGCCAATACCGGCGGCACTTATTCCTACTTCGATACCACTCAATCGGAATTCAACCTGCGTCGACGCATCGTCACCGATGCCGAGGGCCGTTACCGTTTTCGCAGTATCGTGCCGTCGGGCTACGGCTGCCCGCCGGACGGTCCGACTCAGCAACTGCTCGATCAACTGGGCCGTCATGGTCAGCGGCCGGCGCACATCCACTTCTTCATTTCGGCAGCGGATCATCGTCACCTGACCACCCAGATCAACCTCGACGGCGATCAGTACCTGCATGACGATTTTGCCTATGCCACCCGTGATGAGCTGATTGCCAAAATCACCTTCAGCGATGATCCGCAGCGTGCGGCGGCCCATGGCGTCAGCGGTCGTTTTGCCGAAATCGATTTTGACTTCACGCTGCAGTCGTCTGCCCAGCCTGAGGAGCAGCAACGCCACGAACGGGTTCGCGCGCTCGAGGACTGATACCTTCGATCAGCCGAACCTTTGTGGGAGCGAGCCAGCTCGCGAAAGCGGAGTGTCAGTCAACGTTGATGTTGAAGCTGATGACCCTTTCGCGAGCAGGCCGCTCCCACAGGTCGGTCAACTGACACATCGATGCGAGCACTGCTCTAGAATCGCCCGACGCACCCTAAAACAACAATGAGAGCGAACCGATGATGCAAGCGCAATTGTTGAGTCATCGCAGCAGAGTCTTCGACCACGCCGACCCTTACGCGGTATCAGGCTACGTCAATCAGCATGTCGGCAATCATTGCCTCCAGATGCCCAGGTCCGGCCGGCCGCTGGCCAGCCTGGATCATCGCAAATTCGCCAGCCTCGACCTGTGCCGTATAAGTTACGGCGCCAGCGTGGGGGTTGTGTCCCATGCGCTGGACAGCATCTATCACTTGCAAGTGCTGCTGCGCGGCAACTGCCTGTGGCGTGGCCATGGTCAGGAACATTACTTCGCGCCTGGCGAGTTACTGCTGATCAACCCCGATGATCCGGTGGATCTGACCTATTCCAGTGATTGCGAAAAATTCATCCTGAAAGTTCCCACGCGGCTGCTGGAGTCGGTGTGCGAAGAGCAGCGCTGGCGGTATCCAGGGCAGGGCGTGCGGTTTCTGGAGAACCGTTATCAGCTCAATGAGCTGGAAGGTTTCGTCGGTCTGCTGGCGATGATTTGCCAGGAAGCCGAGGCCACCGAGCAGATTCCCCGGGTGCAGGAGCACTATGCGCAAATCGTTGTCAGCAAGATGCTTGGCCTGATGAAGACCAACGTTATGCGCACTGATCCCGGCTCACCCTCGGCCACGTTCGAGGCGCTGGTCGATTACATCGCGTGCAACCTCAAGCAGGACATCGACAGCGAAGAACTGGCACGCCAGGCGCGAATGAGCCTGCGTTCGCTGTACGGGTTGTTCGAACGCAATGCGGGGGACACGCCGAAAAACTACATCCGGCAGAAAAAGCTCGAACGCATCCACGCCAACCTGAGCGACCCGACCTGCAACGTGCGCAACGTCACGGAAGTGGCCATGGATTACGGCTTTCTGCACCTGGGCCGGTTCTCCGACAGCTACCGCAGACAGTTCGGCGAATTGCCATCGGACACCCTCAAGCGCCGCCATTGAACGTGCCCCCAATCCCTGTAGGAGCTGCCGAAGGCTGCGATCTTTTGACTTTGTTTTTAAAAGACAAGATCAAAAGATCGCAGCCTTCGGCAGCTCCTACAGTTTTGTGTCCGCCCGATATGTTACGGGCGTGCGCGATACCCTCTGCACAAAACGGATACAGGTCTGCACCCGGCGGATAGTGCGCCCCATCCCCTCGTCCTAGCATGGCCCTGCCTGAATAAAAACAATGGAGGCGGCGGCCATGACCCTGCGACCTGAATACCTTCACTCCCTGCTTGAAGAAGACCCTGAGCAGGGCATCTATCGCTGCAAACGCGAGATGTTCACCGATCCGCGGCTGTTCGACCTTGAGATGGAACACATCTTTGAAGGCAACTGGCTGTACCTCGCACACGAAAGCCAGATCCCCAACAACAACGATTTCTACACCACCACCATGGGGCGTCAGTCGATCTTCATCGCGCGCAACAAGGACGGTGAACTGAACGCCTTTATCAACGCATGCAGCCACCGTGGAGCGATGCTCTGCCGGCACAAGACCGGCAACAAGAGTTCGTATACCTGCCCCTTCCATGGCTGGACCTTCAACAACTCCGGCAAGCTGCTCAAGGTCAAGGACCCGGCGGCGGCCGGCTACCCGGCGAGCTTCAATTGCGAAGGCTCCCACGACCTGACCAAAGTCGCGCGTTTTGAATCCTATCGCGGTTTCCTGTTCGGCAGCCTCAGGGCTGACGTGGTGCCATTGGTAGAGCACCTGGGCGAGTCGGCGAAGATCATCGACATGATCGTCGATCAGTCCGCCGATGGCCTGGAAGTGCTGCGCGGTTCCTCCAGCTACATCTACGAAGGCAACTGGAAACTCACCGCCGAAAACGGTGCCGACGGCTATCACGTCAGCTCGGTGCACTGGAACTACGCGGCGACCCAGAACCAGCGCAAACAGCGCGAAGCCGGCGATTGCAATCCGACCATGAGCGCCGGCACCTGGGCCAAGCAGGGCGGTGGTTTCTATTCCTTCGACAAGGGCCACATGCTGCTCTGGACCCGCTGGTCCAACCCCGAGGACCGCCCGCTGTACGAGCGTCGCGACGAGTTGGCCCGGGACTTCGGCCAGGCCCGCGCCAACTGGATGATCGAGAACTCGCGCAACCTGTGCCTGTACCCGAACGTGTACCTGATGGACCAGTTCAGCTCGCAGATTCGCATCGCCCGGCCGATCTCGGTCAACCGTACGGAAATCACCATTTACTGCATCGCCCCCAAAGGCGAAAGCGACCACGCTCGTTCGAGCCGGATTCGTCAGTACGAGGATTTCTTCAACGTCAGCGGCATGGCGACCCCGGACGATCTGGAAGAGTTTCGCTCCTGCCAGACGGGTTACCAGGGCAGCGTTACCGCCTGGAACGACATGTCCCGTGGCGCCGAACACTGGGTGGAAGGCGCGGATGACGCGGCTAAAGAGATCGACCTGCACCCGCTGCTCAGCGGCGTGCGCACCGAAGACGAAGGCCTGTTCGTGCTGCAACACAAGTATTGGCAGCAAACGATGCTCAAGGCGTTGGCCGCTGAACAGTCCGAACTGATTGCAGTGGAGGCCGTGCAATGACCATTACCTATGACGCGGTGCGCGATTTTCTCTACCGCGAAGCACGCTACCTCGACGACAAACAATGGGATGACTGGCTGGAGTTGTACGCACCGGACGCAACATTCTGGATGCCGTCCTGGGACGACAACGACGAGCTGACTGAAGACCCGCAGCGGGAAATTTCGCTGATCTGGTACGGCAACCGCACGGGCCTGGAAGATCGCATCTTCCGCATCAAGACCGAACGCTCCAGCGCCAGCGTGCCGGACACCCGCACCTCGCACAACCTCAGCAATATCGAGCTGATCGAACAGGCCGACGGGCTGTGCAAGGTGCGCTTCAACTGGCACACCCTGAGCTTTCGCTACAAGACCGTCGACAGCTATTTCGGCAGCAGTTTCTACACCCTGGATGTGCGCGGAGAAAACCCGTTGATCAAGGCCAAGAAAGTGATCCTGAAGAACGACTACGTTCGACAGGTCATTGATGTTTACCACCTCTGAGGCGGCCGTCATGACTCATTCCATTGCGTTCAATTTTGAAGACGGCGTCACCCGATTCATCGACGCCAATGCTGGGGAAACCGTGGCCGATGCCGCGTATCGCCAAGGCATCAATATTCCACTGGACTGCCGAGATGGCGCTTGCGGAACCTGCAAGTGCTTCGCCGAGGCTGGCCGCTACGACTTGGGTGAGGACTACATCGAAGACGCCCTCAGCGCCGACGAAGCGCAACAGGGTTTTGTCCTGACCTGCCAGATGCGGGCGCAGAGCGATTGCGTGGTGCGGGTGCCGGTTTCATCGGATGTCTGCCGTACCCGTCAGGCCAGTTATGACGCGACCATCAGCGCCGTGCGTCAGTTGTCTGACAGCACCATCGCGCTGTCGATCAAGGGCGAAGCCTTGAGCAAACTGGCGTTCCTGCCGGGGCAGTATGTGAACCTCGGGGTTCCCGGCAGCGAGCAGACTCGCGCTTACTCGTTCAGCTCGTTGCAGCGTGACGGCGAAGTCAGCTTTCTGATTCGCAACGTACCTGGCGGCTTGATGAGCAGCTTCCTGACCGGCATGGCCAAGGCCGGCGACAGCATGAGCCTGGCCGGACCGTTGGGCAGCTTCTATTTGCGCGACATCCGCCGTCCGTTGTTGCTGCTGGCCGGTGGCACCGGTCTGGCGCCGTTCACCGCGATGCTGGAAAAAATCGCCGAACAGGGCAGCGAGCATCCGCTGCATTTGATCTATGGCGTGACCAACGATTTCGATCTGGTGGAACTCGATCGGCTTGAAGCTTTCGCCGCACGCATTCCGAACTTCAGCTTCAGCGCCTGCGTGGCCAATCCCGACAGTCGGCACCCGCTCAAGGGTTACGTGACCCAACACATCGAGCCGCGGCATTTGAACGATGGCGACGTCGACGTCTACCTGTGCGGCCCGCCGCCGATGGTCGAAGCGGTCAGCCAGTTCATCCGCGAACAAGGCATTGCGCCGGTGAACTTCTACTACGAAAAATTTGCCGCCAGCGCGGCGTAAGTATTTTCGCGGCGATGCACCTTTGTAGCAGCTGGCGAAGCCTGCGTTCGGCTGTAGCAGCTGTCGAGCTCCAGCGAGGCTGCGTTCGGCTGCGAAGCAGTCGTGAGTCCGGCTAATGCGGTCTGCCTGATGTATCGCAGTTTCTGATTTTACGACGGCTTCGCAGCCGAACGCAGCCTCGCTGGAGCTCGACAGCTGCTACAGATCGTGTTTCCCGTGAAAACAATTTTCGCAATAGAGGTACACATGAACAGATTCCACGAAAAAGTCGCGCTGATTACCGGTGCCGCCCAAGGCATCGGCCGGCGTGTGGCTGAACGCATGGCCGCCGAAGGTGCGCGGTTGATTCTGGTCGACCGCTCCGATCTGGTGTTCGAACTCCAGAAGGAATTGGGTAAGAGTAGCCAGGTGCTCGCCCTGACCGCCGACCTTGAGCAGTACAGCGAATGCAGCCGCGTGATGCGCACCGCTGTCGAACGTTTTGATCGCCTCGATGTGCTGGTCAACAACGTTGGCGGCACGATCTGGGCCAAGCCTTTCGAGCACTATGAAGAGGCGCAGATCGAGGCCGAAGTCCGCCGTTCATTGTTCCCTACGTTGTGGTGTTGCCATGCTGCGCTGCCGTTCATGCTTGAGCAAGGCAGCGGCGCCATCGTCAACGTTTCGTCCATTGCGACCCGCAGCGTCAATCGCGTGCCGTACGGTGCGGCGAAGGGCGGGGTCAATGCGCTGACCGCTTGCCTGGCGTTCGAAACGGCCGGTCGTGGCGTGCGGGTCAACGCGACTGCCCCCGGTGGCACCGAGGCGCCGCCACGGCTGATCCCGCGCAACACCGCGCAGCAAAGCGCTCAGGAAAAACTCTGGTACCAGCAGATTGTCGACCAGACCCTCGACAGCAGTTTGATGAAGCGCTATGGCACGCTGGATGAGCAGGCAAGCGCTATCCTGTTTCTGGCCAGCGACGAAGCCTCCTACATCACCGGCATGATCATGCCGGTCGGTGGCGGTGATTTGGGTTGAGTGGCTTGCAGTCGCGCGGTTAATACCTGTGATCTACAAGCGACGCTGAAACGCTTTGACGATTCTGAGTGTGGCGTCGCTTGTGTTCAGGTTCTGTACCGCGTCCAGCGGATACCAGATGCAATCAAAGATTTCATTTTGTGGCCGAGCCTTTGCCAAGTTTACGACCAACGCCTCGTAGACATGATGCCGAGTGCTGGTCGTCTCCCACTCCATCAAGTACAGCAGGTCGTCGACCTCAAGCCCTGTTTCTTCGTAAAGCTCTCTTGTGGCCGCGCCCGCAGCAGTTTCGCCAGGCTCGATTTTTCCGCCCGGCAGGGTCCAGCGCCCCCTGGGTTTGCGCACGAAGAGGATATGCCGATCCTGCTCGCAAATGACGGTTGCACGTACTTTCATGGATTACCCGACTGCTATCTGTCACAAAACAGTTATGAAAATGCAATATTCAGACCGAAATCCGCAGAAGTGTCTGCTTCAAGGGTTGGAGTCGACAGGGCGGCTGAAAGTGCAATGAAATGCCGGAATCCTGACGCGACGTCTGGTTGGCACCTCAGTGAAGGTCGGGTGTAAGGTAGTTGAGTCGATCCAGGACTATCACTGCCGAAATGGAGGTGACTATGAGCGTTCCGATGCTGACTAAAATGCACATGAACGGCTATGACGTACTCAGCGTGAACAACGGCCCCTGGCGGGTGTGCACCAAAGGTGACCGGCTTGGAGCCTTTGGCAGCAGAGAGGAAGCACTGGCCTATGCGGCTTCGCTTCCCGCCTACAGAGCCCGGTCGGGTAAAGCGTCGCGCAGCCACAAATCAGAAAGCCACAAATCAGACAAATAGTGCGCCTGAAGCCCCGGTTCGCCGGGGCTTTTAATCGCTGTCAGGCGTGGAGATCAGTAACCGCTGCCACCCATCCCGCCTGTGGACGGGGAGTACTCTCTGGCTTTTTGTTGGGCACGACTCCATTGCGCGCAGGTCATGAAACTTTTGTGGTCGACCTTGCCCTGGCTGTCGAAACTGACATTATACGGCTGCTGATGGCCGGCCTGGGTCAGCTTGTAGTCAAAGCAGGTGCCAGGTTCCACCGTGCGCTGCGTTATCGATAAAGGCTGGCCGCCAATCTGCTGGACTTGTTCCTTGCTCATGCCGGTCTCGACCTTGGCGACCAGCGGTTGGTCTCGATAAACGTGTGATTCCGTGTTGCAGCCACCTGACGCCGCCAGCACGGCGATCAGCGCGCATAGACGCTTGTTCATGGCAGCGCTCTCTAATGAGGTTTCATCCGACTGATGGATTTTGCTTTTACTTCTTCAGCATAGCCCGCCAGTCGCTCTTCATCGCCCTGGAACAACGCGCACAGCCTTAGCGTTGCCTCTGCGTCCACATCATTGCCGGCCAGGCGCAACTGCTCTGCAATGCGCAAAAGCTCTACCGCCGACCACCTCAGATCCGAGGCCACACCTTGCAGGTCGCGCCGAAGTTGCTGTTCATATTCATTAAGCCACATGATGACCTCCTGCAATTCCCCGCTACGAAATAGTAGTCCCATTTACCTGTCTGGAGCGTTATGTTCGTCTGATCGCAAGAGAGTCGAAATCATGCAACAACCCGTCTACCAACTGCTGGAAGTCGCCAACGGCAAGCCGATCAAACTCTGGACCGAGGGTGTGCCGGTTGAAAGCGAAGCCCGGCAGCAATTGATCAATACCGCGAAGATGCCGTTCATCTTCAAGCACCTGGCAGTGATGCCGGATGTGCATCTGGGCAAAGGGTCCACCATCGGCAGCGTGATCCCCACCGTGGGCGCGATCATTCCGGCGGCCGTGGGGGTGGACATCGGCTGCGGCATGATTGCCGCGCGCACTTCACTGACCGCCGCCGACTTGCCGGACAACCTGCACGGCCTGCGCAGCGCCATCGAAAAGGCCGTGCCCCATGGCCGCACGTTGAGCCGTGGCCGCCGCGATGAAGGCGCCTGGAATCACGTTCCACATCAAGCCGATCAAGCCTGGGCGGCGCTGAGTTCACGGTTCAAGGCGATCACCGACAAGTACCCGAAACTTGCCAGTACCAACAACCGCCATCACCTTGGCACCCTCGGTACCGGCAATCACTTCATCGAGGTCTGCCTGGACGAGGCCAATCGCGTCTGGTTCATGCTGCACAGCGGTTCTCGCGGCGTTGGCAATGCCATCGGGACCCTGTTCATTCAATTGGCCCAGGCGGACATGCGCCAGCACATCGCCAATCTGCCGGACCGCGATCTGGCCTATTTCAAGGAAGGCAGCCGGCATTTCGACGACTACGTCGAAGCGGTGGGCTGGGCTCAGGACTTCGCCCGGCAGAACCGCGCGTTGATGATGCAGGCGGTGATTCAGGCCGCGCGGCAAGTGATTCGCAAACCTTTCGAGGTCGCGCTGGAGGCTGTGAACTGCCACCACAATTACGTGCAGAAAGAGCGGCACTTCGGTGAAGACGTCCTGGTCACCCGCAAGGGCGCGGTGTCAGCGAAGAAGGGCGAGCTGGGGATCATTCCCGGCTCCATGGGGGCCAAAAGCTTCATCGTTCGAGGGCTCGGCAACGAACAATCGTTCTGTTCCTGCAGTCACGGTGCCGGTCGGACCATGAGCCGCACCAAAGCCAAAAATACTTTCACTGTCGCAGACCAGATCCGCGCGACCGCTCATGTGGAGTGCCGCAAGGATGCGGCGGTCATCGATGAGATTCCGATGGCTTACAAGGACATCGACAAAGTCATGTACGCCCAGCGTGATCTGGTGGAAGTACTGCACACCTTGCGACAGGTGGTCTGCGTGAAGGGGTAGGAAGGGAAGGACCTCCATTGGTCGGGAACATTAACGCGAGTGAACAGCTCTGCTGTCGTATTGAGGTAATGATCTATTCGCTAGGGAGGCCATCTCGAATGACGACTACCGATGATTTCAGACACCATGCGCATGAGCTGATTGTTGACCTGGATGCGGCAACCACGGAAATGATGAAACTCATCTCGGCCCATCAGTTGAGCGGCCCGGAATGGGAGCGGGTCACAAAATGGCAGCATGAAGCGTACGAGCGATGGATGACGTATCTGAATGCGAGGTCGTATCCCGATTCTGGCTCGGGGGCCGAGCCGGGGCAGGGCGAAGCCCCTGTATAGAGACCGTCGGGTGTCCGCTGGATGTACAGATTACATTTCCCGTTTTTCAGTATGCGTGACGACCTGTGCCGTATGTCGGAGCCATATGTCGGAATCCAGGAACGGTCATTCCTGAAATAACTTCCAAGAGCAAACAGTCCCCGGGAGTTTGGCTATGAATGATGATCGAAAAAAGGCAGCCCTCGATGCCTGGTACCGGCTCTTGAGAGAACCGGAGGCCGGGATGGATTGTGAAGAACACTACGACAAACTGCTGAAAGCGGCGGATGAAATGGAGGGAGCCGGGCTCATCAACAACGCTGAATGGCGTGAACTGGTGCGCGATGCGCGAGGGGCTTTTTCCGCTGCAATCGACGGTGTCGGGAGTGGATCAGTCAGTAGATGACTTAAAAATAGTGTGGATATTTAATGAGTTAGGAGATTTAGTAACTGGATAGTGAGTCAGAATATCTTGTTACAAGTCGCGCGATTGGGTAATATTGCCCCGCGTTCACCACCACGGTTTATGCATTTTTAAAGCCCAGGCGTCCATCAGCTGCCTGGGCTTTTTTTTTGTCTGGAATTTGGAATGGCTTATGAGCGCGCTGCCGGCAGAGAGCCAGCAGCGTCGATGATGAGCGTGAAGGACAAACGTTATTGATACCTGTCGTTACCCGGCCGGATCAGCCTTGCGGCGATCGCTGCCGGATGGGTTGCCAGTGTCAAGAAGCCTCCTCTCCACCAGGACATTTTGCAGGGCCTGGCGTGCCGAGGGGCTTAGCTGATGTTCTCTCTCCTTGAGTTCGAGCAAGATGGGGTTGGACCATCCACGATAGGTTTGCTCGGAAATTCGAGTAGATGTCATCTATCTCTCCTTTGATGAATCGCCCGACAACACAGTGGGCGAAGTCCTGTGCGCTAAAAATCCTAGTTGAGGAAACGACTTGTCGCCAGTGAACGGATTGCAATGAGGTGCCGGTCATCCTTCGCGACGCGGGTGGTCCATGATTCGGGCGTAAACTTAAGAGGCTACCTCATCAAAAGGAGCCGCATATGATCGCCGACCAAATGAATAGACAGGAGTCGGAGCAAAGCGCTGTTTGGGATCAATACTTCTGTGCCGCGTTGATTGCGGAAAGCAATCTGACGGCACCGGTGGTTGGAGAGGCCACCCACGAAGACAGGCAGAATCTGTTAATCCAAAGGGCCAAAGCACTCGCCGATAAGATGCTGGAAAACAGAAGATAACCGGAGCCCAGCCATTGCGCTGGGCTCTTCACTTTTTGATGTTCTTATCTTTCTTCCAAGTGAACGCTCCTTGGTCGCGGATCGTCTACAGTTGGTAGTTCATGGATACGGAGATCGAACATGAAGTGCCTAATCTGTCAGGCTGCCTCTAATACTGTTCACGCGGCTGGAGAATGGTCAGAAGTCAAATGCTCGGCTGGATGTGGACGCTACAAGGTCTCGGCGAACCTTGTGGCGAAAATGAAATTCAAGAACGAGTTCTTTGACATAGAACGCACAAGACGATGGCTTGAGATGGCGCGCAATGACGATCCGGTGCCGTTGATATCCACCTATGACTACTTCGTTTCCCTATTGCATCGCGACACCGAGGAAAGGTCGGTCATCGCGCCGATTCGCTCCAGGCAGCCGCTGACTTCGGATTAGAATCCGTCTGTCCTGGCTGTAACCCTGTCCCCCCGTAGGAGCTGCCGAAGGCTGCGATCTTTTGACCTTCAGCGGCTCCTGAAAGATCAAAAGATCGCAGCCTTCGGCAGCTCCTGCAGGGGCTCACGCAGGTATTGCTCGATCTATCGACAAAAAACAAGCAACCTCCATGGATAGCCCCTGTCGATATCAACATGTCCCCGCTATTCGTCATCACACCCTACCCAGGTTGTCAGCATTTATGGCGGGCTGAAAGCGGCTAACTGAATGATCAGGAGGTGGCTATGAGCTGTCCGCTGTGTGGAAACACTAATGCGCTGGAAGATCTTTCGTTCGGGGGTGGCTTGCGCATTTATTGTGAGCCGTGTGGTGGTTTCTATCGGATTTCAACAACCCTGAATGCCTTGGCCGACGGAAAAACCTATGACACCGAGCGCACTCGAGCCCGACTGAAAAAGAAGCGTGAAACCGACAAATTGGAAGACCAAGAGCCGGCGCTAGGCGCGGAGGACAAAGACCTGCTCGTCGAGCCAAACTGATGTGTCGCGCAATAAGCATGCGCCCCAGCGAACGACGCGCTGGGTGTGGGAAGGTTATCTCTGCGAGGCGATTGCGGTAGATGCGCACACAAGGACTCGCCTGACCCTGAAGCCGGGTTTCGAACGGGATTTCAGGCCAGGCGAGCGTGCCAGATCCATGCGAGTTTTAATCCTGAGAACGCTTAAGCGGCCCGGTTAATGATGAGCCTGTGCCACTCCGCGCAAAACCGTCGCAGCGGCGGATTGAGATCGAGTGCTGGCAATGTTTCCCAGCGACACGACGCCAACCAGACGCTTGTCTCGGTTGAGCACGGGCAGGCGACGCAGTTGCACGTCCGCCATGTTTTTTGCCACATGCTCTATGTCTTCATCCTCAAAGCAATAGCGGATGCCGCCAGTCATTACTTTACTGATAGGGGTTTTGCCAGGGAGTCCTTCGGCTACAGCTCTGATGGCTATATCCCGGTCCGTGATCATGCCAATCAGACGCTCTTGCTCCTCAACCATGATGGCGCCGCTATCGATCCTGGCCATCATGTTCGCGGCCTCCTGGATCGTCTGGCTTGGCTTGGCTGTTAAAACATCTTTCGTCATAACTTCCGAAATCTTCATGAAAAGACTCCTTTAAAGTGCTGCTTCAGTAATTAAGGGCTGCCAGTTTTTTTGACTTTGGAGGGGAAGGGCGGGTTCAGATTGTTTTATCCCCACTCGTCATGGTGACGGATTGATTGGGGCGGGTCATGGTGCTCAGGCCCTAGATAGGCTCTATCAATTCTGAGCCCTGGTTCTTCACATTGCCCACGGCCATGTCCACTTTGAACCATTCGAAGGCATCGCAAGGTTCGCGTTGCTGCAGGAGTATCTGCTCGGCGCGCTCCTTGGGCGTGTAGGGATCAATCCATTCCCGCGCCAGTTCGGGACTGAGCGTCACAGGCCGACGGTCGTGAATATCCACCATGCCACCCTCACTGTCCGCGGTGATGATCACGAAGCCGTCATGCTCGTCCGGCTCCTTTTCGTACCTTGGATACTGACCAATTGCGGCGCACAGGATCGGCGCGTGATCCTTGCGACGGATCAGGTAAGGCTGTTTCTTCGGACCGCCCTCGTAAACCCATTCAAACCAGTTGTCGATGGCAATAATTGCCCGGTGCGGCCATATCTCCTTGAAGAATGGATCGTGGGCGACTTTCTCAACCCGGGCGTTGATCGGTGTCGCGTGATCCCTGGCCCAGTGCGGTCGCCAGCCCCAACGAACCCTGTCGGCGTGCAGCATGCCGCTTTCCTCGTGGAACAAGGCGAGCTGAGTCGACGGCGCGGCGTTGTAGAATTCGAGCGGCTGATCGCCAGCATTGTTGACCAGGGCGTTGGGCATACTCAACGCCGCCACGAACTCGTGAACACCTCGATACTGCGAAAGTCGTCCGCACATGGCTGAGCCCTCATGCTATTCCTGAGCTTAGACAATAGTTTCAGGGTGGGGCGTACCCCGAACAGCCGAAGTCGGATGGGGGTCAATGAACCGCTGAGGACCTGGGAACCGGGACGTGATCAAATCTGGAAATCTCTTTGATCCAGAAACGACGATATTTAGTCTGGTCTGGCGCCAGCGGTTTGTGATTTGACCAGGGATGCTCAGTTTTCAAGCTGGCGCGGTACACCTCCCACTCCTTCTCCTCGGCCACTTCCTTGGCCCTTTTCTCATCATCGAACCAGCCAAGTACATAAACCTCGCCCTGATCCATTCCATGCTCGATCAGCAGATAGATATCTTTCATAAGCTTGAACCCACTACTACACGTTCTGAAATCCCCTAATGCCGGGGCATTGTTTTGACTATCGGCAGGTACTTTCGACTATTGAGTATTGTCGATGAACGGCGCGAAGTCGAACTTGTGTTCGATAGCCTGGCCGATCGCGCCGCACAGGATCGGTGTCGCGCGGCCCCTGGCGGCGCGGATTCGGGGGTTTCTTGATTGATGTCAATCGCCTGAGTCGAGCTGCTCTGTATTCTCTGGAGAAACCGACAGCTGAATTGAGGGCGAACATTCATGCTCTATCCGCTGTTTCTAACCTTTCATCTGTTTGCCGCTTTGATCTTTATCGGCACGGTGTTCTTCGAAGTCCTGTTCCTGGAGAGCATCCGCAAACAGTTGCCCGCCAAAGTGATGCTGCTGGTCGAGGAGGGTATTGGTCGCCGAGCCCGCACCCTGATGCCGTGGGTGCTACTGGTATTGTTCGGCGCGGGGCTGGGCATGGTCTGGCTGCGCTATTTGCCCGTCCTTGCAACGCCAATGGCCTCATCGTTCAGCACCTTGTTGCTGTTGAAAATCATGGTCGCCGTGAGCGTGTTGCTGCATTTCCTGGCCGCCATGTTTCTGTTCAAAAGCGGCCGAATGAACGCTCGATACCTGCATTTCATCCATGGCAGTGTGTTCTGCCATATGGTCGTCATTGTGCTGCTGGCCAAGGGGATGTTTTACCTGACGTGGTGAGCGGCCTTGCCCCAAGGTCTGTCCTGCAAGCACTTGGCTTGCGCTTGATACAAGTCAAGGAGCATTGATCGCCTATCCCGGACACTGTTGATCCGCAGCCAGTCTCGGAGACCTGTCATGCTCGATTTTTCTCACGCCCCCGGCGATCTGATCGCTCGGTGCGATCAGGGCGTACTCGACCCCAACTGCCATGCCGACACGCAAAAGTTTCATGACGGCATCGGCTCTCTGGATTTGCTTCGTGCCTTGCGCGTCAGCCGCCAGAAACGACGCCCGATCGCCCTGAACGTGCAGCTGCCTTCCAGCCTCAAGCCATCCTTTTGTTCCCCGCGCGATGTCGCCTGCGAGCACGGCGAAATCGAACAGTACCTTCAACGCCTGGAACAGGAGATCGACCTCGTCGGTTGTCATCTGGGAGCGGAGCAACGGGTCGAACAATTTCATCTGAGCGGCGGAACACCCACCATCGCTCATCTCGAACGCCTGATGAATCACCTGCGTGATCGATTCAACTTTCTCGAGCATGAGTGCGGCGACTACAGTGTCGATGTCGACCTTCACCATACCGATTGGTCGACCATGGGCGCGTTGCGCAACCAGGGATTCAATCATGTCAGCATTGGCGTTCCGGATATCGACACCGACTGTGATATGTCGGTGGCCTGCTACCAGAACCCGGCCCCTATTCATTCACTGATTGATGCCGCCCGCACCTTTGGTTATCGATCGATCAATGTCGATCTGGGTTTTGGTCATGCCTGGCAAACGCCAGAAAGCTTCGCGCTGAAGCTGGCGGCGATCATTGAGCTGGAGCCGGACAGGCTGATGGTGTTCGACTATGCCCGACCACCACGCCGCTATCGGCCAAGGCTCGGCGACAAGGTCAGGGAACTGTGCAGTCAGGACGATAAAGGCGCGATGCGCCAGATCGCCTTCGAACAGTTGATCGCCGTGGGCTATCACTACATCGGTATGGGGCAGTTTGTGCGGCCCGACGATGATCTGGCGATCGCTCAGGAGCGGGGCCGGTTACGTCGCACGTGTGACGGTTTTACCCGTCACGGCTATTGCGACCATATCGGCTTCGGTTTGGGGGCTATCAGTCAGATCGACGATTTGTATACGCAAAACACCGACGCCATCGAGCGTTATCAGCAGCAACTGGACCGGGGCCAATTGCCGACGTCTCGTGGCTGGCGTTTCGAGGCGGGGGATCAGATACGACACATGGTCATGGAGCGACTGGCGTGTGATCAAGAGCTGGATATCCGCGTCATCGAGCGGCGCTATGGGCTGATTTTCTCCAAGTACTTTGCATCTGTCTGGCCATTGCTGGAGCAATTGAGTCGCGACGGGTTGATTGAATTGTCGGACCGTTTCATCAGCATTCTTCCCGCCGGCCGGCCGGAAGTGGATGCCATCTGCAACCTGTTTGAAAAGGATTCGGACAGTGCAAGGCATTAACCCACCTGCGAGTCGATTGATCATGAAACCTGCATTCGATTTCGATCGAGCCCTGGTCGAAAAGTATGACCGTCCCGGGCCGCGCTATACCTCTTATCCCACGGCGCCGCAGTTTCATCAGGCGTTTGCCGTTGACGACTACCAGCGTGCCGCCTCCGACAGCAACCTGGCGGCGGTGCCCAAGCCGTTGTCGGTGTATATCCACATTCCGTTCTGCAAGAGCCTTTGCTACTACTGCGCCTGCAACAAAATCATTACCCAGAAAACCCATCGGGCCGTCGAATACCTGACGTACCTCAAGCGTGAAATCGTGATGCAGGCCGCCTTGTTCGACAGCTCGCGCAAACTCACGCAACTGCACCTGGGCGGGGGCACGCCGACGTATTTGACCAGTGAACAGCTGGCGGACCTGATGGACTGCCTGCACCAGGCGTTCGACATGGACGACAGCGATGATCATGAGTTTTCCATCGAGGTCGATCCGCGCACCATCAACACCGAGCAAATCCAGTCGCTGCGCCAACTGGGGTTCAATCGTCTGAGCTTCGGCGTACAGGACTTCGATCCCGACGTACAAACCGCGGTCAATCGCCAGCAAAGTGAAGAACAGATCTACGCGCTGGTCGCGGCGGCGCGCGAGGCGCAATTCAAGTCGATCAGCGTCGATCTGATTTACGGCCTGCCACTGCAAACGGTGCAGAGTTTCGACGTCACCCTCGGCAAGATCATCGCCCTGCGTCCGGACCGGATTGCCGCTTACAGCTACGCCCATTTACCGGAGCTGGTGCGCGCGCAACGGCTGATTCGCCCGGCGGACATGCCGCCACCGGAGCGCAAGCTGGAGTTGCTCGAGCTGACGATCCGCCGTCTGACCGAAGCCGGTTATGTCTATATCGGCATGGATCATTTCGCCTTGCCGGACGACGAGCTGGCGCTGGCCCGCACCCATGGCACCCTGCAACGCAATTTTCAGGGCTACTCGACCCATGCCGACTGCGACTTGATCGGCCTGGGAGTGTCTTCGATCGGTAAGGTCGGCGACAGCTACAGCCAGAGCGTCAAGGAGCTTTCGCAGTACTACGCCCGTATCGATCAAGGTTTGTTGCCGGTGCATCGTGGTTATCGCTTGAGCGCTGATGACTTGCTGCGCCGCGAAGTGATCAGCGACCTGATGTGCCACGGCAGGATCGATTTCGCCAAGTTCGAAGCCGGTCATGGCATTTGCTTCACCGAGTATTTTGCCGATGCGCTGACGCAACTGGACGAGCAGGTGCGTGACGGACTGTTGCAGATTCACGGCGACGAGTTGGTGCTGTTGCCGCAAGGGCATTTGATGATGCGCAGTGCCGCGATGGCATTTGACGCCTATCTGGGAGGGGAGCAAAAAGGCCGGTTTTCCCGCACCGTTTGAGGCTTCTGGCGCTCTGGCGCGAGGAATTTTATCGAGTTGATTTCAATCAAGGGCGGGGCACACAGCGCTCCCTAACATTGCCGCAAGCCCCTTTGAAATCTGCGAGCTCATGACAATCCATCAGCCTTCGATACATGGCAACCTGCGCATCTGGAGCGTCGGGCTGGTGGTGATGGTCTTGCTGATGATCGCAGCGCTCGCGACGGTGCAGGCCAAGTCATACGGCGACATCGAGCAGCAGCGCATCGAGAAGGTTTTCCCTCAAACCGATTCGGTGTCCGCAGCCGAAGGCAAGTTCAAGGTGCGCACGCTGTCCGCCGCCGGCAAGGTCATCGGTTATGTGTTCCAGAGCCTGGATGTGGTGGATATTCCGGCCTACTCGGGCAAACCCATCAACACCCAAGTGATCCTCGACACCGCCGGGGTGATTCAGGACGCCTATGTGCTGGAGCACCACGAACCGATTCTGCTGATCGGCATTCCCGAGGAAAAACTCCACGGTTTCAGCGCCCGATACAAAGGGATCAAGGTCAGTCAGCGGGTGGTGGTCGGCCATTCCAGCGACCCGAGCGCGGTCACCGTGGATGCCATCGCCGGCGCAACCGTCACCGCCATGGTGGTCAATGAGGTCATCATGCGTGCCGCCCATGAGGTGGCCGTATCGTTGAAGCTGATCGAGGACAGGGGCGGGGTGGTGAACAAGCCCGCCATCGTGCGCCAGGATTTTTTCGAGCCTGCTACCTGGGAGCAACTGACCGGTAACGGCGCCATTCGCCGGTTGAACCTGACCCGTGGGCAGGTCGATGCCGCCTTCAAGGGCACCGAAGCCGAAGGCGTCGACAACGCTGGCCCGGATCAAGTCGATGACACCTTTATCGAGCTGTACACCGCCGACTTGAACCCGCCGACCATTGGCCGCGCGTTGCTGGGCGATAACCAATATCGCTTTCTCATGCAGGAACTCAAACCCGGCGAGCAGGCCATCGTGGTGCTGGGGCGTGGGCTGTTTTCCTATAAAGGCTCGGGTTATGTGCGCGGCGGGATTTTCGATCGGGTGCAATTGCGCCAGTTCGGCAACGTCATCAGCTTTCGCGACATGGACCATCAGCGACTCTCCGATGTATTTGCCGAGGGCATGCCCGAGTTCAATGAAATGTCGATTTTCATTGTCCGCAAACCGGCCGGATTCGACCCGGGATCGCCCTGGTCGCTGGAGCTCCTGGTGCGGCGTCAGACGGGACCGGTCAGCGGCACCTTCAGCAGCTTCGAACTGCCTTATCAACTGCCCGAGCCCTACCTTGAGCGACCCGCGCCCAGTGCCGAAGAACAGGTGGCCATCGAGGAAGCCAGCCGGCCGATGTGGTTGAACATCTGGTACCAGAAACACTTCCAGATCGCCGTCCTCGCGAGCGCGTTGTTGCTGCTGACGGCCATCCTGTTCCTGCAAGACAAACTCACCCGCCGGCCACGTTTTCTGCACTGGCTGCGTCGTGGTTACTTGCTTTTTACCGTGGTCTTTCTGGGCTGGTATGCCCTGGGGCAGTTGTCGGTGGTCAATGTCCTGACCTTTGTGCATGCGCTGTTCGAGCAATTTCGCTGGGAGCTGTTTCTCACCGATCCGCTGATCTTCATGCTCTGGGTCTTTACCGCCGCGAGCATCCTGCTGTGGGGCCGTGGCGTGTTCTGCGGCTGGCTGTGCCCGTTTGGCGCCTTGCAAGAGTTGATCAACGAAGCCGCGCGCAAGTTGAAAATTCCCCAGTACGAATTGCCCTTTGCGGTGCATGAGCGGCTGTGGGCGATCAAATACATCATCTTGCTGCTGCTTTTCGGCATCTCCCTGGAATCGATGTCCACCGCCGAACTGTTCGCCGAGGTGGAACCGTTCAAGACCGCCATTACCCTCAAGTTCGACCGCCAGTGGTGGTTCGTGCTCTACGCGGTGGGGCTGCTGGTGATCAACATTTTCACGCGCAAGGTCTATTGCCGCTACATCTGCCCCTTGGGTGCGGCGCTGGCGATCCCGACCAAATTACGCCTGTTCGACTGGCTCAAGCGCCGCAAGGAATGCGGCAGCCCCTGCCAGTTGTGCGCCAAGGAATGCGAGATCCAGGCGATCCATCCCGATGGCCGGATCAATGCCAACGAGTGCCACTACTGCCTCGATTGCCAGATGACCTACCACAACGAAGACAAATGCCCGCCGCTGATCAACAAGCGCAAGAAGCGCGGCAAACCGGCCCCCGTGGCGGTGCAGCTGATACCTGTCGTGGAAGTGCCGGCTGCTGAATGAAGCTCGCGAGCGCACGTCCGCAGTGACCGTTTTATCCCTTCAAGGAGTACGCAACATGACTGACACAGAATCCACAAAACCCGTGCAGGAAGAAGAACGCGCGGGACTCAGTCGTCGCGGTTTTCTGGGCAGCAGTGCCGTCACCGGTGCGGTGCTGGCGGGCGCCACGACGTTGGGCGGCGCAGTGTTCAGCCGCGAGTCGTGGGCGGCCGCAGTCAAGGATGCGCAGGCGAAAATCCATGTCGGCCCCGGTGAGCTGGACGAATACTACGGCTTCTGGAGCGGTGGTCATCAGGGCGAAGTGCGGGTGCTGGGCGTGCCGTCTATGCGTGAGTTGATGCGTATTCCGGTGTTCAACGTCGACTCGGCCACCGGTTGGGGCCTGACCAACGAAAGCAAACGGATTCTGGGCGACAGTGCAAAGTTCCAGAATGGCGATTGCCATCACCCGCATATCTCCATGACCGATGGCAAGTACGACGGCAAATACCTGTTCATCAACGACAAGGCCAACTCCCGGGTCGCGCGCATCCGCCTGGACATCATGAAGTGCGACAAGATCCTCACCGTGCCGAACGTGCAGGCCATCCACGGCCTGCGTCTGCAAAAAGTGCCTTACACCAAGTACGTGTTCGCCAATGCCGAATTCGTCATCCCGCACCCCAATGACGGCAGCACCTTCGACCTGCAAGACAAGAACAGCTTCACCATGTTCAACGCCATCGATGCCGAGAAAATGGAGATGGCGTTCCAGGTGATCGTCGACGGCAACCTGGACAACTCCGACGCCGATTACACCGGCAAGTACGCCGCGTCCACCTGCTACAACTCGGAGAAGGCTTACGACCTTGGCGGCATGATGCGCAACGAGCGCGACTGGGTCGTGGTGTTCAACATCCCGCGCATCGAGGCTGCGATCAAGGCCGGCAAATTCATCACCCTGGAAGACTCGAAAGTGCCGGTGGTCGACGGTCGTAAAACCGATGGCAAGGACTCCGAATTCACTCGCTACATCCCGGTGCCGAAGAACCCCCACGGCCTCAACACCTCATCCGATGGCAAGTACTTCATTGCCAACGGCAAGCTGTCGCCAACGGTCTCGATGATTGCCATCGACCGGCTGGACGACCTGTTCGCCGATAAATTCAAGGACCCGCGCGAAGTTATCGTTGCCGAGCCGGAACTGGGCCTGGGGCCTTTGCACACCACCTTCGATGGTCGCGGCAATGCCTACACCACGTTGTTCATCGACAGCCAGGTGGTGAAGTGGAACATGGAGGAAGCGATACGCGCCTACAAGGGCGAGAAGGTCAATTACATCAAGCAGAAGCTCGACGTGCAGTACCAGCCTGGCCATAACCATGCTTCGCTGACCGAAACCAGTGAAGCGGATGGCAAGTGGCTGGTGGTGTTGTGCAAATTCTCCAAGGACCGCTTCCTGCCGACCGGGCCACTGCACCCGGAAAACGACCAGTTGATCGATATTTCTGGCGAAGAGATGAAGCTGGTGCACGACGGTCCTGCGTTTGCCGAACCTCACGATTGCATCCTGGCGCGCCGGGATCAGATCAAGACCCAAAAAATCTGGAACCGCAACGACCCGTTTTTCGCCGCCACTGTGGAGCTGGCCAAGAAAGACGGGATCAACCTGGAGACCGACAACAAGGTCATCCGCGACGGCAATCATGTGCGGGTCTACATGACCTCCATGGCGCCGGCCTATGGTCTGACCGAGTTCACCGTCAAGCAGGGCAACGAGGTCACCGTGATCATCACCAACATCGACCAGATTGAAGACGTGACCCACGGTTTTGTCATGACCAACCATGGCGCCAGCATGGAGATCAGCCCGCAGCAAACGTCTTCCATCACCTTCACCGCCGACAAGGCCGGCCTGCATTGGTACTACTGCAGCTGGTTCTGCCATGCACTGCACATGGAAATGGTCGGTCGGATGAAGGTCGAGCGGGCCTGACGGTTGGCATTCGACGGGAGCGGGCCGATGACCGAAATCAAGGAAAGTCCGGTAAAGGCCATTGCCCTTGTGCTCCTGTTGATGTCAGGCGGGGCACTGGCGGCGGTGCAACCCATCACCACGTTGCCGTTGTGGGTTGACGCTGAACAACGCTGGCACTTGCCGGCGGGCGAGTACCGTGGCTCGTTCAGCGTCGATGAACCGATGCAGATTGTTTGCGACCCCGGCGCGGTGTTTCAGGCGCAAGGGCAGGGCAACGGCGTGATTGTCAGCGCGCCCGATGTGCGGATTGAGGGCTGTACCTTTCTGGATTGGGGGCGCGACCTCACGGCCATGAATGCGGCGGTGTTCCTCCAGCCACAGGCCCGTGGCGCGGTGATTAAAGGCAATCGCCTGCAGGGCCAGGGCTTCGGTATTTGGGTCGACAGCACGCAGGATGTGAGCCTGATCGACAACCACATTCAGGGGGATCCGGCGCTGCGCTCCCAGGATCGTGGCAACGGTATTCATCTGTACGCGGTGCATGGCGCCCGGGTCATCGGCAACCAGGTGCACGACACCCGCGATGGCATCTACATCGACACCTCCAACGGCAACCTGCTGCAGGGCAATACCCTGGAAGACCTGCGTTACGGCGTGCATTACATGTTTGCCAACGACAACCGGCTGATCGGCAACACCACCCGCCGCACCCGCACCGGCTACGCCTTGATGCAAAGCCGCAAGCTCACGGTGATCGGCAACCGCTCCGAACAGGATCAGAACTACGGCATCCTGATGAACTACATCACCTATTCAACCTTGCGCGACAATTTCGTCACGGACGTGCGCGACGGCTCGACCGGCGACAGCATGATCAGCGGCGCCGAGGGCAAGGCGCTGTTCATCTACAACTCGCTGTTCAATACCATCGAACACAACCACTTCGAGCACAGCGCCGTGGGCATTCACCTCACCGCCGGCTCCGAAGACAACCGCATCGCCGACAACGCGTTTATCGGCAACCAACGCCAGGTCAAATACGTCGCCACCCGCTTGCAGGAATGGTCGGCGGATGGCCGGGGTAATTACTGGAGTGATTACCTGGGCTGGGATCGCAACAACGATGGCCTGGGCGATATCGCCTACGAACCCAACGACAACGTCGACCGCTTGCTGTGGCTGTACCCGCAGGTGCGGCTGTTGATGAACAGCCCGGGGATCGAATTGCTGCGTTGGGTGCAACGGGCCTTTCCGGTGATGAAATCGCCGGGCGTCCTGGACAGCCATCCACTGATGAATCCCACCACACGACCCCTGACCCAGGAGCCCACCGCATGAACGTCATCGACATGGAAGGCGTCAGCCAGCGCTATGGGTACACCACCGTGTTGCATCAGTTGAACCTGAGCCTGGGCGAAGGCGAAGTGCTGGGCTTGTTCGGGCACAACGGCGCGGGCAAGACCACCAGCATGAAACTGGTGCTCGGTCTGCTCCAGGCCAGTGAAGGATCGGTCAGGGTGTTCGGTCGCATGCCCAGTGATCCGCACGTTCGGCGTTTGCTGGGCTATTTGCCGGAGAACGTGACCTTCTATCCGCAGATGAGCGGCCTGGAGACTTTGCGTCATTTCGCCCGACTCAAAGGCGCAGCGCTCGCGCAGGTGGACGTGCTGCTGGAGGAAGTCGGCCTGGCGGGCGCGGCGCATCGACGGGTCAAGACCTATTCCAAAGGCATGCGCCAGCGCCTGGGACTGGCGCAAGCCTTGCTCGGCGAGCCGCGTTTGTTACTGCTCGACGAGCCGACCGTCGGCCTCGATCCCATCGCCACTCAAGACCTCTATCGGTTACTCGATCGGCTGCGCAGCCAGGGCACCAGCATCATTCTCTGTTCCCACGTATTGCCGGGAGTCGAGGCGCATATCAACCGTGCAGCGATTCTGACCCAGGGGCGCCTGCTGGCCCTCGGCAGTCTGCGCAGTTTGCGCGAGGAAGCCGGGTTGCCGACGCTGATTCGCGCCAATGGCCTCAAGCACACCGAGCCATTGCAGCGATCCTGGAACAACGCCGGGCACGTCACCCAGCGCTGGGGCGTGGAGGGCCTTGAAGTGGCTGCGCTCAATGGCAACAAATTGGACCTGTTGCGCGAACTGCTTAATGAACACGAGCCAGCTGATGTGGAAATCGACCCGCCGTCCCTGGAGGACATCTACCGCTATTACATGGGCCGGGCCGGTGCGACCCCCAGTGGAGAGACTGTATGAACCCGATCTGGAACATGGCCCGCAAGGAATTCAATGACGGTTTGCGCAACCGCTGGTTGTTGGCGATCAGCCTGTTGTTCGCCGTGTTGGCGACCGGCATCGCCTGGTTGGGTGCGGCGGCTTCCGGGCAATTGGGCTTCACCTCGGTGCCCGCCACCATCGCTAGCCTCGCCAGCCTGGCGACATTCCTGATGCCGCTGATTGCCTTGCTGCTGGCCTATGACGCCATCGTTGGCGAAGACGAAAGCGGCACGTTGTTGCTGTTGCTGACCTACCCGCTGGGACGCGGGCACATCCTGCTCGGCAAGTTCGTCGGTCACGGATTGATCCTGGCGCTGGCGACCCTCATCGGTTTTGGCTGCGCGATGCTCGCGATTGCGGTGCTGGTGGAGGACGTCGAACTGAACCTGCTGCTCTGGGCGTTTGGACGATTCATGCTGTCGTCGACGTTACTGGGCTGGGGCTTTCTTGGGCTGGCCTATGTGCTGAGCAGTGTGTCTGCCGAGAAATCCACCGCCGCCGGGCTGGCGCTGGGGGTCTGGTTCTTCTTCGTGCTGGTGTTCGACCTGGCGCTGCTGGCATTGCTGGTGCTCAGCGAAGGGCAGTTCAACCCGAAGGTGCTGCCCTGGTTACTGCTGCTCAACCCCGCCGACATCTATCGCCTGATCAATCTCTCCGGTTTCGAGCCCGGCGCCGGCAGTGCTGGCGTGCTGACCCTGGGCAGCGATTTGCCTGTGCCGGGCTCGATGCTCTGGTTGTGCCTGTTGCTGTGGGTGGCGGTGCCTTTGGGCTTGGCCTGGCTGCTGTTCCGTCGACGGGCGACATGAATTCACACCTTGGTTTTTGGAGCATCTGACGATGAGTAATCTGTATTCGACGACGGCACGCGCCGTGGCGGGCCTGATGGTTTGTCTGCTGCTGGCGGCCTGTGACAAACCCGTGCAAGCCACCTACAACGATGCCGCCGCTGCTTTTCATCCCAGTGATGAATGCCATGTTTGCGGCATGATCATCGACGGCTTCCCCGGGCCCAAGGGCGAAGTGGTCGAGCGCAGCGGCATCAAGAAATTCTGCTCCACGGCGGAGATGATCGGTTGGTGGCTGCAACCGGAAAATCATCATGGCGAGGCCCGGTTGTATGTTCACGACATGGGCCGCAGCCCGTGGAACGCACCCAATGACGCCCATCTGATCGATGCCAAGGATGCGTTTTACGTGGTCGGCACCCAACTCAAAGGCGCCATGGGTGTAGTGCTGGCGTCCTTCTCCAGCCAGCAGGCTGCGGAAAAACTGGCCGCCGAGCAGGGCGGTCGTGTGCTGCGGTTCAGCGAGATCGATCAGGCGGTGCTTCAGCAGCAGACAGCGATGTCGCACTCGACTCATTGATCGGCGAGCCATCGAGAAAAGTGATCGCCGTCAAGTCGATATTTCTGCGTCTGTTCAAAGATAGGGGCTCACAACGTCCCCAGTGCTTGGCATTAACGATGCCCAGGAGAACATGATGCAAACCGAGTTTCAGGATCGTCTGGCGGTGATCACCGGCGCCAGCTCCGGGATTGGCCTGGCGTTGTGCGCCGCGCTGTTGCCGCGCGGGGTCAAGGTGCTGGCGATGTCACGCACTGTCGGTGAATTGCCAGTCTTGCAGCAGATCTACGGTGAACGGCTGCAATGGTGCGCCGGGGATGTCACTTGCCAGGACAATCTTCACGAGCTGGCCCGTCGGGCTGCGGCGTTGGGGCCGGTGGATTATCTGGTGCCCAACGCGGGCATTGCCGAAATGGCCGACAGCCTGGACATGCCGGCCTTCCAGCGCCAATGGGCGGTCAACGGTGCCGGGGCGTTGAACACCCTGGCGGCGTTGCGCGGTGAGTTGGCGAACCCGGCTTCGGTGGTGTTTGTCGGTAGTTTTCTGACCGGTTCGAGCTTTCCCGGTCTGGCTGCCTGTATTGCCAGCAAGGCCGCGCTGGCGGCTCAGGCACGCACATTGGCGGTGGAGTTTGCGCGTTATGACGTGCGCATCAATCTGGTCTCGCCGGGGCCGACCGCGACCTCGATGTGGGACAACCTGGGGTTGAGCGATGGGGAGCTCGATGACGTCGCTGATACCCTTGGCAAGCGTCTGCTGCCTGGTCATTTTCTCGATGCGTCAGCGGTGGCCAATGTGATTGTTTTTCAACTGTCCCAAGGCGCCCGGGGTGTCTATGGGCAGGATTGGAAGGTTGATAATGGTTATACCTTGGGGTGATGGGGGAACTCACAATTTTGCGGATGTTCCCGGACCCTTGTGGGAGCGGGCTTGCCTGCGATGGCGGCGTGTCGGGTGACGTAGGTTTTGATGGTGTACATATCCGTTGCTGCGGTAACGACTACTATTGGTTCCGCCCTTACGGCGGGTCACTTTGGAAAAGCGCCAAAGTAACCAAAACGCTTTCGCCCCTGACGTACGGCCCTTCGCCTAGGCTCAGGGTACCCTCACTCCGGTCCTGCTCCGTGGGCCCGCCGCCATCGGCCATCCATGGCCGGGGGCGGCTACCGCGGCATCCTTGCCGCGGTGCCCACTGCGCAGAACCTGCGCTCGGCCTTCCGACGGGGCAGGTCAAGATCAACATCAAAAGCCAAAGCAAAGCAAAGCAAAGCAAAACAAAACAACAGGAGCCGTTCCCACACTGATCGTTCCCACGCTCCGCGTGGGAATGCCGCCGGGGACGCTCCGCGTCCCGCTGTCGACGCAAGGCTTGAGTCCTGCGCAATGGTGACGCAGAGCGTCACGGGATGCATTCCCACGCGGAGCGTGGGAACGATCATCAGGGTGTACACAACCCGAAATAAGGCCGGCCGGTAGGCCGCCTCGCGGTGCTTTTGCGGTACTCGCCCCCTCGAGAGGCCGAGTGGAGGTTCTGCGCAGTGGGCAACCCGGCATGGATGCCGGGTTAGCCGCGCACGGCCATGGATGGCCGATCGCGGCGGGCCCACGGAGCAGGACCGGAGCGAGGGCATGCCGAGCCTAGGCGAGGCACCGAACGAAAGGGGCAAAAGCGCTTTGGTTACTTTCGCGCTTTTCGAAAGTGACCCGCTGTAAGAGCGGAACCAATAGCCGCCGTGACCGCAGAAACGGATATGTACACCAAGACCTAATGCGAAGTCCCCTCCACAAACTCAATCTTATTGCCCACGTTGTACTTACCCGACGGCTTGTTCATCGGCAGTCGCTTGATCTCCTTAAGGGTATTACTGTCATACACAATCAGTGCGCCATCGCTGGCCCAGATGCTCAGCAACAAGTAGCGGCCATCGCGAGTGAATTCAACGTGGGCAGCCGTCTTGCCAGGCATTGGGCGCAAGGTGTGAGCGATTTCGAGGGTCTGTTTGTCAATCAAGTGGATCGCATCGTTGTCCGGCCCGAAGAACACGTCAGTCCAGGCATACCGCGAGTTGACATGACTGCGCATGAAGAACCCCGGCCCCAGGGTCGGAATTTCCTTGATCAGTTTCCAGGTCTTGAAGTCGATGACCGAGATCAGTCCCTTGCTGATATTCGGCGTGGCGAACACCCACTCACCGTTACGTTTCCAGTAGGTCCCGGACCCCAGGTGCGGCATGCCCGGCAGCGGTATATCGGTGACCACCTTGCCACTGTCGAGGTCGATCACCTGGCCGCCCTTGGCCTTGCGCGATGTGGCCAGCAGTTGCTTGTAGTCCGGTGAAAAGGAAAAGTCGTCCAGCACGTCTTCGGCCTGGATCCGTCGTGGTTCGAAGTCCGGTGTGCCGGCGCTCGACAGCTCCCAGACTTCCTTCACATCCTTGAGCGCCACGATGAAACTGTCTCGTGGCGGAGCGGTGTAGACCGCGCTGACCCGTGACGCGGTGCCGTCCTGGCCGATTGCGGGGATGGTTTTGACCAGCGACAGATCGCGGGCATCGAGCACCACCAGATTGCCGGGTAGATAGTTGCCCACCAGCACCCAGCGGCCATCCTTGCTCACCGCCAGGTTGCGGGTATTGAGCCCGGCGCGGACCTCGGCGATCAGCTTCAGGTTGTGCAAGTCGTACAGGCTGACCCAACCATCGCGTGAGGCCACGTAGACGAAGCGTCCATCCGGTGAGAACTTCGGCCCGCCATGCACCGCAAAGTGTGAAGCAAACCGCTCCAGCACGTCGAAACGATCGCCGTCGAGGATGTCGATGTGATGGTCGCCGGCTTCGACCACCACAAACAGGTTCAGCGGGTCGGCGCCATGCTGGGGCGTGTCGGGCAGTTTGCTGATGTCGGCGAGAATGGAATGACTGCCGCGAATGTCATCGTTACTCCAGGTGGGTGGGGTGGCGGGTGGTTGCTGAAGGTAATCAACCAGCGCGTCGATCTGTGCCGGACTGAATACGTTGGCATACCCAGTCATCTGACTCGCGGGCCGACCGTTCTGAATGACGCTGCGGATTTCATCGGGTTTGATCCGGCTCAGACTCTCCGGCAGCAAGGCCGGCCCCGTACCGCCGAAACGTTTGGCGCCATGGCAGCTTTGACAATGCTGTTGGTAGAGGTCGGCAGCCGCGTCGGAGGATGGAACCGTTGCGCCGGCATGGGCCGCGCCGATCCATAACAATGGGGCAAGCAGCATGCGCCTCATATCGCCACCTTACCGTGGCGTTGCAATACGGGAGCGGAGTAAAAGCGCGCCGGGTATTCCTGCTGTTGGGTAGCGAACAGATCGACCACTTTGCCGATCACCGTCAGCGTCGGAATGCCCGGTGGGCAATCCAGCGCCAGGGTCGGCAACTGGTGCAACTTGCCTCGGGCGACGTGCTGGTCGGGGCGTGTGCCATTGCTGATCAGCGCCGCCGGTGTATCGGCGGCCATTCCGGCTTCGATCAAGCGCTGGGCGATAATTCCGAGGTTCGATAACCCCATGTAAAACACCAGGGTCTGGCTGCTGTCGGCGAGGCTGCTCCAGGGCAGTGACAACTCACCATCGCGCTGCAAATGCCCGGTAATGAAGCGGCAGGAGTTGACCAGATCCCGGTGGGTCAGCGGAATGCCCGCGTAAGCACTGCAGCCGGAAGCGGCGGTGATGCCCGGGACCACCTGGCAGTCAATGTTGCGTTGCAGCAGATACTCCAGCTCCTCGGCGCCACGGCCGAATATGAACGGGTCGCCACCCTTGAGCCGGACCACGCGCTGCCCCGAATCGGCGAGATCGGCGAGCAGTTCGTTGATTTGTTCCTGGGGCAGGCTATGGCAGCCGCTGGCCTTGCCGACGTAATGCCGGGCGCAGGTGAGGGGGATCAACGTCAGCAGCTCGGGGCTGATCAGGCGGTCGTAAACCACGGCGTCGGCCTGCATCAACAGGCTCCAGGCACGCAGGGTCAGCAAGCGTGGATCGCCGGGCCCCGCGCCGACCAGGGCCACTTCGCCCGGTCTGAACGGGGACGCAAGTGCGGCCGGTAAAACAATCGATGGGTGCATGGGACGTCCTTGGTTCTTCATCAGGTGGGCCGGCCCCATCCTTTGCAAGATGGCTCGCCAGGCGGGTGCTTCAGTGCATGACGCAAGGAATGGTCATTAATGGCGGCATACCGATTTCTTCATCGCTGAGGTGGCAACCGGGGTCCTGGCCCCAGAGGTCGCCTTCGGCCCAGGCGCGGGTGCGGGTATTGCCGTTGCAGATGTTCAACCAGCGGCATTGACCACAACGGCCACCGACGCCGCGCGGATGCACACGTAGCTGCTGCAACAAGGCGTCTGGCTGGTCCAGCCAGAGCGTGCGAAACGGCGTATGCCGGACATTGCCCACCGAGTGCTGCCACCAATAGGTGTCGGGGTGCACTTCGCCGGTGTTGTCGATGTTGGCGATGCCGCTGCCCGAGGCGTTGCCGCCCCAGGCCCGGAGCATGTTTTCCAGGCGCGGCTGATGTTCGGGTAAACGCAGGCCCACCCATTGCAGCAAGAGAATCGCGTCGGCATCGTTGTTGCCGCTGACAAAATCGCTGTCGCGACCGTGCTCGATGTCTTCCCAGGCCCGTTCGAAGATCAACGTCATCGCTTCGCGGCTCATCTGCTGCCGGGCGTCGAGCTTGCGGCTGCGTTTGCCACGACCGCTATAGTTGAGGTGCGACAGATAAAACTTCTGCACGTCGTACTCGCGCATCAGCGCCAGTAATTGGGGCAGTTGTTGATGGTTCTCTTGGGTCAGGGTGGTGCGCAGACCGACGCGAATGCCTTGTTCGCGACATAGGCGGATCGCCCGCATGGAACTGGCGAAACTGCCCTTGAGTTGGCGGAACGCATCATGGGTGGCTTCCAGGCCATCGATGCTGATCCCGACATAGTCGAAATTCGCTGCGCGGATCTGCGCGATGTTTTGCTCATTGATCAGTGTGCCGTTGGTGGACAACGCGACAAAGAAACCCTTGGTGCGGGCGTAGGCGCTGAGCACAAACAGATCGTCGCGCAACAGCGGTTCACCGCCGGAAAGAATCAGCACCTTCACCCCGGCGTCGTGCAGATCGTCGATCACGGTCAGTGCGGCGGGCGTATCGAGTTCGTCGTGAAAGACGCTGTCGGCGGACGTGGCGTAACAGTGTTTGCAGGTCAGGTTGCAGCGCCTGAGCAGATTCCAGATCACCACCGGCGGACGGTTGCTGCCCGGTGGGCTGGTTCTGGGGGCAGGCGCCTGGCCGGTCAGGGCACGCAGGTATTGGCTGATCCTCAACATGCAAATCTCCTTGAACAAGCGCGTGTTCAGCGTGGCACTGGCGGCAGCCGCAAACCGGTTTTCTTCAGGATGCGGCTGCTCACCAGCATCTCGTCGGCGACGCAGGCGTCGCCCAGCAAGTAGCGCAGGTGTTCGCGGTAGCTGTCGATTTCCTCGCGGCTGCGGCCGTGGACCATGGCGAACAGGTTGTAGCGCCACGCGGTTTTGCGCGGGCGTCGATAGCAGTGGCTGACAAAAGGCTGCGCACCGATCAGCGCCCCGAGGCGCGGCATGTCCGTGTCGCGCACATCCCAGACCGTCATGCCGTTGTAGCGATAGCCCAGGCGATAGTGGTTGGGGACGGCGGCGATGCGCCGGATGGCGCCCTCGGCCTGCAAACGCTTGAGCAAGTCCAGGGTGGATTCGATGCTCAGCCCCAGCTGTTCGGCGAGCCAGGCCCACGGATCGTCCAGCAATGGCAGGCCGGCCTGGGTCAGCTCGATCAGACGCTGAGCCAGGGTGTCTTCAGACCGGGAAGTACAGACCGACATGGTAGGTCTCCTCTTTGGGCAAGTTGAGCAGCGGCAGACCGGTCAGGGTTTCGATGTGCTGCAGGGTCTCGGCGATGCCTTGTTCGGTCGGGCAGCCGAGCACGAACCACATGTTCCAGGCGTGTTCGCGGCGGTAGTTGTGCGCCACTTCAGGCAGGGCCTGCAGTTGCTCGGCGACGTCTTCGAAACGCTCCTCCGGCACCGCCAGCGCAGCGAGGGTGAAGGCGCCGCCGAGGCGTTCGATGTCGAACATCGGGCCGAAGCGCGTGAGCATGCCGTCTTCCAGCAGTTCATGGAGGCGGTCGAGCAATTCGGTGCTGCTGCTCTCCAGTTCGGCGGCCAGTGCCTGCCACGGGTGGCGCACCAGCGGCAGGCCCAGTTGCAGGCGGTTGATCAGCCGACGGTCGAGGTCATCCATGGTTGGGGGCTCCGGTTGGTGAGGGGGTAAAGCGTCCGCCGCACTGTTTGAACGCGTGAGTGCTGAACAGCAGTTGGTGGGGCAGGTCGCTCAGCAGGTGTTTTTCCAACAACGCCTGGATCTGCGCTTCGACCCGCTCACGTTGGCGCCCATGAACCATGCAAAAGAGGTTGTAGCGCCACTGCGGCAAACGCCGTGGCCGTTGATAGCAGAGGGTAATGCCGGGCGCTCGCCCCAGGCGCTGGCCGACTTCGTCGATCAGCGCGTCCGGAACATCCAGCACCAGCATGGCGTTGGCAGTAAAACCCAGCGCGCGATGGTTGAGCACCAGGCCGATCCGGCGAAACAGCCCTTGCTCGAGCCACTGATGCATTTGCGCGAGCACCTGGTTTTCGTCGGCGTCTATCCGTTCGGCGAGGGCCTGATAGGGGCGCGATACCCGCGGCAATCCGCCTTCCAGATGCCGACGCAGCGCCAGTGCCTGTTTGGAACTCAACCCCGGTGTCATGAGCTTTCTCCCAGGGCAAAACCGAGGTCGATGCGGTAAGCGGTCAACATCGGCAGATCCAGCGGCATGAGGCCGGTGTCTTTCTCAAGTTGTTCGAGAACGCGATCGATGTGTTGGCGATCAGGGCCGGTCAGCACAAACCACAGGTTGTAGAAATGCTCCCGCGCATAGTTATGGTTGACCTCGGGATACTGGCTGACGTGCTCGGCGACCTGTTGCAAGCGTTCGGCGGGCACGGCGAGCGCGGCGAGGGTGCTGGCCCCGGCGCGACTGTGTTCGAACACCGGGCCGATCCGTGAGAGGGTGCCGGCCTGATCCATTTCTTCCAGGCAAGCCATCACCTGGGCCACGCGGCAACCGAGAATCCGCGCCATCTCTTTGTAAGGTTCCGCGCACAGCGGCATGCCATGCTGGAAGCGGTCGATCAGTTGGCGGCTGAGCAGGTCCAGGTTCATTTCAATAGCCCATTTTTTGCGCGCGACTGCTGAAGAAGATGCCGCTTGGCGCGGTGGCGGGTAGGGTGCTCAGCTGCTTCAGGCTGTACGGGTCCCAGACCTGAACCTGATCGCCATCGCGTAACGACAGCCACAACTGATCGCCGCGAGCGGTGAATTCCATGTGCAGCACCGCCGGCCCTGGCCGCAGATCGGCGACCACGGCATGGGTTTCGCTGTCGATGACTTGAACCCGATCGTTGTCCGGGTAGGCGAAATTGACCCACAGCTGCCGACCGTCCGGCCGCGACGTGACGAACACCGGTTGGCCGGCCACCGGGATGGCAGCGGTCTGCTTCCACGTGCGCGAATCCATCACCAGCACCTGGTGACGGCCAACGGCGGGCACGAAGGCCTGGTGATCGGCGACGGCCCAGCCCTCCAGATGCGGCATTTTGTAGACAGGCAATTTCGCCTGGCCGCGCCCGTAACCACCGAGCACTCGTTGCACCCCGCGCTCCGGATGCCAGAGATCGAGTTGCGCCATGCCGTCTTCGCCGAACAGTCCCGCCATGTAATAGCGACCATCCGGGGTGACCAACGCGTCGTAGGGTTGCTGGCCGATGTCGGTGAATCGGCTGATCCGCGGCGTGTTGCCCTGACTGAAATCGGCGGCCCAGATCTCGCCGGTATCGAACAGGCTGAATACAAAACGCTGACCGGGCGCGTCGACCAGGCCGACCACCCGTGAGCGCTTGCTGCCATCGGCCAGGGGCGTGGCCGGAATGTCGGCCACCAGTTGCAGGGTTTCGGCATCGAACACCTTGACCCCGCCGGGCACGTAGTTGGACACGGCGATGAGTTTGCCGTCCTGACTGATCGCGCCGCCGATGCTGTTGCCGCCCTGTATCACCCGTTGATCGATGCGTTGGGTCAGCAGGTCGATCTTGCTCAGCCCACCGTCGCGACCGAACACATAGGCATAACGCTGGTCGCGGGAAAACACCACCGAGGCATGGGACAGATCGCCCAAACCCTCGAGTCGGACCAGTGCCGTGCGGGTGTCGCTTTCGATGATTTGCACGCTACCGGTGGCGCGCTCCACCACCACGCCCAGATCGCCGGTACCACGCAACGGTGGCTGAACACACGCGGACAACAACAGCCCGGTCGCCGCTAAAAGCAGGGTTGAACGGATCATGGTGCGGGATATCCCTGGAGTAGAAGATCGACCAGCCAACGGATGTCATCCGGGCTGAGCAGCGGGGCCCAACCGGGCATCGCGGTGCCGGGCCGGCCTTGGCTGACGGTGGCTATCAGGCTGTCCCTGGATTTGCCCGCCAGCGTTGCGCGGGTCAGGTCGGGACCCAGCCCGCCGGTCATGTGCAGGCCATGGCAGGCGCCGCAGTCCTGGGCCAGCAGGTGTTCGAGTTGTGCCTGACGCTTGGCGTCGGGCGCGGCAACCGAGGTTGCGCAAATGAGGAGGAGGGCCGCCAGAATCGCAGCGTGTCGATAAACCTTCATGACGCCCTCCAGTTGGCTATTTGAGACTCAGGACCCAGGTTGCAAGTGTCTTCGCTTCTTCATCCGTCACCGGGTTGGCCGGCATTGGCATCGGGCCCCAGTTGCCTTGTGTGCCGTTCTTGATGTGGCTGGCCAGGGTGTCCACGGCCCCGGCCACGCCAGCGTTCTTGGCCGCGACATCCTTGAGCGCCGGGCCGACAATCTTGGTGTCGATGGAATGGCAGGCGGCGCAGGGTTTGCTCTTGAACAGCGCCGGCCCGTCCTCGGCAGCCATGGCCGGCTGCACGCTCAGCGCAGCGGTCAGGGCGAACAGTGAAAACAGAGTATTTTTCATGATGGTTCCTTGCATTGATGGAGCTCAATAGATGTCGTGTTGGGTGTTGTAGACGTTGAATTTTCCGGTGGGAGTGATCAGTCGTTTGTCTTTTATGACTGATTTGAGCTTCAGCGTTTTGTCGTCGATCACTACCAGCGCCGATTCCTCTGACTGACCGCTCCACACGGAGAACCAGACTTCATCGCCGGCCTTGTTGTATTCCGGCTGTACCACCCGCATCGCGCCTTGCTTGATGCCGGCGTACTCGGCGATGGGCAGCACGGTGTAGCCGGCGTCGAGTTTGTCGATGTTGAACACCGCCACCGACTGGCTCAGCTTGGCGTCGGGGTTGAGGGTGGTGTCGACATACAGGTGACGGGAGTCAGGGTGGGTTTTGATAAACAGCGATCCGCCGCCCTGGCCCTTGAGTGAGGCAACCTGTTTCCAGGCGTATTGCGGGTGTTTGACCGGGTCGGTGCCGATCAAGGAGATGCCGTCATCACCCAGATGGCTGGTGGCCCAGACCGGGCCGTAGGTCGGGTGGTTGAAGTTGGCGCCGCGCCCCGGGTGAGGGGTTTTGCCGACCTCCACCAGGGCTGCCAATTTGCGATCTTTGGAGTCGATCACGGCGACTTTGTTGGAGTTGTTGGCGGCGGTCATGAAGTAGCGGTGCGTGCTGTCCCAACCGCCGTCATGCAGGAACGGCGCGGCATCGATGTAGGTGATGGTGAGGTTTTTGATGTCCTGGTAATTGACCAGCATGACCTTGCCGGTTTCCTTGACGTTGACGATGAACTCCGGCCATTCATGGGAGGCGATGATCGCCGCGACCCGGGGTTCTGGATGGTATTCCTGCTTGTCGACGGTCATGCCGCGGGTCGAGACGATCTGTTTGGGCTCCAGGGTTTCGCCATCCATGATGGTGAATTGCGGTGGCCAATAGGAGCCGGCGACGGTGTATTTGTCTTCGTAGCCCTTGAACTTGGAGGTCTCCACCGAGCGCGCCTCGATGCCCACTTTGACTTCGGCGACCTTGGTCGGCTCCACCGGCCACAGGTCGATCATGTCGATCCGTGCGTCTCGACCAATCACCAGCAGGTAGCGACCGGAGGCGGAGATTCGCGAGATGTGCACCGCATAACCGGTCTCGATCAGCTTGACGATTTTCTTGCTGTCACCGTCGATCAGGGCAATCTTGCCGTCATCGCGCAACGTCACCGAAAACAGGTTCGGCAGGTTGAGTTTGCTCAGTTGCTTCTTCGGACGATCCTCAGGCTTGACCAGCACTTTCCAGGTTTTCAGCGTCTCGGCCATGCCCCATTCCGGCGGCGTCGGCGGCGCGTGCTGAATGAACTTGGCCATTGACGTGATCTGATCCTTGGTCAGCGCATTCGACGTTCCCCAGTTCGGCATGCCCGCCGGTGAACCGTAGGTAATCAATGCTTCCAGAAACGGTTGCCCGCGGGACTGGGTGATGTCCGGTGTCAGCGGTTTGCCGGTGGCGCCTTTGCGCAGTACGCCATGGCAGCCGGCGCAGCGCTGGAAGTAAATTTCCTTGGACGAGTCGAACTCGGCCTGACTCATGTCGGGCGCTCCGGCGGATTTGACCATCAGCGGGCTAGTCGCAGCGGCAGCGGGCTCGTTGGCTCTAGCCGCGTGAGTCACCGCAAGGGCCAGCGCCGAACACAATGTGGCGACAGTCAGAGCAAACGTTTTTCTATTGCTGATCAGCATTCCATTTCTCCTCAGGCAAGACCTTTGCGATGTGCTGAAACGGCAGCGCAGAACGCAGGTTCTTAGTGCCGTGCAAGGCTATGCCCGAGCAGGCCAATGCTCGCTTGACCGCGATCAAGTTTGCCGGCCATGTCACTTGCCAGGTTGTCGCAGGGGCCCGTAGCGTGTGGCTTGAATCCGCTTTTGGAACAGACAGCCCATGGACCGAATCCAGTCTTGCGAACCCTTCTATCAACCGCTCAACAATGAGGAGGTGCTGTTCGAGCAAGCCTGGCGACACGGCATGCCGGTGCTGATCAAAGGCCCGACGGGATGCGGCAAGACCCGCTTTGTCCAGCACATGGCCCATCGGCTGAAACTGCCGCTGTACACCGTGGCTTGCCATGACGATCTGAGCGCCGCCGACTTGATCGGCCGTCACTTGATCGGTGCCCAGGGCACTTGGTGGCAGGACGGGCCACTGACCCGTGCGGTGCGTGAAGGCGGCATTTGTTATCTGGACGAAGTGGTCGAAGCGCGCCAGGACACCGTGGTCGTACTGCATCCACTGGCTGATGATCGTCGCGAGTTGTTCCTGGAACGCACCGGCGAAGTGCTGCAGGCGCCGCCGTCATTCATGCTCGTGGTGTCGTACAACCCCGGCTACCAGAACCTGCTCAAAGGCATGAAACCCAGCACCCGACAACGCTTCGTGGCGATGCGTTTCGGCTATCCACCGGTGGCCGATGAAGAGCGCATTGTCGCCCGGGAGGCGCAGGTAGACAGCGCGCTGGCGGCGCAAGTGGTCAGGTTGGGACAGGCACTGCGCCGGCTCGATCAACATGACCTGGAGGAGGTCGCCTCAACGCGACTGCTGATTTTCACCGCGCGAATGATCCGCTCCGGCATGAGCCCGCGTGAGGCTTGCATGGCCTGCCTGGCCGAGCCGCTGAGCGATGATCCGCTGACGGTTGCGGCGCTGATGGACGTGGTTGATGTCCACTTCGGCTGAGGCCAGACGCGTTGCGTCGGGTCACTTGCCGGGTGATCTGGCGATGTGGTTTTTCATTCTGGCTGAGCTGTCGGTGTTCGCCATCCTGATTCTGACGTTCGCCGTGACCCAGGCACTCAAACCGCAGCTGTTCGGCGAAAGCCGTCAGTTGCTCAACACCTCTACCGGCCTGGCGATGACCCTGAGCCTGCTCACCGCCGGGCTGTTCGCCGCGCTGGCTCAGGAGCAGGTCAAGCGCTCCCGGTCTCGCCCCGGCGCTGTCTACCTGCTGGCAGCGTTACTCGCCGCCAGTGTCTACGTGGTGTTGAAAATCACGGAATACCGACACTTGCTGGCCTCGGGGCTGGGCATGGAGCACAACACGTTTTTCACCCTCTACTGGATCCTCACCGGTTTTCATTTTCTCCATGTACTGCTCGGCATGGTCATCCTCGGATGGCTGGCCGAGCGTTGCCGTCGTGGCCTGTACAACGCGGCCAACCGCAGTGGGCTTGAATCGGGTGTGCTGTATTGGCACATGGTCGATCTGATCTGGGTCGTGCTGTTTCCGCTGGTCTACGTTCTGAATTGACGGAGGTTCTGATGTCCGCTTCCAGGTTTTTGCTGGTCTGCTGGGCCGCGCTGGCCACGTTAAGCGTGTGCACGGTGGTGCTGGCACAGATGGGCGCGACGTGGCTGCTGTCGGTGGCCATTTTGCTGGTGGCGGTTGGCAAGGCCTGGCTGATTGCCGATGGCTTTATGGAAATGCGCCATGCCCCGCGATTGTGGCGGCGGTTGATGGTGAGCTGGGCGTTGGTGTTGGCAGCCGTTGTAGGGCTGACGCTGGTGTTGGTCGGTTGATTAACCTGAAACAACTCACGCCCGACGTTTGTCGGTCGGGTTCAAGCGCTGCACTTCAGCAAAGATCTCGGTAATCGGTCGACGAGGTTGGCGTTTGTGCAGCTGTCGGACCTGATCGCTAAGGCGCAGCAGTTCTTCGCTCGGCTTGGCCCATTGCTCTTTCGGCAGCGGTTCGGACCATTGGCGCATCACTTCGGGCAAGGCGTGCGGGGCCATTTTCTGGAGGCGGCGGACTTCCCATTCGGTCAGGTGGTTGGGAATCGTCCACAGCGTCATCACGTGGTACAGGTACCAGAAGAAGCCGGAGACTCGACCACGTTGGCCGTCGCGAATCTGCTGGTGCATACGCGCGCGGGCGTTGCGGAAAGTGTGCAGGCCTTCGTGGGGCGGGTCGTCGGGGGCTTGCAGGTCTAGCGGGTCCTGGATGGCTTTGAGGTCGTGGATTTCGTATTCCATGTAACCGCGAATGGCTTCCCAGTGGCTGATGGCCAGGGAAAGACCGAAACAGGGGAATTCGACGCTGGTGAGGGTCTCGCCGTGCTGGAAACCGATGCCCATGCCGTACTGGCGATGGATGCCGTATTGGGTGGCGCCTTGGGCTTCGATGACCCAGGCCGAAAGGGATTCCCAGGGGACGAAGAGCGGTTCGGTGGCGTCTTCGGGCATGAAGCAGACTTCGCGGCGTTGGCGGTTGAAGCGGGTTGGGATGATGTGGAGGCGTTTTTTGTGGTTGTGGTGCCAGACACCGAGGCCGATTAATAAGCTAGAAACCCCTCCTAATATGGCGTATTCGGATATGGCAAAAAAAAAGTCAACGACAAACTCCCATGTGTATGCAAGGTCATATCCGAACATGAGACCGAGGCAGCCAATCATTGGCGGGAAAATGAATGCAATCATAAAGGCACCGGTGAATGGCCCACCCAAAATGACCTGCCATGAAAATATCTGTGGCGATCCCAGCCCAAAGTCCATGTACACATTATTTAACTCCCCGATATGAGGACCATGCGGCGGCAGCGGCGTCGGCAATGGCAACGGTGCGAGATAGGTGATTCTCCCACTGGGAAACGGTTCGACATCTCCGGCTTTGCGGGACTGCTCAAGGTGCGGTCCAGGCAGGGTGCTTTTAATCTTGGTGAGCATGGTCGGCCAGCTCCAGCAGATGGGTTTCAACCAGCAACAACGGTGGATGCTCGGTAACGGATTGAGGGGCCAACGCCGGAAAACGGCCCTCACCCCGAGGGTTCAGACGAATGACCCGAATGTGAGAAACCCACGCGCCCTTGGCGTTCAAGGTCTGGATACAGACGGCCAACTCCAGCGTCTCGGAGGCCGGGGTAAATTCGCTGTCAGGATTCACGGGATATTGCAGGCACAGCACCAGCCGGTCGGGTCCTGTTTGTACGATGTGTAGGCTGTTCGCCACTTCCTCACTGATGACGTCCTTGCGTTCTCGCGGCGTGCCACGGCTGTGGAGAGGAATGGCAATGCGGTGGGCGCCGATCCCCAGACGATGAGCCGCTTTGTCACTCCGGATCAGTTCCGGATGTTTTTCCTGATAGTCGAGCAGGGTTTTACGGCTGTAACAGCTCATGCCCGCCGTTTGTCCGTCGGACTCAAGCGCTGCACTTCAGCAAAGATCTCGGTAATCGGTCGACGAGGTTGGCGTTTATGCAGCTGTCGGACCTGTTCGCTAAGGCGCAGCAGTTCTTCGCTCGGCTTGGCCCATTGCTCTTTCGGCAGCGGTTTGGACCATTGGCGCATCACTTCGGGCATGGCCTGCGGAGCCAGTTTCTGGAGGCGGCGGACTTCCCATTCGGTCAGGTGGTTGGGAATCGTCCAGAGTGTCATCACGTGGTACAGGTACCAGAAGAACCCGGACACCCGGCTGCGCTGGCCGTCGCGAATCTGCTGGTGCAGGCGCGTGCGGGCGTTGTGGAAAGTGTGCAGGCCTTCGTGGGGCGGGTCATCCGGGCCTTGCAGGTCTTGCGGGTCCTGGATGGATTTGAGGTCGTTGACTTCGTATTCCATGTAACCGCGAATCGCTTCCCAGTGGCTGATTGCCAGGGAAAGACCGAAGCAGGGAAATTCGACGCTGGTCAGGGTCTCGCCGTGCTGGAAGCCGATGCCCATGCCGTATTGACGGTGGATGCCGTATTGGGTCGCGCCCTGGGCTTCGATGACCCAGGCGGATAGGGATTCCCAGGGGACGAAGAGCGGTTCGGTGGCGTCTTCGGGCATGAAGCAGATTTCGCGGCGTTGACGATTGAAGCGGGTGGGGATGATGTGGAGGCGTTTTTTGTGGTTGTGGTGCCAGACGGCGAGGCCGATGAGTAGAGAGCAAAAGCCACTTACTAGCGCGTAGCCATAGCTTTCATCAAACACGCCGAGTACCGAGTCCCAGATTTCTACTTGGCTGTAACCGAACACAACCCCGAGGAACGCAGCAAGCATTGGAGGTAGAAAAGCGAGCATCAAAGTGCCGCTGAATGGCCCGCCCAATGTTACTTGCCACATAAACACCTGAGGTGAACCCACCCCAAAGTCCATGTACACCTCATTTAATTCCCCGATATGAGGGCCAAGCGGCGGTAGCGGTGTCGGCAATGGCAATGGCGCGAGATAGGTGATTCTCCCGCTGGGAAACGGTTCGACATCGCCGGCTTTGCGGGACTGCTCAAGGTGCGGGGAAGGTAGAGGCATATCAATCTTGGTGGGCATGGTCGGCCAGCTCCAGCAGATGGGTTTCAACCAGCAACAACGGTGGATGCTCGGTAACGGATTGACGGGGCAACGAAGGAAAATGTCCCTTACCGCGCGGGTTGAGGTGAATAACGTCAGTCAGCGACTCCCACACCCCTTTGGCGTTCAAGGTCTGTATGCAAACGGCCAGCTCCAGTGTTTCGGAAGCCGGGGTAAATTCGCTGTCAGGATCCACGGGATATTGCAGGCATAACACCAGCCGGTCGGGTCCTGTTTGCACGATGCGCAGGCTGTTTGCGACTTCCTCACTGATGACGTCCTTGCGCTCGCGCGGTACACCACGATTGTGGAGGGGAACGGAAAGACGGTGGGCGCCGATCCCCAGACGATGAGCCGGTTGTCCACTCAACGGTGGCTGGAAATCATTGAGCTTGAGCCTTGGCAGCACCAAGTGAATGTCGCTGGGCTTGGCTTTTAGCAGCAAGGTTTTCAGCCAGAAGTCATGCTCATTCGGGCCCAGTTGCGTATACGGGGCGTTCAGCAAATAGGCCAGATAACGCCGATATTCATCCAGGGTGTGGTCGCCGCGATGATCGGCGTCCAAGCTCCAGGGTGTGGTTTTCAGCCACTTATCATGGGCACTGATGTTGTAGCGGTTGTACAGCCAGGTTCCGCCCAATTCCAAAATGGTGAACAGGGCACCGGCCAGATTGAAGCGGAAAAATACGGTGGATAGCCTTGTCCCCGCAGCAGCCCAAGCAGCCGTTCTTGCCGCAGCGTTTCTGGCAATCGCTACGGTATACCCCGCGTGCAAGGTGTGACCCAAACCATAGGCATTAGCCGCCGTCATGCCCCCCGCACCCAGTGTGGCAAGCGCCGCACTACCCTGTGCCAAATGATCCCCACTGCGCGTCGCCTGCTGCCATTTCTGCTGTTGGGAATTGAGGCTGGACAGAGATGACACAAAACCAAAAAGGTAGGTAAAGAAACCCAGTCCAACATGCATCTTGCCCATCTGCACCTGCACATTCTGTAAAGCATGGTGTTGAAGTCCAGCAACGAGTTCCGTGCTACGCGCCTTCAGAGCGGTATCCGCCAGACTTTGCGCAGCCGTAAATCCCGCGGCACCCGTAGCGGCAAACGCGGCAAAGAACTCGGCCCGTTTCTTGGGATTTCTGGTCTGATTCATCATCTCCCGATACACCGAAACCAAATTCACCCCCTGCACCAAAAACACCAACAACCCCATCCCCTCGCTCCGAATCAACGTCCCATTCGGCACCGAGCTAACCCCCAGCCGAATGTCCTTCAGCAAACTCCGCACCTCCAACTGCTGCGCCGGCGGAAACACTACCGTCACCCCCGCCCGAGCCGGCGTCGCGCCGTACAGCCGAACCGACTGATCCGGCAGCTCCGCAATCGGGCTCAACGCCCCGGCCAACCGGCCTTCAAGTTGCGTCAACTGCCCACGCACCCGCACGATCTCGCCCTGCAACTCCACCGCCCGTGGCGTCTTGTGCCCCTGGCGGTTTTTGTTGTGGGTGAGCTGATTACGTTCACGGGTCAGGGTCTTCAGGTAATCGCGCTCCCTGAGCAGTTCCTTGAGGTTGGTTTGCAACGCCGCGTGTTCTGCCGGGCTGGCGACGGTGAAGGTCACGCCGGTGGTTTTTGCGGCGTCGAGTATCCGTGGCGACAAGGCTTTGGGCAGGCGCCGAAACAGTTCGTCAAGGTCGGGGATTTTCCCTCCCGCCAGATCGAAACCTTCCAATGCGCGGCTCAAGCCCAGGTTCAGCGCGGGGCTCAGGCTGTGCTGGGCTGCGTCCGCGACGGCGCGGGTGTGTTCGGGCAAGTCGTCGAGGGCCGGCAGGTACGGCTGTTCGATTTTCTGCAACTCGCCCAACCAGTGCGGCAGGTTGTTGAACATGCCCATGCCGGCGTTGAACAACGTCGTGTATTGCGCGGCTTGTTCAGGTTGTAAGCGAAGGGGCAAGGTGTAGAACAGTGGCCGGGTCAGCTCGGGGTGTTTCTCCAGATAATCGAGGAGGGCTTCGCTGGCGTGGTCACTGCGGCAGATGTCCTTGAGGCAGGCGTATTCGGCGCTGAAGGCCTGCCCCAGTTGTTTTGGCTCGTGCGCATCGTAATACCAGGCCGAACGGTGGTAACGCCCGGCACACACCAGCATCGTGCGGTCGGCGGTGATGCGCTCGAGCATCCGGTTCCAGCGGCCAAGGTCGTCGCGATGCTGAAACAACGCGGCGTCCATGGTCGGGCGGTCAATGAAATCATTGACCCCGCGCTTTCCGCTCAACACCGGGCCTTCGAGCACGTCCCGGATGCGCCGGTTATTCTCCTGGCCGAGGTTGATCAGGGTTTGCAGGTGGCGGTCGACGAAGTCGGCGGGGGCGGCTTCGAAATGCTGGCGCGTGTAATAACGCCGGTCCGCTTCTGCAATGGCGCGGTTTTCGGCCGTGAAATCGGGGGCGAGGCTGTCGAACCTGCTGATCTCGCGCGCGTGGTCTATGGCTTTATCGCGCAACTGCTCCAATTCCGGCGTTGCCGGTACATTCGAAGGCTCGATGTTGCCACCCTTGTTCAGGTAGTCGAGCAAGGCATTGCGGGTGTTTTCCCGCTCCGGTTCGGGCAACTGCTCCAGATCGGCGAACAATGCTTTAACGCGTGGATCGTCGCTGGCGTCGGCCAGTTTGCTGACATCCACCGGACTGAGCTGGCTCAGGGATTCGATGTAACAAGCCAGCAAGTAATCGCGTTCGTTGTGGTCGGCATTGCTCCAGTCGTCGACCCAACCGACCACGGTGTCCTGATACTCCGCAAGATCGCGCAGAACGCCGAGGTCGTCCTGCACCACGAGGAACAGCGTGTCATCCTGATAAGCCGGGCGCACCCGCCCGAGAAACTCGCCAATGTGTGCCTCGCGAAAGCGCCGAGGCTGTTCCCACAGATACGGTTCACGTTCGTGCGCGGGGGCATCGCTGACGTGCACCGTCGGCAATAGAACGGCGTCCGGCGGTGACTCGGCTTCCTGTTCCGCACGGTCTTGTGCGGCTTGGGCCTGCAGGACCGGATCGGTCGCAATCTCCGCCAGCCACTGCTTGCCTTGCGCGGCCGTCAACAGATGCTCGCCGCCGGTTTGGCAATGCACCGGGCCGAGATCGACGGCCTGCATGAAGTATTCGCGTTCCTCACGGCTGTCGAGCACTTGCGCGCATTTGGCCGCCGTCCACTGCACTTCGGCGAAGGTCACATGCAGGGTGCTGCGCCTTGAAAACACTAACGCCGGACGCTCTTCGATGGGCGTGCGCTGATCGCTGTCGACCTTGGCGCCCTTGTGCAGCAAGGCGCTGACCAGTCCGTCGAGCACCTGATACTCGTGCAGGTGGCTGGTCACGCTGTCGATGACGTACAACCAGCCATCGCGCAGCATGCGAATGCCCAGCGGACGGGTCGTCAGGGCATACGGCAGCTTCAGTTCGGCACTCGGATCGAGGGGCTTTTCCACCAGCCCGTAACGCAAGGGCAACAACTGCACGTGGGTTTGCCGCAGCGGGCAGGCACCCAGAGAGCCGATGGGGGATTTGGAGGCCGCCGCTGCGGCGAGGTTGGCGGGTGAAGTCATGGGTGGCCTCGTTGGCTGGCCCACTGGTGGGCGAGGTCAGCGGCCAGCGCCACGCGCTCGCCGGGGGATTGCAGCGACGGCGTATGCAGCAATCGGTTGATGTGCGGGTGCTGATCGAGCGGTGAGCCATCCAGCGAGGCGATGACGTTGGCGTAATAAAACAATTCGGACTGGCTGCTCAAACCCAGCGTGCTGGCCTCAGCCTCCAGTTGCTCGAGCATTGGCCAGCGTTCGGCCACGGTTTCGCTGCCATGGCGTTCGGGGAAGTGCGTGAGCAGATGAACGTCGAGTTCGAGCAATACGCGGCGCCAATCAGCGCGGTCAAACGCCGAATTCTGTTCAGCGCTCAGGCGATAGGGCATCAGCAATTCAGGGCACTCGGCCAGCCGGGGTTGGTGCTGTTGCCAATTAACCTCGACACCATCGGCGGTTACCACACAGGACAGAGGCCCAAACAATCGCTGATCGCCGCTACCGAACAGGATTCGCGCCACGGCGGCGTCTGCCAGTCGCAGCAAGACCGGCATCCCCTCTGGCAATTCAACCGTCAGCAGTTTGCGCAAGTGCTCAGCGACGGCGTGCGCCGAGTCCCGGCTGAACAACAGTACGCTCGATTCCTCGTGTGCGTGCTCCAGATAAAACTGGACAAGGGGCTCGTCAGGTTGTTGAACGGCTACCAACAGCGGCGAGATATCCCGCAGCGCAGTAAACGACGGGCAGTCATACAGCGCGACGGTACTGGCGCCGGGACTCAATTGTTTCAAGCGCTGCGGCAAATCGCTGAAGGTCGTGCCGTCCAGCAACAGGAAAGCCTGTTGCTCGCTCCAGGGCAGGTCTTCAGGCAGGGAAGTCGAGAGGCTCATGCTTGGGCGGCCTCACAAATCAGGCAGCGCGAGGCGCGGGTTGAAATCAGCGCATGGCGTTGCCGCGCCGCATCGAACGTGACTGTCAGCAGTGGCAAGGCGCCCGGCATCAGAGGCTCCGCCGGCATGCTCATAGGCGGGGAACCACCCTGCAGAATCGGCACGCTGCTGAAAATGCCTTCCGGCCCCAGCGTCAGCCATTGACCGCCACCCATGAGCGCCAGGCGCGTTCCGCCATTGATGACGACTTGTTGTCCGGCGCTGAGGTGAATCTGCTGCAGGGCGCTCAGTCGCTGACTGGCGACCGCGAATCTGTTGATCGCCCTGGACCAACAGGTGGTCGTCCTGTTTGAGTTCGGTCAGGCGGTTGCCATGGGTCAGGTGATGTTCTTCGCCGCGCAGGTCGTGGCTGGCGAGGCCGCCGATAACCACGGTGCGTTGGTTGTCGACTTGAATGCGTTCGTCATTGAGGACCAACTGCACGAAATCGCGCTGGGCTCGCAGGGCAATCTCTTCGGCGCCTTTTCGGTCCTCGATGCGCAACTCGTTGTAACCGCCCCCACCGGGGCTGCTCTGACTGCGAAAAATGCTACGGGTATGCTCGGCCGGCAAATCCAGTGGTACCGGTGTCGCGGCGTTGGGCAGGCAGGCAACGACGACGGGTTTGTCTGGATCGCCATCAGTGAAGCCCACCAGCACTTCCATGCCGACTCGCGGGATCTGTACGCTGCCGTAACGGTCATGGGCCCAGCCAGTGGCGACTCGCAGCCAGCAACTCGATTGCTCGTTGTGCCGGCCGTCGCGGTCCCAGAGCAACTGGACTTTGACCCGACCGTACTGATCACAATAAATCTCTTCACCGGGCGGCCCCGTGACGACTGCATGCTGATTGCCCGTTATCCGAGGCTTGGGGTGTTCAAGGGCTGGTCGGAATATCACGTCCCACGGTGTGGCGACAAAGTGGTTACGGTAGCCCTGACTGAAGCCATCTTCCGGACTAGCGTCAGGCATCGACTCTTCCAGCACCTGGGGTTGTAAGCCGACATGCTCGACTTCAGTCAACAACCACAGGCCATTGCGGTCAGCGCGTGGGTGCTCGGTCATTTCGACAAAATGGCCGCTGCGCATAGCGCTTTGATCACTGCGCCCATCGGCTCGCCGGTAATCGGCGCGGTGGCGCTCCAATGCCCGATTGGCCAGATGTTTACCACGGTCTCGATGGGTGAACTGGCCTGGAAAGGTGTAGTCCTCAAGGTGTGGCTGCAGCGGGACTTCAGTTTCGCTGTCCAGTTGCAGGCGCGGTTTTTCGAAGTCGTAATCACGCCGGCTGATATGGGTCGGGCGGGTATTCAGGCGCAGCTTGAATTGGTCAATCACCGGCGCTTCGGCGACCATACCGCTGTCTTGCCTGTACGCGGTTGACTGGTCTGGTTTCGAAAAGCTGGTCTGATCGTCGCCGAACACCAGCACATGCCCATTAGCGCTGTGCTGAAAGTGAAAGTGCAAACCTTCTTCCTCACACAGCCTTTGAACGAAGTGCAGGGCCGTCTCGTACTGAACGCAATACAGCCGTGGCCGGTACTCGGCGCTCAACTGAAAGCGCCAGGTATCGGCCTGCATTCCTTGGTCTTTCAGCACGCTGGCAATGATTTGCGGCACGCTCTGGTGCTGAAAAATACGCTGGTTGTGGCAGTGGGTGAGATAGGCGAGGTGGGGCACCAGGGTCATCTGATAGCGGGTCAGGCGTTTGCCTGAATCGCCTTGGGCGATTTGATAGACCTGCCCGTGAATGCCAGCGCCGTCAGGGCCGAAGCGCAAAAAAGCCGAGCGATGCATCAGGGTGTCGAGGTCGAGGTCGGGGCGTTCGCTGACCAGTTCGAGATTGACTTCGTAGGGCTGGTTGAGCGCTTCCTTGGCGCGGAACTCGAGTACCTGAAGGTCGTGGGGAAAACCTTCAATGTCGAGTGTGAAAACGACGGGTTCGACGGCGCTGAACATCCACATGTCCCTGTATCTATTTGAATACACGGAACTGTGCGTGGATCGACAAATTGGTGATGTCAGACGAGTCCATGTTTAGCGTAGGACGCTTCCGTTAAGCCGGATCGTTGTCGAAGGCTCCGACCTGACGAGGAAAGCTCTGTAGGAAACAAAGTAAAGTCGCGAGCAGGCCTCGCCACCGGTGAGCTTTCTGGCGCCAATACCCGACCAAAACCATCTGCCTTTCTTGATCGCCATCAAGCAGGTTTCAACCCTTCGCTTCCTATCATGGGCACGCCAAGCAAAGAGGAAGCGACCATGTCAGAGACCTTCACCAAAGGCATGGCCAGGAATATCTACTTCGGGGGAAGCATCTTCTTCTTCCTGATATTCCTGGCCTTGACCTATCACACGGAACAGACCTTTCCAGAGCGCAGCAATGAAGCGCAGTTAACTGAATCAGTGATCCGCGGCAAGACGGTCTGGGAGCAAAACAACTGCATCGGCTGCCACACGCTGCTGGGCGAGGGCGCCTACTTTGCGCCCGAGCTGGGCAACGTGTTTCAGCGGCGCGGCGGGGAGGCGGGCTTCAAACCCTTTCTGCATGCCTGGATGAAAATGCAGCCGCTGGGCGTACCGGGCCGGCGCGCGATGCCTCAGTTCAAGTTGAGCGAGCAGGAGGTGGATGACATCGCCGAGTTCCTCAAATGGAGCTCGAACATCAACACCAATGGCTGGCCGCCAAACAAGGAGGGCTAAGAGATGAGCATTGCTAATCCGCATCTGAAATTCGCCTCGCAAGCCGTGGCCAAACCGTACTTCGTATTTGCCCTGATGCTGTTTCTCGGTCAGGTGCTGTTCGGTTTGATCATGGGGGTGCAATACGTGGTGGGAGACTTTCTGTTCCCGATCATTCCCTTCAACGTGGCGCGGATGGTGCACACCAACCTGCTGATCGTCTGGCTGCTGTTCGGCTTCATGGGCGCTGCCTACTACCTGATTCCGGAAGAGGCCGACCGCGAACTGCACAGTCCGAAGTTGGCGATCATCCTGTTTTGGGTATTCGCCGCCGCGGGCGTGCTGACGATCCTCGGCTATCTGCTGGTGCCTTATGCGGGCCTGGCCAAACTGACCCACAACGAGTTGCTGCCGACCATGGGCCGGGAGTTTCTGGAGCAGCCGACCATCACCAAGATGGGCATTGTGGTGGTGTGCCTGGGCTTTCTCTACAACATCGGCATGACCCTGCTCAAAGGTCGCAAGACCACCGTCAGCATGGTGATGATGACCGGGCTGATCGGCCTTGCGGTGTTCTTCCTGTTCTCCTTCTATAACCCCGGCAACCTGGCCCGCGACAAGTTCTACTGGTGGTGGGTGGTGCATCTTTGGGTGGAAGGCGTGTGGGAACTGATCATGGGGTCGATGCTCGCTTTTGTCCTGATCAAGATCACCGGTGTCGACCGGGAAGTCGTGGAGAAATGGCTGTACGTGATCATCGCCATGGCGCTGATTACCGGGATCATCGGCACCGGTCACCACTTCTTCTGGATCGGTGCGCCTGAGGTCTGGTTGTGGGTCGGCTCGATCTTCTCGGCACTCGAACCGCTACCGTTCCTGGCCATGGTGATCTTCGCTTTCAGCATGGTGAAGAACCGTCGCCGGCAACACCCGAACCGCGCTGCCACACTGTGGGCCAAGGGCACCACGGTCACCGCGTTCTTCGGTGCGGGCGTCTGGGGTTTTCTGCACACCCTGGCACCAGTCAACTTCTACACCCACGGTTCGCAACTGACGGCGGCTCACGGTCACCTGGCCTTCTACGGTGCTTACGCGATGATCGTGATGACCTTGATCAGCTACGCCATGCCGCGATTGCGCGGGTTGGGTGAAGCCGCTGATGAGCGTTCGCAGACCTACGAAATCTGGGGCTTCTGGTTGATGACCCTGTCGATGGTGATGATCACGCTGTTCCTGACCGCTGCCGGTGTCGTCCAGGTTTACCTGCAACGCTGGCAGGCCGACGGGATCGCGTTGCCATTCATGGCCACGGTCGAACATCTGCAGGTGCTGTTCTGGGCGCGTCTGGGCGCCGGTCTCGGGTTCTTCGCCGGGCTCGCGTGTTACCTGTTCAGCTTCAAGCAGCGTAGCCGCGCAGCCTTGCGCGCCCCGGCTGCGGTGGTTCCTTCATGAGCCTGTGTAACGGCTAGAAAAGGTCGGCCCGGCTGATACAGCGGGCCGTTTTTTTGGTTTCCAGGAAGGGCAAGCATCATGGCGTTTACCGTCGAACTGGAAGAGTGGGTAGGCAGTGTCTGGCATCGTTTCATCACCCGGCGTGCCAGCCCGGACTTCCCTGAAGCACGGGTTGAACTGGTCAGCCAGCAACGCCCGCTGGCGCTGTTGTTTCGTGCCATGGGCGGCGCCAATGGCATCGGTGTGGAAGCCGCCAGCGACCGCGATCTGCTGCTGCGCCGAAACGTGTTGCAGCAAATCGCCGGCACCTGCAAACAAGTGCCGTTGGCATGGTGTGACGCGAGTAATTTGCGGCTGCCATCGAGCCTGGCAGTCTTCCCTGAAGTCGCACTGAACGAGGAACTCTATCGCTGGCTCGCGTTGCTGGCGGCACAGGCCGGGCAGATGCGTCACTGGGGACGGGACAATCAACGCTGGACGCAACAGCTGCTGCGACGCTATCCCGCGCTGCGTGCTCGTTACAAACGACTGGTCGATGCTCATCTGCAATTGCGCCCCGATCCGGCCTTGTTGAACGCCAGCGAAGCGGCACTGGAACGGGCGTTATGCCAGGCGTTGCGCGAGCCCGGCAGTGTTGAGCATTTCCCCCGCAGCGAACGGGCCGCGTGGCCGCTGCCGCTGTGGCTGTACCCGCCGCAAAACCTCGCCAGCCCGCAGGCTGCCGATCTGGGCGATGAATCCGAAGAGTCTTTGACCACGCCGCCCGGCGAACAGAAAAGCGGGCGTAAACGCGCGACGCGGATCGATGAAAGCACCCGTGAGGGCGGGCTGTTGGTGGTGCGTCTGGAGAACCTGTTCAGCTGGACCGAGCACGTCGACCTGGATCGCTGGTCGGACGACAGCGAGGACCCGGACGCCGCCCGAGTCGCCGACGACCTGGATGAACTGACGCTGTCGCGCACCCGTCTGCGCAAGGGCGGCGGCCTCAAGCTGCACCTGGATTTGCCACCGGCCGATGTCGACGATATTCCCCTCGGCGAGGGCATCAAGTTGCCGGAGTGGGACTACCGCAAACAACAGATGCAGGACAGCTTCGTCAATCTGCAAATGATGGTGCCCCGCGACTGTGAAGCACAGCCGCTGCCATTACGGTTAAAGGCCTCGGCGCACCGCTTGCGGCGCCAGTTCGAGCACCTGCGTAATGATCGTCAATGGTTACGCCAGCAACCCCAGGGCTCTGAGCTGGACATGCAGGCCTGGCTGGATTTTCACGTTGAGCGCGAGCATGGCCAGTGTGCCGAACGCGGTCTGTTCATGGAGCAGCGGCAGACCCGCCGCGACCTGGCCTGCCTGTTGCTGGCCGACGTGTCGATGTCCACCGACGCCCACCTGAACGATGAGCACCGCGTCATCGATGTCATCCGCGACAGCCTGCTGCTGTTCGGCGAAACCTTGTCGGTGCTGGGTGATGATTTCGCCCTGTACGGGTTTTCCTCGCTGCGTCGTCAGCAAGTGCGCATGCAGGAACTCAAGGCGTTCACCCAGCGCTATGACGACACCACCCGAGGTCGCATTCAAGGTCTCAAACCAGGGTATTACACGCGCATGGGAGCCGCCATTCGCCAGGCCACGCAACTATTGGGTACGAGCAAGCGGCGCAGCAAACTGTTGCTGCTGCTCACGGATGGCAAACCCAATGATCTGGATCTGTACGAAGGACGCTACGGTGTTGAAGACACCCGCGAGGCGGTGCTGGAGGCGCGGCGCCAGGGGTTGACGCCGTTCTGCATCACGATTGATCGCGAGGCCGGGGATTACCTGCCGTACATGTTTGGCGCCAATGGCTACACCTTGATCCGTCAGCCTGAGCAGTTACCGCTGCGCTTGCCGCAGTTGTATCGTCAGTTGACTCAACCGTGATGTCCTTGACCACCTGCGTCCTTGTAGCAGCTGGCGCAGCCTGCGTTCGGCTGCGAAGCAGTCGTAAAACCATACAACGCGGTGTTTCAGAAATACCGAGGGCTCAGGATTTACGACTGCTGCGCAGCCGAACGCAGCCTTCGGCAGCTGCTACAGGGGATATGTGCGGTCTTCAGCTGCGCGGCAGCCAGAAAAACATCGTCACGCAGAAGATTGTCAGGCCGATGCAGAACCACTTGAATCGACGCAACCGACGTTGCACCGCGTGTTCGGCCAGTGCCGGCAGGGGCATGCCGCATTGGCGGCACTCGACTTTTTGTGGTGGGTTGGCATGTTGGCAATACAGGCAGACGGGCATGGTGCTCACTCGAACTGTTCCAGGCGCAGACGATCAAGAATGGCGATCTGACGGCCGTCCTGAGTGATGATGTTTTCATCGATCAAGCGGCGAATGATCCGCGAGAAGGTTTCTGGCTGGATCGACAGATGCCCGGCAATCAGTTGCTTGGCCATCGGCAGCTCGAATTGGCTGTCAACGGTTTGCTGGCGCACCAGTTGCGTCAGCAGATAACGCACGACCCGGTGGGTGGCGTTTTTCAATGACAGGGTCTCGATTTCGTTGACCCGTTGATGCAAGCGAACGCAGAGCTTGCCCAGCAGTGCAAAGGTCAGCCGGCTGTTGCTCTGCAGCAGGCGCATGTAGGTGCTGTTGGATAACCGGTAGAGCTGGGTGGGGCAGATCGCTTCGGCCGAGGCCACATAGTTCGGGGTGTCCATCAGCATCATCGCCTCGGCGAAGGTTTGCCGATCGCTGATGACCTCGAACACTTTCTCCTGCCCATCGGGTGTCAGCCGGTAGATTTTCACCGCGCCGGCAATGATGAAATAGAACGAATCGGCCGGCTCACCCTGACGGAACAACGGCTCGCCTTTGTCGATGCTCAGCAAGTGGCTGGTACTCATCAGTTCATCCAGCTGTTCTTCGTTCAACGGCTCGAACAAGTGATGACTGCGCAGAATCTGGTGATGGACGCGATGAAGCACCATGAGAATTCATCCTGAAGATAGAGAAGGGGGATACGGTCAGACGAGACCTAGAGAAACGCCGCTGGCCAGGGCCAGGATTGAGGTCAACACAACAAACCAGGCCAGTGGCTGGATGACTTTTTTCATGACGACTCCGGGTAATCGAGAGGGATCCAGGATTTCTAAAAGGTTGCCCATGCAGAGCAAGACGCGGGCCAGGCTTGGAGGGCCCTGCTTATTGGGGTTCTCAGGCGTGAGGGTAAAAAAGACTATGCTGTGTAGGGTTTAAATAACCCTCAAATGGTCATTTTTACCCTGACGACCGATCACCTTTGTGGCGAGGGGGCTTGCCCCCGTTCGGCTGCGCAGCAGTCGTAAAACCGGCTGAGGGGTTCTATCTGACGCGCCGCGGATGCCGGTTTCAGGAGCGCCTCGCACTCCAACGGGGGCAAGCCCCCTCGCCACAGGGGCCACCATTCTCCTAGTCCAGACAGGTTCGAATGAGCATCGGGGCACGTCCCTTGCACACTTGATCTGTGACAAAGGCAATGGATCGGTAATACCCGATGATTGCCCCTGGATTTACCTCGGCGCGTGCGGGTTGGCGCCAGGTCAGCAAACAGGTAGAGGAGTGGCTTTATGCAAGTGCTTGACCGCCGTAAAGCGATGGCAATCGCGCCGCTGTTACGGCTGGCCTTCCGGCCGTTTTTCCTCGCCGGCTGCCTGTTGGCGGTGCTGGCCATTCCGCTGTGGCTGGCGGCTTTTAATGGTTCGATGTCCGACTGGCAGCCGGCAGGCGGTTGGCTGGGCTGGCATCGGCATGAATTGCTGTTCGGGTTCGGCTTGGCGATTATCGCGGGCTTTCTGCTGACGGCCGTGCAGACCTGGACCGGTCGCCCCGGTCTCAGCGGCAAACCGTTGGCCGCTCTGGCGCTGCTGTGGTTATTGGCGCGAGTGGCCTGGCTGGCCAATGTGCCGTGGCCGTTGCTCGCGGTGCTGGAACTGGCGTTCCCGTTGGCGGTGGCGGTGCTCATGGGCTTCACCTTGTGGAAGGTGCGGCAGAAACGTAACTACCCGATTGTGGTGGTTCTGCTGTTGTTGGCCGTGGCCGACGGGTTGTCCCTGTATGGCTTGGTCGAGGGGCATGAAGGCTGGCAGCGCCAAGGCGTGCTGACCGGTATCTGGCTGGTGGCGGCGATGATGGGGTTGATTGGCGGGCGGGTGATTCCGTTCTTCACCCAGCGTGGCCTTGGTCGGGTGGAAGGCGTTGCCGCCTGGCCCTGGCTGGATCGACTGCTGTTGGTAGGTTCGCCACTGGTGGCGTTGTTGTATGCCGCAGGACCTGCGCTCAATCCCAATGTCTGGGTGGGCCTGCTGTTCGCGGTGCTGGCGGCGGGACATCTGGTGCGACTGGTGCGCTGGCATGACCGGGCACTGTGGCACGTACCGTTGCTGTGGTCGCTGCACCTGGCTTATGGCTGGTTGGCGGTGGCGTGTCTCGGGATGGCGCTGTGGCATTTCGGCGTGCCGATCAATCCGAGCCTGGCGGTGCATTGCCTGACCATCGGGGCCATGGGCGGCCTGGTGCTGGCGATGATCGCCCGAGTCAGCCTGGGCCACACCGGCCGCGCACTGGAGCCGCCGTCGGGCATGACCCTGGCGTTCATCTTGCTCAACCTGGCGTGTCTGAGCCGGGTCATGTTGATCGAGTTTTTTCCCTTGCCGGCATTGTGGTTGGCCGGTGTGTGCTGGGCGCTGGCGTTTGCGCTGTATGCCTGGCGTTATGGGCCGATGCTGCTGCGCGCCCGGGTGGACGGTCATCCGGGATGAGCACGCGAACTGACAGAGGCTGGCGCTGATGTATCCCTTTTTACTGGTCACGCATTTGCTGGCAGCGATTGCCTTCATCGGCACACTGTTTTTCGAGGTGGTCATCTGGCATCGCGCGCGCCAGCAGTTGGCGGATCCCGCGCAAACCACGGCGGATCAGGCGATTGCCGTGCGTTCGCGCAAGGTACTGCATGGCGTGGTGTTGCTGTTGTATGGCGCCGGCATCGGCCTGGCGTGGCAGTACCGGGGCGCATTGAGTCAGCCGCTGGCCAGCAGCTTTGGTACGTTGCTGAGCCTGAAGATCATCCTGGCCCTGAGCATCATCGGTCATTACTTGCTGTTGGCCTATTGGCTGACCCATGCGCGCCTGACCACGACTCGCGCCACCTGGATTCGCCGCAGCATCCTCGGGCACATGGTGTTAATCGTGATCCTGGCCAAGGCGATGTTCTATTGGCACGGTTGATCGTGCTGGAAAACCCATAAATCCGTGGTGACGCCATTCGCGAGCAGGCTCGCTCCCACATTGGAATACCATCCCATGTGGGAGCGAGCCTGCTCGCGAAAGCGGCCTCCGAAAATCGATCAGTGACGAGGGTTCAGGGCATTGATGAACAACACGTTGTTTTCCAGATGAATGTGTTGCATCAGGTCGTCTTTGAATTCCAGCAGCCCGCGATAGAGGGCACGCCAGGTGTTACAGGCATCGGCAGGCGGGATGATGTGATTGGTCAGGGCGAGCATCTTCTCCAGGGCTTCACCATGTTGATCATGTTCGAAGCGCAGCACCTGGATCGGCGGCGCCGCTTGAGCACCGATGCCTTGTTGCAGCATCGGGAACAGCACCTGTTCTTCCTTGAGCATGTGGCCTTCGAGTTCTTGTTGCATGTCGGTCAGAAGATCGGCCAGGCCGTTGGGGCAGCTGCTGCGCGCGCCATGGACCTGCTCGACGCGGCGGGCCAGGCGGATCAGTTCCGGCAATTGCTCGCGGTGGCGGGCGTGGTAGCGCGCCAGAAGGTGGGCGATCAACAGTTCCAAAGGTTCGTTGCGCCAGTCGTGCTGGGTTTCGCCGGCGTCTTGCAGAATGTTCAGCGCGTCGGCAATGAGGACCGGATCGAGGTTTTTGCCAAGGGCCGCTTCACGCAGGCTCTTATGCCCGCCGCAACAGAAGTCCAGTTTGAAGGTATGAAAGATCCGGGTGGCACCGGGAATGTCGCAGGCCAGTTGGCCGAGGCTTTGTTCCAATAGGGTCTGGCTCATCAGGGTTCCTTGTTTGGGTTTCAACGGTTCCCCAGGCTCATTGCATCCGGCATGCCATATTTAAATGATTGAAAAATATGAATTTATTTTTAGTTGTGGTGATAGGCACCCTGACGCTTTAGGGTGAATCCAACCATAGAGGGTGATTACTACCATGCTGCGAGAAAGCCTGGCAGCCGACCTGATCGTCGAGTTGCCCAATGCCGTGCGGTTGCAACGATTGGTCCAGACCCTGCGCGAATACTTCAACAGTGGCGCCGTGGGTTTGCTGCGTCTGGATGACGATAGCCTCAGGCCCGTGGCGACGGTGGGGCTGGTTCATGAAGCGTTGGGGCGCCGGTTCGTCATCGCCCAGCATCCCCGGCTGGCGGCAATCATGGCGTCGCGCGAGCCGACCTGGTTCGAACCCGACAGTCGCCTGCCGGACCCCTACGACGGCTTGCTCGACAATCACGTCGGCGAACCGCTGCCGGTGCATGACTGCATGGGCGTGAGCCTGTATGTCGAAGGACGGATCTGGGGCGCGATCACCCTCGATGCGCTGCACGCCGGGACCTTCGACAGCCGGGCGCGGGAAGAGCTCAAGCGTTGCACCTTACAGATCGAAGCCGCCGTGCGGGTCACCCGACTGGAACAGGAAAACCGCAGCTTGCGTCTGTCCCGCAGCGATCCCCAGGACTTGCGAATGCCGGTCGAGGAGGGCGAGATCCTCGGGCAGAGTGAGGTGCTGCATCAATTGCTCAATGAGCTGGATGTACTGGCCGACTCCGATCTGCCGGTGTTGCTGTTGGGCGAGACTGGCGTCGGCAAAGAGTTGTTCGCCCGGCGCTTGCATCGTCTTTCAAGGCGCCATCACAAACCGCTGATCCACGTTAACTGCGCCGCTTTGCCGGAGTCGCTGGCAGAGAGTGAGTTGTTCGGGCATGTCAAAGGCGCCTTTTCCGGCGCCACCAGTGACCGTGCCGGACGCTTCGATGCCGCCAACGGAGGCACGCTGTTTCTCGATGAAGTCGGTGAATTGCCATTGGCCGTGCAAGCGAAGTTGCTGCGCACCCTGCAGAACGGCGAAATCCAGCGCCTCGGCGCCGACAAGCCGCTGCACGTCGATGTGCGCATCATCGCCGCCACTAACAGGCATCTGCCGGACAGTATCCGCGACGGCTTTTTTCGCGCCGATCTGTATCACCGGCTCTCGGTGTATCCAGTGCCGATTCCGCCCCTGCGCGAGCGCGGTAACGATGTGTTGATGTTGGCCGGGCATTTCCTTGAACTCAATCGGGCGCGGCTCGGCCTGCGCGGCTTGCGCCTGTCGCCGGCGGCCGAACGCGCGCTGCTGCTTTATACCTGGCCGGGCAATGTGCGCGAACTGGAGCATGTGATCAGTCGGGCTGCGTTGAAGCAGCTCAGTCGCGGTACGAGTCGCGCGTTGATCATGACGCTGGAGCCTGAAATTCTCGATCTCGACAGCGCGATGGCGGCATCGGGGACGGTGGTCGAACCATCCCCGGACGTTACGGCTGATCTGCCGTTCCAGCCCTTGGGTGAAGCCGTCGACGATTACCAGCGCAAGAAAATTCTCCAGGCCCTGAGCCTGTCCGGGGAAAACTGGGCCAGCGCCGCGCGAATCCTCGAAGTCGATCCCAGCAACCTGCACAAACTGGCGCGGCGGCTGCGTCTCAAGTAGGCGACAGTGTTGATGGCGGTCAAGGTGGTATCGCGCAGTGCCTCGCACACTGCGTAAAACCTTCCGGAGATCACCGTCATGCCGCTTTCCCTGGCTCAGATGCGCCGTAACTACACCCTTAATGGCCTGCAAGATGAGGCGGCGCTGGACGATCCGCTGGCGATGTTCCGGCAGTGGCTGCAACAGGCTCGCGACACCGAGTGCGCACCTGTCGAGGCCAATAGCATGGTGCTGGCGACGGTCGACCCTGAAGGACGGCCGCACTGTCGGGTTCTGCTGCTCAAGGGATTGAGCGATGAAGGCTTTACTTTTTTCGGCAACTACCAGAGCGACAAGGGTCAGCAACTGGCCGCCAATCCCTATGCCGCGATGACGTTTTTCTGGCCGGGACTGGAGCGTCAGGTGCGTATCGAAGGGCAGGTGTCCAGGCTCGATCCGGCGTTGTCGGATGCGTACTTCGATTCTCGTTCCATGGCCAGTCGCCTGGGTGCCTGGGCTTCACCGCAAAGCCGTCCGCTGACCAGTCGCGCAGCGCTGGAATCCATGCTGGCTGAAACCATCAAGCGCTTCGTTGGCCAGACCGTGTCGCGTCCCGAGCATTGGGGCGGCTATTGCCTGCACCCTGAACGTCTGGAGTTCTGGCAGGGACGGGCCGACCGCTTGCATGATCGACTTGATTACCGGTTGCGCGATGGTCTGTGGAAACGGAGCCGGTTGGCACCTTGAAAGCGATGGGGGACAGTGTGGGAGCGGGCTTGCCCGCGAAGGCGTCATTTCAGTCAATACATGTGTTGAGTCGAATATCGCCATCGCGGGCAAGCCCGCTCCCACAGGTTTTTGTGCCTGAGCATTCTACTTATGTCCCCGACGAGGTACCTCCTTGGAGGAATTGGCTCGCTCGCTATTCCGGTTCAGGCTTCGGGCCATACCCTCATCTACGGGAAGACCTGGATATGGCCCATCTGGCGCAACGCACGTTTGAACCCCTGAACATTGCCGTACTGACCATCAGCGATACGCGCACCTTTGACACCGATACTTCGGGGCAGACCCTGACGGATTTGCTGCAAACAGCCGGGCATGTGTTGATCGATCGTGATCTGGTCAAGGACGACATTTATCAGATCCGCGCAACCGTTTCCCGGTGGATCGCCGACCCCAAAGTGCAAGTGGTTTTGATGACCGGCGGCACCGGTTTCACCGCTCGCGACAACACACCGCAAGCGGTGCTGCCGCTGTTGGACAAACATGTGGAAGGCTTCGGCGAATTGTTCCGTCAGGTGTCTCTGGAGGAAATCGGCATGTCCAGCCTGCAGTCCCGGGCACTGGCCGGCATGAGTAACGGCGTACTGGTGTGCTGCGTTCCAGGCTCGCCGGGTGCCTGCCGGACTGCCTGGAACAAGATCCTGCTCGAACAATTGGACAGTCGCACCGGCCCGTGCAATTTCGCCCCGCATTTGAAACCGCAAGCGCAGCGGATCATCGACGCCTGCGGGACGCGCACATGACCGGCCGGGTGTGCGACATCGGCAACCTGATGCCCGTGGACGAGGCCATCAGCCGTCTGCTGGATCAGGCACCGCCGCCGCCCCTGGCGCAAATGGTTCGTCTGGATCAAGCCATGGGGCGGGTGCTGGCGGCGGACATTCATTCCCCGGTGAACCTGCCGGCCTGGGACAACAGTGCCATGGACGGCTATGCCCTCAGGGCAGCTGACCTGCCCCAGGCGGGTGGCTGTTTATCGATTGGCGGGCGCATTGCGGCGGGGGACCAAGCGTGCTCGCCCTTGCTCGCGCAGCAGGCGGTGCAGATCTTTACCGGCGCGCCATTGCCACCGGGTGCCGATACCGTCGTGCCGCAAGAGCGCTGTCGGGTCGAGGGCGAGCGCGTCTGGTTCCCGCCTGTATCCGTTGGCGACCATGTGCGCAAGGAGGGTGAGGAAGTTCGCCGCGGGGATCTGTTGCTCAAGGCCGGTAAACGCCTGCGCGCACAAGAACTGGGGTTATTGGCTGGCGCTGGTATCGCGCGGGTCGAGGTCTATCAGCCGTTGCAGGTGTGCCTGCTCAGCAGCGGTAATGAACTGCGTGAGCCGGGCGATCCTTTGGCGCCGGGGCAGATTTACAACAGCAACCGGTATTGCCTCGCCGCGTTGTTGCGCGGCTGGGGCGTTGAGGTGCACGACTATGGCGTCATGGTCGATGAGTTGGCGGCCAGCCGGCATGCCTTGAGCCTGGCGTCTTCGGAATGCGACTTGCTGTTGAGTTCCGGTGGCGTGTCGGTGGGCGAGGAAGATCACCTCAAACAGGCGATCGAGGAACTGGGCAACGTCGATTTCTGGCGGCTGGCCATCCAGCCGGGCAAGCCACTGGCCTTTGGTGAAGTGGCCGGCAAACCGTGGATCGGCATGCCGGGAAATCCGTCGGCGGCGCTGATTACCGCGTTGGTGGTGGTGCGTCCGTTCCTGCTCAGGGCCCAAGGCGTGACTGACGTACTGCCGGTGCCGTTAGCCGTGCCAGCCGGGTTCGACTGGTTGCAGCGTAACAAGCGTCGGCAGTACCTGCGGGCCAGATTGACGCCCGGAGCTGACGGCCAGTTGAGCGTGGAACTGCACCCTCAGCAAAGCTCGGCCATGTTGACCGCCGCGTGCTGGGCCGATGGGCTGGCGGTGATCGAGTGCGAGCAGCAAGTGCTCAAGCACGACAACGTGATGTTCCTGTCCTTCGCCGACCTGATGCATTGATGGCAATTGATTGCCGTCAAGGCCGTGCCTGCCGGTCTCGCTAGACTGGCAGCGCCTTTTTCGATCGCCCCGGACCTTCGCGTCATGGGCATCAGGCGATGGCCCAGACGCGTTTTTTCATGAGGATTACCCATGCAACTGGTCTGCCCGGCAGGGAACCTGCCTGCGCTTAAAGCGGCGGTGCGCCAAGGCGCCGATGCTGTCTATGTCGGCTTTCGCGATGACACCAACGCCCGGCATTTCGCGGGGCTGAACATGGACGACAAACAGTTCGACGCCGCGGTCGCCCACATTCGCCAGCATCAACGCAAACTCTACGTCGCGGTCAACACGTACCCGCAACCCAAGGGCTGGGAGCGCTGGCAGCGGGCGGTGGATCGTGCCGCCGATTTCGGCGTCGATGCGCTGATCGCCGCCGACCCCGGGGTGCTCAACTACGCCAGTCAGCGGCATCCGCAACTGGCGTTGCACCTGTCGGTCCAGGGCTCGGCGACCCATGCCGCCGCGCTGGAGTTTTATGCGCAGCGCTACGGCATTCGACGCGCGGTGCTGCCGCGAGTGTTGTCGTTGGCGCAAGTACGCCAGGTTGCCGCCAGCAGCCCGGTGCCCATCGAAGTGTTTGGCTTCGGCAGCTTGTGCATCATGGCCGAAGGGCGTTGCCATCTGTCTTCCTACATCACCGGCGAGTCGCCGAACCTGTGCGGTGTCTGTTCGCCAGCCAAGGCGGTGCGCTGGAGCGAGGACGCCGAAGGCTTGAGTGCGCGCCTCAGCGAAGTCCTGATCGATCGCTACACCCCTGACGAACCGGCTGGTTACCCGACCTTGTGCAAGGGCCGTTTCCTGGTCGGCGGCAAACGCTTTCATGCGCTGGAGGAGCCCACCAGCCTCGACACCCTGGACTTGCTGCCGGAACTGACGGCCATCGGCGTCGAAGCCGTGAAAATCGAGGGTCGCCAACGCAGCCCGGCCTACGTCGAACAAGTCACCCGCGTCTGGCGCGCGGCACTGGACGCCCATCGTGGCGCACCGGGCAATTTTCGGGTCAAGGAGGAATGGCGTCAGGTGCTGGCCGGTTTGTCCGAAGGCAGCCAGACCACCCTGGGTGCTTATCATCGATCATGGCAATGAGGGATTCGACATGAAACTCAGCCTGGGACCGGTCCTGTTTTATTGGGACAAAGAGCAACTCAGCAACTTTTACGCCGAGATGTCGGCCTTGCCCCTGGATGTGATTTACCTGGGGGAAACCGTGTGCTCGAAACGCCGGGCATTTTCACTGGATCAATGGCTGGGGTTGGGCCGTGAGTTGCAGGAATGCAGCCAGGCGCAATTGGTGCTTTCCAGCCTGACGCTGATCGAAGCGGCGTCCGAACTCTCTAGCCTGCGCCGGCTGTGCGACAACGGCCAATTGCTGGTGGAAGCCAACGACATGGGCGCGGTGCAGTTCCTGGCCGAGCGCAAGCTGCCGTTCGTGGGCGGCCCGGCCCTTAATCTGTACAACGGTCATGCGCTGGCGCAACTGCTCGACAGCGGAATGACCCGCTGGGTGCCGCCCGTGGAATGTTCGGCGGCGCTGATTGGTGACGTGATCGAACAGGTACGCGAACTGGGCCGTGCAGTGCCGGAAGTTGAAATCTTTGCCTATGGGCATCTGCCGTTGGCCTATTCCGCACGCTGCTTCACCGCCCGTGCGGAAAACCGGCCCAAGGACGACTGCCAGTTTTGCTGCATCAACTACCCCGACGGCCTGGCGCTGACCAGCCAGGAAGGGCAGGCGCTGTTCACCATCAACGGTATTCAGACAATGTCGGCCGAGGTGACCAATCTGTTGGCCGATTACTCCGGGCTGGTGGCCTGCGGGGCCGATCTGTTGCGCTTGAGTCCTCGTGCTCAGGGCATGGCCGAAGTGGTCGCGGCCTATCAACGGGTTCGTCTGGGCGAGACACCGCCGCTGTTCGTCGAAGGGTGCAATGGTTATTGGCATGGCCAGGCCGGCATGCTGCGCGTCGAGGAGGTCGGCCTGTGTTGAATCGAAAAAAGTGGCTGTTGAAAGGTGCCGACCGGTTGTTGCCGTTGGTGCGCCGGGTGCCTTTTGCCGTGCAGCGCCTGGCGTTGCAACAGGCGCTGAATCGCTGCCTCGCCGAGCCGTTACGCGATGGTGAGTTCGAGGTTTTGCGTGGGCGTTGGTTGTGTTTGCGGATTCCGGATCTGGGGTTGTCCTGGTATTTGACGCTCAGTGGTAAAGGGTTGCGGATTGCTGAGCACGCTACTGCGCATGTGACGATCAGTGGTAACTGGCGGGAGTTTTTGCTGCTGGCGAGTCGTCAGGAAGATCCGGACACGTTGTTTTTTCGCCGGCGTTTGGTGATTGAGGGGGATACGGAGTTGGGGTTGGCGTTGAAGAATCTGATCGACAGTCTGGATCCTGATGTGTTGCCTGTTTGGTTGTGGCGCAATCTGGAACGGGCGGGGAAGGGGTTGGCGGCCGGTTAGCCGGGCTGTGTTTTTGGTCGGGGTACATATCCATTCCTGCGGTAATGGCCGCTTAGGGTTCCGCCCTTACGGCGGGTCACTTTGGAAAAGCGCCAAAGTAACCAAAACGCTTTGGCCCCTGACGTCCGGTGCCTCGCCTAGGCTCGGCATGCCCTCGCTCCGGTCCTGCTCCGTGGGCCCGCCGCCATCGGCCATCCATGGCCGGGGGCGGCTACCGCGGCATCCTTGCCGCGGTGCCCACTGCGCAGAACCTGCGCTCGGCCTTCCGACGGGGCAGATCAAGATCAAGATCAAAAGCCAAAGCCAAAGCCAAAGCCAAAGCCAAAGCCAAAGCCAAAGCCAAAGCCAAAGCAAAGCCACAGGAGCCGTCCCCACACTGATCGTTCCCACGCTCTGCGTGGGAATGCATCCCGTGACGCTCTGCGTCACCATTGCGCAGGACTCAAGTCTTGCGTCGACAGCGGAACGCGGAGCGTCCCCGGCGGCATTCCCACGCGGAGCGTGGGAACGATCAGTACGCACAGGTGTTGAGGAGACAGGCCGGCCGGTAGGCCGCCTCGCGCTGCTTTTGCGGTAGTCGCCCCCTCGAGAGGCCGAGCGCAGGTTCTGCGCAGTGGGCAACCCGGCATGGATGCCGGGTTAGCCGCCCCCGGCCATGGATGGCCGATGGCGGCGGGCCCACGGAGCAGGACCGGAGCGAGGGCATGGCGAGCCTAGGCGAGCCACCGATCGAAAGGGGCAGAAGCGCTTTGGTTACTTTCGCGCTTTTCGAAAGTGACTCGCTGTAAAAGCGAAACCATTAGAAGCCGTTACCGCAGGAATGGATATGTACTCCGACCAAAATTATAAGTCAGCGGTCAGTCCGCTTTCGCGAGCAAGCCCGCTCCTACATTTGGATTTTCGTTGGCCCTCAGGCCATCGTTTCCTGCCGGCTTTCATGCTGCCGAGCATCACTGACAATCAACTGCCTGATCCCTTCAAACAACTCATCACTCTGCGCCTGCGTGCAATCCTCACCATGGCGTTTGCGCAGCCCATAGTGGCTGAGAATCAGATGCACATCAGCATGCAGACCATGTTGCTTGAGGCAGTTTTCAACGCATTGCAACGGGCAGCCATCCAGCGCGAAGATCCGGCGCCCCGAGCGTGCCTTGTTGACCAGCGCCGCCACATGCCCGCCGACACCGACGATGCAGGACATTTCAGCCAGGCCGCTGCGGTCCAGTCGCACGGCCAGGGTGTTGGCCAGTTGGGCGACGTTGGAGCAACCTGAGCAGGAGTAAACCAAAGGCAGGGTTGAACGGGGCATTTGCACTCTCCGTGGATGGACGCTGCCAGTGTGCAAGGCGCGTGGCATTGCGCCTTGATGACGGTCAATTCCGGCTATTGGAAAGCCGCCAGCTCCTCCTCGGCGAGAATGCTGATATGGCGACGCTCCATGGCGATCAGGCCGCACTCCACCAGGCGATGCAAAATCCGCGAGAAGGTTTCCGGCTGAATCCCCAGCTTCGACGCCACCAGACGTTTGGACACCTGCAAGACAATCTGGCCGGTAACCGGGTGGCGTTCCTGGAACAGAAAATTGATCACCCGACGGCTCGCGCTGGCCATGGTCAAGGTATCGATGTCACGCAGACGCAGGTGCAGGTGAACGCTCATGCTCGCGAGGATCGCCAGACAGACTTTCGGCTGGTCCTCCAGGGCATTGCGGTAATGGTTGCCCTCGATACTCACCAGCACGCTGTCCTTCAGGGCCGTGGCGCTCACCGGGTAGAGACGGGCCTGGCTGAACAGCAAGGCTTCGGCAAAGGTCTGGCCGGGCTGGATGATCTCCACCAGGTTTTCCTGGCCTTCGCCGGTGAGCCGGTACAGCTTGACTTGGCCGCTGACCAGCAGGAAAAAACGCCTGGCCGGATCCCCTTGGTGCATGAGGGTGCTGTGACAGGCCAGGCGCTTGAGCATGGCCAGGCTGCAGACTTCCTCGAAGACTTTCTCCGGGAGCTGGCTGAACAGATGATGACGGCGCAACGTTAAAACGATGGAAGGGTGGGTCAGCATGGCGTACCTCCGCTGACCGTCATAGTAGAGAGCGCAGGCCAAATGACCTATGCCTCTGCAGGCCTACCTCCAAGGAGGCATGCCCCTCAGCCCGCACTGCGCAGATGCTCCATGGCCCACACTGCCGCTTCTACCCGCGAGCGCAAACCGAGTTTGTGCAGCAGGTTTTTCACGTGGACCTTGACCGTCCCTTCGGTGATGCCCAGCTTGTGCCCGATGACCTTGTTGCTGAAGCCGCTGGCGATGGTTTTCAATACTTGGCGTTCACGCTCGGTCAATTCCACCACGGCCTGGCGCGGCGGCGAGCGCAGCGCCTGGGCCATGACTTGAGTCAGGCCGGGGCTAATCACCAAGGCGCCGTTCAAGGCATCGCGGATGTACTGGATCAACAGTTCCGGTTCCATGTCCTTGAGCAGATAACCGTCGGCATCCAGCCGTAGTGCATCGCGAATATCGTCTTCGGCGTCCGACACGGTGAACAGCAGCACTTTGCCGGTGTAGTTCATCGCCCGTAATCGGCGCAGGGTTTCGATGCCATTCATTTGCGGCATGTTGTTGTCGAGCAAGACCAGATCCGGTCGAAGCGGCTCAATCAGGCCGAGTGCTTCTTCACCCTGGCTGGCTTCGCCGACGATCAGGAAATCATCTTCGAGTTCGAGCATCTGGCGTATGCCATGACGCATCATCGGGTGGTCGTCTACCAGCAGGATTCTGTGTTGCGGGGACGGGGTCATGTGACGCTACCTTCTGTTTGCTGCCCGAGAAATTCCGGATGGAATTCCAGTTGGACACGGGTGCCTTGGGGTTCCCTGGAGATGATCTGCAGCTGGCCGTGCAAGCTGCGAGCCCGCTCATCCATGATGTTCAGGCCGTGGTGTTCGCGTTGGTCGACGTTGCCGCTGAAGCCGCGACCGTCGTCTTCGACCGACAACCTGACTGTCTCGCCGTCTTGGCGCAGTTGTAGCCAGGCGTTTTGCGCATGGGCGTGGCGCAAGCAGTTGGAGAGCGCCTCGCGGGTGATCTGCAGAATGTGGATTTGTTCGCTGGCCGTTAGCTGAAAGGCCAGCGTGTCGACGTGCAGATGCACCTGAAACTCCCCGCGACGAGAAAATTCCTCGGCGGTGTCCTTGAGTTCCTGCACCAGTCCCGCATCGTGAATCTGCAAACGAAAAGTCGTCAGCAACTCGCGTAACTGGCGATAGGCATTGTTCAGTCCCTCGCGCAATTCGGCGGTGACGGTTTCCAGGGTCTGGACCGGTTCGCCCCGACGCATCAGGGTTTGCATGCGGCTGACTTGCAGCTTCATGTAGGACAGGGCCTGGGCCAGTGAGTCGTGCAGCTCGCGGGCGATGATCGTGCGTTCTTCGAGCAGCAGCAGGCGATGATCCTGTTCCCGTTGACGCTTGAGCGAGAGTGAGGTGCCGATCAGGTTGGCCAGGGCCTGGATCAGTTGGGTTTCCCAGGCTTGCATGGGATGGCCATCGACAAAGTGCGCCTTCAGCTCACCCAGTTCACTGCCCTGGTTGCTGATGCTGAAGGCTTGCGGATTGGCTTTGTGGTGCTTCTGGCAAGTGGCGCAGTCGGTACTGGCGCAGACTTCGCGGATGTTCGCGCCGTGCAGGGCCAGTAGCTGTTGGGCCGGTGCCTGCAGTTGGCCTTGCAAGCACAGCGACAGGCGCAAGCCGGGCAGGCGTTGCTGGAAGCGTCGAATCAATTCATCGAGGCCTTCGGCATTGGCCAGGCGTGTGGCCAGGCTTCGGCTGCTTTGATACAGAAGCTCCAGGGCGGCATTGGCTTGTTGCAGGTTCAGGGTTTTTTGCCGGACCTGACTTTCCAGGGTGCGATGCGACTCTTCGATCGTTTCGGCCATGGTGTTGAAACTCGTGGCCAACTGGCCCAGTTCGTCCTGGGACTGATGGTTGACCCGCACCTTGAAGTCGCCGCGACGAAAGCGCTGGGTCGCGTCCACCAACTCCTTGAGGGGCGTGACGACACCGTACTGCAACTCGTACAACCCGATCAGCAGGACAATCATGGTGGTAAACAAGGCCATGCCCTGGATCGCCTGTTGCCAGCCCTGCTTTTGTTCACTCTGACGCTGCAACAGATTGACGAACTGGTTCAGTTGCTCAACGAAGGAATGAGCCTGGACTTGAAAAGCAGCCGCATCGCCGCGCTCAAGTGCCGGGCGTAAATCCTCGTTCCATTGTTGCTGGATTTGCCCATAGCTGACTTGCAGGGCGGCGGTCGGGCCATCTTCCAGCACGGCCTTGAGTGACTGGCTGGTGAGACGGGTTTGCAGGCTGTCGGTGATGGCAGCGATTTCTGAGGGCGTTGCACCCGCGGCCAGTTTCCAGCTCAGGTGGTAAGTCTCCATGCGCACCGAGCCTGCGGTGTTGATGGCGGCGGCATCGCCCTGGCTGAACCAGGCGATCAACCCGGCGCTCAACGAACTGGCGAGCGCCAGCACGGCGATCAGGATCACCGCCAGCCCGGCGCGAGCGGGCAGGGAGCTGCGCAACCAGCGCATCATCGGGTCCGGTCCGGGAAAAAAATCAGAAAACAGAGCATGAAAAGTTCCAGCGTGTGGTTTTGCCGCCGATCCCGGGCGCGCTACCTCTAAAGAGTTGTCGACTGTTCCTTGTCAGCAAAAGCGTCGGTTAAAACCCTCAACAGGCTGATAAATAAAGGGTTTTAAGGTTGTCTTGCACTACCTCCTTAGAGGTAGACCGCACAAGCATAGGCCTATGCCCCCTAGGGCTTCGTTGACATGGGTCAAGTTTTTGCGGGGTTGGCCTCTCTAGTCTGCCGCCATGGCTAACTGACTGGAGAGCATTGTGACCCAACCGCGTGTACGACAAGGCTTGGTGCTGGGCATGAGCACGCTGGCCTTCACTGTGTGCTTTATGGTCTGGATGATGTTTGCCGTGCTCGGGGTGCCGATCAAGGACCTTCTCCAGCTCAACGAAACCCAATTCGGCCTGCTGGCCGCGACCCCGGTGCTGACCGGCTCGCTGGTGCGTTTGCCGCTGGGTTTGCTGACCGACCGTTTTGGCGGGCGCAGCGTGTTCTTCCTGCTGATGTTGGCCTGCGTCGCGCCGCTGTATTTGATCAGTCACGCCACCGCCTACTGGCAGTTCCTGGTGCTGGGCTTGTTCGTCGGCCTGGCAGGCGGCTCGTTCTCGGTCGGGATTGCCTACGTCGCCAAATGGTTCGACAAGGAGAATCAAGGCTTCGCCATGGGCATCTTCGGCGCCGGTAACGCCGGGGCTGCGGTGACCAAGTTTCTCGCTCCGGCACTGATCGCAGCCGGCAGCTGGCAGCTGGTGCCGAAAGTCTTCAGCGCGATCCTCTTTATTACCGCGCTGCTGTTCTGGTTTCTGAGTGCCGAAAACAAGGACCACCACAGTGCCACCGGCGCCACCTTGCGTGAGCAACTGCGCTCGCTGAAAGACCCTGCGGTGTGGCGCTACTGCCAGTACTACTCGATCGTCTTCGGTGGCTACGTCGCCCTGGCACTGTGGATGACCAAGTACTACGTGCAGGAATACGGTTTCAGCCTGCAAAGTGCGGCGCTGCTGGCGGCCTGTTTTTCCCTGCCCGGTGGCGTGCTGCGCGCCGTCGGCGGTTGGATGTCGGATCGCTGGGGTGCGCAAAGCGTGACCTGGTGGGTGTTGTGGGTCAGCTGGATCTGCCTGTTCCTGCTCTCGTATCCCCAGACCCAACTGCAAGTGCAGACCATCAACGGCCCGGTGGATTTCCACATCGGCCTGAGCCCTGCGTTGTTCACCGTGCTGCTGTTCGTCATGGGCATCGCCTTCGCGTTCGGCAAGGCCTCGGTCTTCAAATACATCGCCAATGACTACCCGAAAAACATGGGCGCGGTGTCCGGCATCGTGGGCCTCGCCGGTGGTCTGGGTGGCTTCGTGCTGCCGATCCTGTTCGGCGCCCTGGTGGACCTCACCGGCGTGCGCTCTTCCTGCTTCATGTTGATGTACGGCGTGGTCTGGGTCTCCCTCACCTGGATGTACTTCAGCGAAATACGCAAAAGCCCGGTGCTGGGTAAAGCGCCGCTGCTGACCCCGTCCCCGATTTCCCGCATTGCCCTAGGAGAAGAACATGTCCGTTCTGCAAAAGCCTGACAAAGGCCCGGTCATTCATGACTGGCGCCCCGAGGACCCCGCGTTCTGGGGAAGTAGCGGCAAACAGACCGCCACTCGCAACTTGTGGATTTCCATTCCTGCGCTGTTGTTGGCCTTCGCGGTGTGGATGGTCTGGAGCACGGTGATTGTGCGTTTGAACGCCATCGGCTTCACCTTCACCACTGACCAGCTGTTCTGGTTGGCGGCATTGCCGGGACTGTCCGGTGCAACCTTGCGCGTCTTCTATTCCTTTATGGTGCCGATCTTCGGTGGCCGTCGCTGGACCGCCCTGAGCACCGCGTCGCTGTTGTTGCCATCGATCTGGATGGGCTTCGCCGTGCAGGACCCGAGCACCTCGTACAGCGTGTTCGTGTTGATTGCCTTGCTCTGCGGTTTTGGTGGCGGCAACTTTGCCTCGAGCATGTCCAACATCAGCTTCTTCTACCCCAAGTCGCAGCAGGGCACGGCCCTGGGCCTCAATGCCGGGTTGGGTAACCTGGGCGTCTCGGTGATGCAGTTCTGTGTGCCGCTGGTGATTACTTTCGGGGTGTTCGGCTTCATGGGCGGCTCGCCGCAAGCACTGCCGGACGGTGGCCAGTTGTGGCTGCAGAACGCCGGTTTCATCTGGGTGCCCTTTATTGTCCTGGTGACGGTGTTGGCCTGGTTCGGCATGAATGACCTGTCCAGTGCCCGCGCTTCTTTCAGCGAACAGGCGGTGATCTTCAAACGCAAACACAACTGGCTGATGTGCTGGTTGTACCTGGCGACCTTCGGTTCGTTCATTGGTTTCTCCGCCGCGTTTCCGCTGCTGATCAAAACCTCCTTCCCTGACGTGATTGCCTTGAAGTTTGCCTTTCTCGGTCCACTGGTTGGCGCTCTGGTACGGCCATTGGGTGGCTGGCTGGCCGACAAGCTCGGTGGCGCGAAAGTGACCTTGTGGAACTTCGTGCTGATGATCGTGATGGTGTTCGGTGTTCTGCACTTTCTGCCGCAAAGCGGCCAGGGCGGTAACTTCTACGGCTTCCTCGGTATGTTCATGCTGCTGTTCATCACCACCGGCGTCGGCAACGGTTCCACCTTCCGCATGATCCCGGTGATCTTCCGCACCCAACATGAAAAAGCCTCGGCCGGCAAACCAGCCGCCGTGCGCGAACAAGCGCTCAAGGATGCCGGCAAAGAATCAGCTGCGGTCCTGGGCTTCAGTTCGGCCATGGGCGCCTTCGGCGCGTTCTTTATTCCCAAATCCTTCGGCACTTCGATGGCCCAGACCGGCGGCCCGGAGATGGCCTTCTACATGTTCGTCGGCTTTTACCTGAGCTGCATCGTGGTGACCTGGTGGTGGTACGCGCGCAAAGGCGCCGCGACACCCTGCTGAGCCGAGCTGCATCCAACCATTGCGTGGGCGGGGCACAGACTCCGCGACAAAGCCTGAGAGGACTACACCGTGAGTCATTTACTGGATCAATTGCGGTTTTTCAACCGTAAGCAAAACGAGTTTTCCGACGGTCATGGAGAGACCCGCAAAGAGTCTCGCGATTGGGAGAACGTCTACCGTTCGCGCTGGCAGTACGACAAGATCGTACGGTCCACCCACGGGGTGAACTGCACCGGCTCCTGCTCGTGGAAAATTTACGTCAAGAACGGCCTGATCACCTGGGAAACCCAGCAGACCGACTACCCGCGTACCCGTAACGATCTGCCCAATCACGAGCCCCGTGGCTGCCCGCGTGGTGCCAGTTACAGCTGGTACATCTACAGCGCCAACCGCCTCAAGTACCCAAAAATCCGCAAGCCGTTGCTCAAACTCTGGCGTGATGCGCGGCAGACCATGGCGCCGGTCGAAGCTTGGGCCAGCATCGTCGAGGACAAGGTCAAGGCCGATTCCTATAAAAGCAAACGCGGCATGGGTGGCTTCATTCGTTCCAACTGGGAAGAAGTCAACGAGATCATTGCCGCGGCCAACGTCTACACCATCAAGCAATACGGCCCGGACCGGATCGTCGGCTTCTCGCCGATTCCGGCCATGTCGATGGTCAGCTATGCGGCCGGTTCGCGTTACCTGTCGCTGATCGGCGGCGCCTGCCTGAGTTTCTACGACTGGTACTGCGACTTGCCACCGGCCTCGCCGATGGTCTGGGGCGAGCAGACCGACGTGCCGGAATCGGCCGACTGGTACAACTCCAACTACATCATTGCCTGGGGCTCCAACGTTCCGCAGACCCGTACCCCGGACGCGCACTTCTTTACCGAAGTCCGCTACAAGGGCACCAAGACTGTGGCGATTACCCCGGACTACTCGGAAGTCGCCAAGCTCACCGACCTGTGGCTGAACCCTAAGCAGGGCACCGACGCGGCGCTGGCCCAGGCGTTCAACCATGTGATCTTCAAAGAATTCCACCTGGACAAACCGAGCGCTTATTTCACTGACTACGCCAAGCGCTTCACCGATTTGCCAGTGCTGGTGCTGCTCAAGCAAATGGTCGACAAGGCACCGGGCGCCGGTTACCAACCGGACCGCTTCCTGCGCGCCAGCGACCTGACTGACAACCTCGGCCAGGAAAACAACCCGGAATGGAAAACCATCGCCCTTGATGTCAGCGGCGAACTGGTGTCCCCTCAGGGTTCCATCGGCTATCGCTGGGGTGAGAAGGGCAAGTGGAACATCCTGTCCCGTGAAGGCGGCGAAGGCCGTGAGATCGATCTGAAACTGAGCCTGATCGGCGATGACGTTGCCGAAGTGGCGTTCCCGTATTTTGCCGGCGAATCCCACGAGCATTTCCAGCACGTGGCCGGCGATGCCGTGCAATACCGCCGCGTGCCGGTGCATAACGTGGTGCTGGCGGACGGCAGCGTGGCCAAAGTCGCCACCGTGTTCGACCTGTCGGCTGCCAACTTGGCGATTGATCGCGGCCTCGGCGGCGCTAACGTGGCCAAGGATTACGACGACGCCTCGGTGCCTGGCACCCCAGCGTGGCAGGAGCAGATCACCGGCGTCAGCCGCGAGAAAGCCATCCAGATTGCCCGTGAGTTCGCCGATAACGCCGACAAGACCAAGGGGCGCTCGATGATCATCGTCGGCGCGGCGATGAACCACTGGTACCACATGGACATGAACTACCGTGGGCTGATCAACATGCTCATGCTCTGCGGGTGTGTCGGCCAGACCGGTGGCGGTTGGGCGCACTACGTGGGTCAGGAAAAACTCCGTCCGCAATGCGGCTGGCTGCCCTTGGCGTTCGGTCTGGACTGGAACCGTCCGCCTCGCCAAATGAACGGCACCAGCTTCTTCTACGCCCACAGTTCGCAATGGCGCCACGAGAAGATGAGCATGCACGACGTGCTCTCGCCATTGGCCGATAAATCACAATTTCCCGAGCATGCCCTGGATTACAACATCCGCGCCGAACGCGCCGGTTGGTTGCCCAGCGCACCGCAACTCAACACTAACCCTTTGCACATTTGCCGCGACGCTGCTGCGGCCGGCATGGACCCGAAAGACTATGTGGTCAAGTCGCTGCAGGACGGTTCGCTGCGCTTCTCCTGCGAACAGCCGGACAGTCCGGTCAACTTCCCGCGCAACATGTTCATCTGGCGTTCGAACCTGCTGGGCTCCTCGGGCAAGGGCCACGAGTACATGCTCAAGTACCTGCTCGGCACCAAGAACGGAGTGATGAACGAAGACATCGGTCAGGTCGGCGACTGCAAGCCCGAAGAAGCCGAATGGGTGGACGAGGGCGCCATCGGCAAGCTCGATCTGGTCACCACGCTGGACTTCCGCATGTCCTCGACCTGCGTCTATTCCGACATCGTGTTGCCGACCGCAACCTGGTACGAAAAAGACGACATGAACACCTCGGATATGCACCCGTTCATTCACCCGTTGTCGGCCGCCATCGACCCTGCGTGGGAATCGCGTTCCGACTGGGAAATCTACAAAGGCATCGCCAAGGCGTTTTCCAGCATGTCCGAAGGGCACCTGGGCGTTGAGAAGGATCTGGTGACCATCCCGCTGATGCACGACAGCGTCGGCGAATTGGCTCAACCGTTTGGCGGCACCGACTGGAAAAGCGCCGGTGTGGCCCCGGAGCCGGGCAAGAACGCGCCGAACCTGCACGTGGTGGAGCGTGACTACCCGAACATCTACAAGCAGTTCTCGTCCCTCGGGCCATTGCTGGAGAAAAACGGCAACGGTGGCAAGGGCATCAACTGGAACACCGAAGACGAAGTGAAATTCCTCGGTGAACTCAATCACAAAGAAGGCGATGCCGGTATCAGTCACGGCCGTCCGAAAATCGACACGGCCATCGACGCCGCCGAAGTGATTCTGTCCCTGGCGCCGGAAACCAACGGCCAAGTCGCCGTCAAGGCCTGGGCCGCGTTGTCGGAATTCACCGGTATCGACCACAGCCACCTGGCGCTGTCCAAGGCCCACGAGGCGATTCGTTTTCGCGACATTCAGGCACAGCCGCGCAAGATCATTTCCAGCCCGACCTGGTCGGGTCTCGAAGACGATCACGTCAGCTACAACGCCGGCTACACCAACGTTCACGAGGGGATCCCATGGCGCACCATCACCGGTCGCCAGCAGTTCTACCAGGATCACCCGTGGATGCAGGCGTTCGGCGAGCAATTGATGAGTTATCGCCCGCCCGTCAACACCCGCACCATCGAAGGGGTGAAAGGCAAGCGCAGCAACGGCGAGATCGAAATCGTCTTGAACTGGATTACTCCGCACCAGAAATGGGGCATCCACAGCACCTACAGCGACAACCTGCTGATGCTGACCCTCAGCCGTGGCGGGCCGATCGTGTGGCTCTCGGAGAACGACGCGAAACGCGCCGGCATCGAGGACAACGACTGGATCGAATGCTTCAACGTCAACGGTGCACTGACCGCCCGGGCGGTGGTCAGCCAGCGCGTCAAGGACGGCATGGTGATGATGTATCACGCACAGGAACGGATCGTGAACGTGCCAGGGTCGGAAACCACCAAGACCCGTGGCGGCCACCACAACTCGGTCACCCGCGTCGTGCTCAAGCCGACCCACATGATCGGCGGCTATGCCCAGCAGGCTTACGGTTTCAACTATTACGGCACGGTCGGTTGCAACCGCGACGAATTCGTCGTGGTGCGCAAAATGTCCAAAGTCGACTGGCTCGATGGTTCAAGTGGCGATGACCTGCCACGTCCGCTGCCGACCGATATCGAGGAGAACTGAGATGAAGATTCGCTCACAAATCGGCATGGTTCTGAACCTGGACAAGTGCATCGGTTGCCACACCTGTTCGATCACCTGCAAAAACGTCTGGACCAGCCGCGAAGGCATGGAATACGCCTGGTTCAACAACGTCGAATCGAAACCCGGGATCGGCTACCCGAAAGAATGGGAAAACCAGGACAAGTGGAAGGGCGGCTGGATCCGCAACGCCAACGGCACGATCAACCCGCGCATCGGCGGTAAATTCCGTGTGTTGGCGAACATTTTCGCCAACCCGGATCTGCCGAGCCTCGACGATTACTACGAACCGTTCGACTTCGATTACCAGCACCTGCACACCGCGCCGCTGGGCGAGCATCAGCCCACTGCGCGTCCGCGCTCGCTGATCTCCGGCAAACGCATGGAAAAAATCGAGTGGGGCCCGAACTGGGAAGAAATCCTCGGCACCGAATTCGCCAAGCGTCGCAAGGACAAGAACTTCGACAAGATTCAGGCGGACATTTACGGCGAATACGAGAACACTTTCATGATGTATTTGCCGCGCCTGTGCGAGCACTGCCTCAACCCGACGTGCGCGGCGTCGTGCCCGAGCGGGGCGATCTACAAGCGTGAAGAAGACGGCATCGTCCTGATCGACCAGGAAAAATGCCGTGGCTGGCGGATGTGCATCAGCGGCTGCCCGTACAAGAAAATCTACTTCAACTGGAAGAGCGGCAAGTCCGAGAAATGCATCTTCTGCTACCCACGGATCGAAGCCGGGATGCCGACTGTTTGCGCGGAAACCTGCGTCGGGCGCATTCGTTACCTCGGGGTGCTGCTGTATGACGCCGACCGCATCAGCGAAGTGGCGAGCACCTCCAATGAGCAGGACCTGTACGAGAAACAACTGGAGATCTTCCTCGATCCGAACGACCCCGCAGTGATTCGTCAGGCTCTGGCCGATGGCGTACCGCAGTCGGTGATCGATTCAGCCCAGCGTTCGCCGGTCTACAAAATGGCCGTCGACTGGAAACTGGCACTGCCGCTGCACCCGGAATACCGCACCTTGCCGATGGTCTGGTACGTACCGCCGCTGTCGCCGATTCAGAACGCTGCCACTGCCGGCACCGTTGGTATGAACGGGGTGATCCCGGACGTCGACAGCCTGCGTATTCCACTGAAGTACCTGGCGAACTTGCTGACCGCCGGCGATGAAAAACCGGTCAAGCGTGCGCTTAAACGCTTGCTGGCGATGCGCGCCTACAAACGTTCCGAGCAAGTCGATGGCGTTCAGGACCTGCAAGTACTGAAGGATGTCGGTTTGAGCGTGGCGCAGGTCGAGGAGATGTATCGCTACCTGGCGATTGCCAACTATGAAGACCGCTTTGTGGTACCGAGCGCGCACCGTGAAGACGCCATGAGCGACGCCTTTGCCGAACGCTCCGGTTGCGGCTTCAGTTTCGGCAGCGGCTGCAGCGGTAGCTCCGACACCAACATGTTCGGTGCGAAGAAAGCCAACCGCCGCGACATCCTGAAAACCGTCCAGTTGTGGGAGGAATGAGCATGCAAATTCTCAAAGTGATTTCGCTGCTGCTCGATTACCCGACCGAGACGCTGATTGGCGGTCGCGACGAACTGGAGCAGGCGATTATCCAGTCACGGGAAATCAGCCCCAAGCAACGCGGCGCGTTGTTCGAGTTGCTCGAGCTGATCTGCGCCAATGACCTGATGGATGGGCAGGAGCACTACGGGGCGCTGTTCGGCCGAGGTCGCTCGCTGTCGCTGCTGTTGTTTGAACATGTGCACGGCGAGTCCCGCGACCGTGGCCAAGCCATGGTCGACATGATGGCGCAATACGAAGAAGCCGGTTTTGCCATCGGCGTCAAAGAGCTGCCGGACTATATCCCGCTGTACCTGGAGTTCTTGTCCACCCGCGAAGACATCGAGGCCCGCGAGGGCCTGGCGGATGTTTCGCACTTGCTGGCCTTGCTCGCCGCACGTCTGGAAGAGCGCGAAAGCGCCTATGCCAGTTGCTTCCGGGCGCTGCTGCAAATCGCCGGGGCCGAACCGCATCAGGCGGTGGCCGACCTGCGAGCGCAGGTGGCTGCGGAACCGCGCGACGACTCCCTCGAAGCCCTCGACAAGATCTGGGAAGAGGAGGCCGTGGACTTTCTCCAGGCCGAACAGCAGGACCGTTGCAGTGGACTGCCAAGCGCACCGGGCAAGGCTCGGGAAGAAAGCGCGGTGCCGTTGCACTGGGTGGATTTTCAGCATGAAGGGTTGGCCGCCGCGCCAGCCAAGGAGGTCGGTAATGTCTAAATGGAATCTGTTGTTATTCGGGATCTATCCCTACGTCGCTTTAGCCATTTGCCTGATCGGCAGTTGGGCACGCTTCGACCTGTCGCAATACAGCTGGAAAGCAGGTTCGAGCCAGATGCTCAACCAACGCGGCATGCGCGTGGCGAGCAACTTGTTCCATATCGGTGTGCTGTTCGTGCTGGCCGGGCACTTCGTTGGCCTGCTGACGCCTGCGTCGGTTTATCACCATGTCATCAGCACTGAGAACAAGCAGTTGCTGGCCATGGTCTCCGGCGGATTCTTTGGCCTGCTGTGCTTGATCGGCTTGCTGATGCTGGTCAATCGGCGGCTCACCGATCCTCGGGTACGTGCCACCTCCAGCCCTTCGGACATCCTGATTCTGCTGGTGCTGCTGGCGCAGTTGCTGCTCGGTCTGCTGACCATCGTCGCGTCCACCTCGCATATGGACGGCTCGGTGATGGTGATGCTCGCTGATTGGGCGCAGAACACCGTGCTGTTGCGGCCGATGGAAGCGGAGGCGGCCATCGCGCCGGTCGGGCTGACCTACAAGCTGCACGTGTTTCTCGGTTTGACCCTGTTTGTGCTGTTCCCCTTCACCCGTCTCGTACACATGATCAGCGCACCGATCTGGTACCTGGGGCGTCGTTATCAAATCGTTCGTCAGAAGTACTGAGGAGGCAATCATGTCAGGTGGATGTGGATGTGGTGGTGGTAACGGCGGCAGCGGTGGCTGCGGGTCTTCCAAAAAAGCCGAGGACGTTCTCGACATCGCGCCAGTCGCAGAGGCGCAGTTTGAAGCACTCCCGGTTGAGCCGGCGGCTGCCGATGACGCCCCGGCGCAGTTGATCGCCAGCAGCGAGCAGGAGTGGCCGATCATCAGCGTCAACGAGGTGTCGATCACCCCGGAAGCGATGGCCCAGGAGCTGCAATATCATCCGGCCGAAAGCCGCGAAGAGGCGGTCTATCTGGCCGCCCGGGCGCTGGTGATCCGCGAGTTGTTGCAGCAGCGCATCGCCGAACTCGGCGTGTCGATGGAGATCGGTGCCGGCGAGAACGAAGAAGAAGCGGCCACGCGCTTGTTGCTTGAACGTGAGGTGCACGTGCCTCAATGCGACGAGGAAACCAGTCTTCGTTACTACGAAAACAATCGCGGGCGTTTCCACAGCGCACCGTTGCTGGCGGTTCGGCACATCCTGCTCGAATGCGCGCCGGATGATGTCGAGGCACGCGCCATTGCGCATGATCAGGCGGAGGTTCTGCTGCAACGTCTGGAAGACTTTCCCGGCAGTTTCGCCGAGCTGGCTGTGAAGTATTCTGCCTGCCCGTCGAAGGCTCAGGGCGGTTCTCTGGGGCAAATCAGCAAGGGCCAGACGGTGCCCGAACTGGAACGTCAGCTGTTCACTCTGGCGCCGGGCCTGGCCAGCAAACCGCTGGAAAGTCGCTACGGCTGGCATGTGGTCAGTGTCGATCAGCGGATCGAAGGCATGCCGTTGCCCTATGAAGTGGTGTCTACGGCGATCCGCACGCAGTTGCAGCAAGGCGTCTGGCAAAAAGCGCTGGTGCAGTACCTGCAAACCCTGATTGGTGCGGCGGATATTCGCGGCATCCACTTGCAGGGCGCCGACTCACCGCTGGTGCAGTGAGCATCGAGGCAAACCGGGAGATGTGATGAACGCTGTAATGCAGGATGGCTTTGGACGGCAGATCGATTATCTGCGGATGTCGGTGACGGATCGTTGTGATTTTCGCTGTGTGTATTGCATGGCGAAAAACATGACCTTCCTGCCGCGTCAGCAGGTGCTCACGCTGGAAGAGTTGCAGCGTCTGGCAACGCTGTTCGTCGGGTTGGGCGTACGCAAAATTCGCCTGACCGGCGGCGAGCCGCTGATTCGTCCGGGCATTGTCGAACTGTGCCGCAACATCGCCGCGCTGCCCGGTTTGCGCGAACTGGTGATGACCAGCAACGGCTCGCAACTGAGCCGTCTGGCCCGGCCATTGGCGGAGGCGGGGGTCAAGCGGATGAACATCAGCCTCGATAGCCTGGACGGGCAGAAATTTCGCGCGATCACCCGCATCGGCGATCTCGATCAGGTGCTCAACGGCATTGAGGCAGCACGGGACGCGGGGTTTGAACGGATCAAACTCAACTGCGTGGTGATGAAAGGGCGCAACTTCGATGAAGTCCCGGCGCTGGTGCAATACGCCATCGATCAGCGCATCGATATCAGCTTTATCGAAGAAATGCCGTTGGGCGACGTCGGGCGTTCCCGGGGCGAATCGTTTTGTTCCAGCGACGAAGTGCGGGCGCTGATCGCCAGCCAGCATCGATTACTCGACAGCACTGAGAACAGCGGCGGACCGGCGCGCTACGTGCGCCTGGAGCGCCATTCCGATACCCGGATCGGTTTCATTTCGCCCAACAGTCACAACTTTTGTGGCAGCTGTAATCGGGTGCGGATGACTGTTGAAGGGAAGCTGTTGCTTTGTCTGGGGCAGGAGGACGCGCTGGATTTAAGAGGATTGCTGCGGCGTTATCCGCTGGATGATCAGCCCGTGATCAATGCCGTGCAGAAGGCCTTGCGCGGCAAGCCGTTGCGCCACGATTTCAGCCCCGAAGGGGAGGTGCAGATAGTGCGGTTCATGAACATGAGTGGCGGTTGAGCTGTCTTGCACGATTCAAAAAATACAACCAATCCATGTGGGAGCGGGCTTGCCCGCGAAGAGGCCATCACATCCAACATCAATGTTGACTGATAGACCGCCATCGCGGGCAAGCCCGCTCCCACATGGGACCCGCGCTTGTCACAGATTCACCGCCAAATCTTGATATCGATCAATTGCAGATCAGCCCTTTGTCCGTAGTCTTCACTGCATGTTGTGTTTGTTTGTCTATAAACATCTATATGTAGTATCTGGAGGCCGAATGCAGAGCACGCTGATCTCAGTAGGATGTAACCGCTTGCACAAGCGCGATGGCAGTCTGGTCGCCTTCGATGCGGACAAAATCCGTCAGGCGTTGATCGCTGCCGGCAAGGCTACGGGGGAGTACACCGAGGTTGAGGTTGAAGGTTTGCTTCAGGCGGTACTCGCTCGTCTGGACGGACTGCCAAGGCTGCATGTCGAGCAGATCCAGGATCGTGTCGAACGGGTGTTGATGGACGCCGGTTTCTTCTTCGCCATGCGCGCCTACATCGTCTACCGCGAACAACACGGGCGTTTGCGTCGTGACCGCCGGACCATGGTCGAAGTGGCGACCTCGATGAACGAGTACCTGGACCGTGAAGACTGGCGGGTTCAGGCCAACGCCAATCAAGGCTACTCACTGGGCGGGCTGGTGTTGAACGTGTCGGGCAAGGTCACTGCCAACTACTGGCTGGACGAGGTGTACAGCGAGGCCATCGGCCAGGCCCACCGCGAGGCGGATTTGCATGTGCATGACCTCGACATGCTCGCCGGCTACTGCGCCGGCTGGTCGCTGCGCACCCTGTTGCACGAGGGGCTCAACGGTGTGCCGGGGCGTGTCGAAGCCGGTCCGCCGAAGCACTTGAGCAGCGCTTTGGGGCAGATGGTGAATTTCCTCGGCACCCTGCAAAACGAATGGGCCGGTGCCCAGGCGTTCAGCTCGTTCGACACCTACCTCGCGCCCTATGTGCGCAAGGACCAGTTGAGTTATCAAGAGGTGCGCCAGGCGATTCAGGAGTTCATCTACAACCTCAACGTGCCGTCACGCTGGGGTACTCAGACGCCGTTCACCAACCTGACCTTCGACTGGGTTTGCCCGCAGGATTTGCGTGAGCAGATACCCGTCATCGGCGGGGAGGAAATGCCGTTTGCCTATGGCGACCTGCAAGTCGAAATGGACCTGCTCAACCGCGCCTACATCGAGGTGATGCAGGCTGGCGATGCGAAAGGGCGAGTGTTCACCTTTCCGATCCCGACCTACAACATCACCCATGATTTTCCGTGGGACAGTGAAAACGCCGACCGTCTGTTCGAGATGACGGCGCGCTACGGTTTGCCGTACTTCCAGAACTTCCTCAATTCGGATCTGCAGCCCAATCAGGTGCGCTCGATGTGCTGCCGTTTGCAGCTGGATGTGCGCGAGTTGCTCAAGCGCGGCGGCGGTTTGTTCGGCTCGGCGGAACAGACTGGGTCGCTCGGCGTGGTGACCATCAACTGCGCGCGTCTGGGCTATGTGTTCAAGGGCAACACCAGTGGTTTGTTGCAGCGCCTGGACACGCTGATGGAACTGGCGATGGAGAGCCTGGAGGTCAAGCGCAAAGTCATTCAGCACCACATGGACGCCGGTTTGTACCCGTACACCAAGCGTTACCTGGGCACCTTGCGCAACCATTTCTCCACCATCGGCCTCAACGGCCTGCATGAAATGCTGCGCAATTTCACCGGCGACAAGGAGGGCATGCACACCGAGCATGGCCGGCAGTTTGCCTTGAATATGCTGGACCACGTGCGCGCCACGTTGCTGCGTTTCCAGGAGGAAACCGGTCATCTCTACAACTTGGAAGCGACACCGGCAGAAGGCACCACGTACCGCTTCGCCAAGGAAGACCTCAAGCGCTATCCGGACATTCTCCAGGCCGGCAGTGTGCAGGCGCCGTATTACACCAACTCCTCGCAACTGCCCGTGGGCTACACCGAAGACCCCTTCGAAGCCCTGGAACTTCAAGACGAACTGCAATGCAAATACACCGGCGGCACGGTCCTGCACCTGTACATGGCCGAGCGAATTTCCTCGACCCAGGCCTGCAAGCAACTGGTGCGAAAAGCCCTTGGACGTTTCCGCCTGCCGTACCTGACCGTGACCCCGACGTTCTCCATCTGCCCGGTGCACGGCTACCTCGATGGCGAACATGAGTTCTGCCCCAAATGCGACGAGGTCCTGCTGCTGCAAGAACAGAAAGCCGGCGCCGTTCATTGATTTCGATCCACTCAACCGCAAGGAGCTTCACCATGACTGCATCGCAAACACTGCCCCAGGCTCAACGTCAACGCTGCGAAGTCTGGACCCGGGTGATGGGCTATCACCGTCCTGTGTCGGCGTTCAATCCGGGTAAACAGTCGGAGCACCGTGAGCGGGTGCACTTCACTGAAAGCGCGGCACTGGCCGGACGCCAATGAGTCGAATGCTTCGGGTCGGGGGCATGGTGCCCCTGACCACTATCGACTATCCGGGACAGCTCGCCTGCGTGCTGTTTTGCCAGGGTTGCGCCTGGCGTTGTCGTTACTGTCATAACCCGCAGCTGATTCCCCCTCGTGGCAGTGAGGAAGTGGATTGGCGGCGGGTGTTGGCGTTTCTGCAACGTCGTCAGGATCTGCTTGATGCCGTGGTGTTCAGCGGCGGTGAACCGACTCTGCAGGACGGCTTGCTTAGCGCCATGGACGAAGTGCGGGACATGGGATTTCGCATCGGCTTGCACAGCGCCGGCATCAAGCCTGCTGCATTCGCCAAGGCACTGACCGGCGCGGATTGGGTCGGTTTCGATGTCAAGGCGTTGCCCGAGGATTGCCAGGCCATCACCCGGGTCGAAGGCAGCGGGACCGCCAACTGGCGCAGTCTCGAGCATCTGCTGGCCAGTGGTGTCGACTACGAATGTCGCACCACCGTGCATTGGCATCTGTTCGAACCGGCGCGTCTTCTGATCCTGGCCAAACGCTTGAATGCGCTTGGCGTGAAACGCTTCGCCGTGCAACTGGTTCGCACCGAGCGGATGTTCGATCCGCTGTTGCCGAGCGTTTCCGCACAAGCCTTGCTGCCAGAGTTGTGGGAGGCCATGCGCGAGTTGTTTCCAGCCTTCGTGTTGCGAGGGTAACGGGGGCTGGGGAACTCAAGCCCAGCCCCAGAATTGCAACCACCAGCCAAATCCCACCATACCTTCGGCCAGGAGCAGGCAAGCGATAGCGGACCCGCGTCGCACTCGGGAAAGACCTTCGCGACTCAGCCGTTTCCAACCCAGTAGCAGGCTCCAGCTCATCGCCGCCAATAACAGACAGGCCCTGGCCGGTTGCACCCATTCCAGCAGCAGACCTTCATAACGCAGTAATTTGACGGTGGTGGCCGACAGCCCGAGAAACAGTCCGGCAGCCCCCAGAGGCGTGAGTGTCAGCGCCAAGGGCTGATACAAAGTGCGATCTCGCGCCAGTCGGGCCGTCAGACGCAGAAGCAGCATCAACGCCGTGCCGAACACGATTGAACTCAAACTCAGGTAAGCGACGATGCTGAAACCGTCGAGCCAGCTGAAGCTGTCGTTGAGCTGCGGGTAATGGGTCAGCAGCCACCAGGGAGCATTGTCCTGCAGGGCCCAGAGTCGGTTGTGTTCGACCAGCCACTCGGCCAGGTGTTGTTTGAGGGCGACAAACCATGGGCTGACCGTCCACTGAAATGCGCCCATGGCCAAGCCGATCACGCCGAATAGCAGCAAGCGCGTATCCCAAGGGGACAGCGTCTGCGCCGTCGCGTGAAGAATCTCCTGATTGCTGGAGCGGGCGATCAGTTGAACGGCACCGCGTTGCCCGCTGCAGCGTCCGCAGGCGTGGCAATCACTGGCGCCTTGCAGGCGGCGGATATCGAGCAGGGGAGCGCAGTTGGGCGGCGGCAGGCGCGGTGCGGCATTTTCTAGCCAGCGTTGTTCATCGACCTGAAAGTGCACAGGGGCAAGCCGGGCGAGCAGGGCGAAAACGCCGCTGACCGGGCACAGGTAACGGCACCAGACCCGCTTGCCTCGGGCGAACAACAACCCGACGATAACCGCTACCACCGTCGAACCGCCCAGAATCAACAGAGCGGCCTGGGCGTAGTCATAGACGCTGATCAACTGGCCGTAGAGGGTCGTCAGGCAGAACGCCAAGGTTGGCCAGCCGCCCCAGCGCAACCAGCGCGGCACACCCAGGCCTTTACCGTAATGGCTGGCCCATTCGCTGAGCGAGCCTTCCGGGCACAGTACGCCGCACCAGAGTCGACCGAAGAACACCATCGACAGCAACACGAACGGCCACCAGATCCCCCAGAATAGAAACTGCGCGAGCAAGGTCAGGTTGTCGAGTATCCGTGCCTGGCTGTGCGGTAGCGGCAACAGCGCCGGGGTCACCAACAGCACCGCATAAAACACTACAACAGCCCACTGCACCGCACGGATGACGGGCGCATGACGACGCATCCCCTCACCCAGTCGTTGGAGCCATCGATTGCACCGGCTCAGGTCGGGCATGGCAGGTTTTCCGCAGTTCGTTGCCGCAGCCAGCCGCCGACGGCGAGCCAATAACCGATCCACACCAACAAGGTCAGGCCACTGGGGCTTGCCCGATAACCGGCGAACCCGGCAAGAAAGCCACCCAATCCGTGGCTGTCGTTCAGCAACGTGCTGCTGTCCCAAAGCGCTTCGCCAAAGAGGCTGTAAACCACGTCCGGCAAATCCAGAGCGAGCAATTGGCCGCCGATTCGCTCGGTGCCGCTGACCAGCAACGCCGCGCCGAGCATGAGCAAGATGACTTCGCTGATGGCAAAAAATCGTTGCCATGAAATGAATCGGCGACTGCTGTGCAGCAGCGTAATGGTCAGCGCCGACAGCACCAGTCCCAATACGCCGCCAACAGCAAACAAACCGAGCTGCGGACCTCGCAACCGGGCGCCGGCGCCATAGAGAAAGACCACGGTTTCACTGCCTTCGCGGCTGATCGCGAGCATTGCCAGCAGTAATAGACCAGCGCCACCTTGTCGAGCCAGGTGGCTATCGGCGTGTCGTCGCAAATCGTGGTTGAGGCTGCGTCCGTGGCGATGCATCCAGCCCACCATTTGCACCATCAACAGGCTTGCAACCAGCGCGAGTGCAGCCTGGAACCATTCGCTGGCCGACCCGCTCATGGCCTCACCGGCAAACAGAATCAACACCGCCAGCAGGCCCGAGAGCATCAACCCCAGCACCACACCCGCCCAGAGGAATTTGACCAGACGATTACGTTGGCCTTGCTGGCTGGCCCAGGCCTGGAGAATACCGATCACCAGCAACGCCTCGACGCTTTCGCGCCAGACGATGAACATTGATTGATTCATGGAAGCTCCGTGCGCTAACAGGTTATTTCGCGAGGATGCCGCCTTCGGGCAATTGCGGATTGAACTCGTCGAAAAAGGGGTGGTGACCGGGCCTCAGGGGGTGAATGACCACGAAGGTCGTCACGCCCGGCGACAGGACTTTTTCAACCCGCAACGGCGTGCTCTCGAACTCGGCCGGTCCTTGGCCGACGTTCTTCAGAACAATCTTGAAGCGCTGTCCGGCCGGCACCTCCAGCAAGGCCGGTGTGAAGTGGCCATCGCGCAGGATCAGCTCAAAGCTCGGCAACTCGGCATGGGCCGTCAACGGTGCAACTGTTCCGGCCACAATCAGCCAGGCAAGATGCAGGCGCTTCATTCAATAGCCGCCTTTTTTACCGATGCCGGCGTAGATGAATTCGTAGTGCAGTTCGCAGCGTTCGAACCAGGGAGCGACACCGGTTTCCTTATCGGTGTGGCGCCCGAGGGAGCCATGGCCGCCGGGTGGCAGGACGGTGAACGTCAGCTGATATTTTCCGGGGCCAAGCAGCTTCACATTGTCGCCATAGTGCGGACCGTCATTGGCCACCATGGCGTGGAAATCGCCTTTGATCTCGGGGTCGCTGCCGTGTTTTTTCAGGTTGAAAGAGACGTTCAGGTAGGGCACGAAACTACCTTCCTGAAAGCCCTGCCGATTGTCCGCGGTGGCCCGAATGTCAGCTTCCAGGTGGACGTCGGAATCCGCAGTGGCGCGCATCATCCCCGCAGGTGCCATTTCTATCGGCTGCAAATACACCGCCCCGACTTCCAGCCCGGGACACAACTGTGGTTCCCCGATCGGGTATTCCTTGGCGTGAGCCAGAGGTGTGAGCAAGAGCAGGGCGAGTGATAGCGAAAAAGGGGTACGCATAATAGCTTCCTGAACACTGACGAGTAGGAGCCCGAGTCTAGGAAGCTTTGCTGCGAACAATAATGATTGTTATCAAGTTTTGCGCAATTAAACGGATGGCTCGTCACGTTGGCGAAATCGCTGGGCGCGCTCAACGCTGTGGGTCATCTGTGCCGCCGCATGAACGGTCAAGGGATGCTGGGTAAAACCGGGTCTGGGGGTTATGTAGTCGGCCATTTCCCGGGCAATGGCGAGCTGACGTTCCGAACCTTCTGCCAGCAGCGCGATGACCAGGTTTTCCAAGGCAATTACCCGGACACGCAAGTGAACCAGTTCGGCGTTGGTCAAGGCGGGCGGGGCGGTAAACGCGTCGCCATCGATGGATGTTGCGGCGTTTTGATCGTCCCATGTCGACAGGGTTGGATGGTCCGGGACCCCAACGCTTGGGAAAGGATTTTTATTGAGCATGAGCGACGTCTCCAAGTCTGTTCAGCCGTTAGAAGCTTAGCTGCAGGATCGCGATGGGGGAGGGAAGTCGCTTGATGTCGATTCTTGATATGTATCAAGGCTGGCGTTGCGCAAGGGCTGTAGGTTGGAACGACGCCACTCAATGATCGGAGATCTTCATGGCCAAGAACTTCCCCGTCAACCCCAAGCACCCCGAACGGATCTGTTGGGGATGTGACCTGTATTGTCCGGCGAAGTCCCTGGCGTGCGGCAATGGTTCCGAACGGACGATGCATCCGGCGGAGATGTTTGGAGAGGATTGGCACGTGCCTGGCGACTGGGGCCTTGATGCGGTCATTACGACAGACAAGGTGGTGGATGACTTCCAATCGCTGCCCGATGATGCGCTTTTGTAGGAGCCAGGCTTGCCGGCGAAGGCGCGCGTAAGGACGCCTTCGCCGGCAAGCCTGGCTCCTACAGGTCCGTTTTACTCAGGCGATATCAAGCGTGGGTGATGGAAAGGTCGCTGATGATGCACACCGAACCGTCTTCGGGGTCGGTGGTGTCGGAGTAATCAATCTGGTTGTACACACCGCCGTGGAAGGCCAGCGTTTTCGTGTCCCAGGTGTTGTCGAGGCGCATGATTGCGGAGGTCGATTTGACGCCGTTACAGCTCGCCGAAACGGAGACGGCGCCGCTCGAATTGGCGTGAATGTTGATTTTGAAAAGTGCCCCGAGCGGCACGTCTTCCAGAACCGTCGTGTTCACCGGGTCTTCTTGAAGATAACTCGACCGGAACCCCATGGTGATCCGGCCTTTGTTCCAAAACACCTTTACAGGTGGTCGCTCTGAACCCTGCACATGAATCTGGCTGATCACGACCTTCTGCAGCGAGTTGACTTTCGTCAGCCGCATTTCTTGTCGGTTCCAGTGGTCGGCAGCGCTGGCGAACAGCCAATAACCCGGCTCCTTCCACTCGCAGCGGGTGCGGTGCGTGCTTTTGCTCGAAGCGCCGAGCGTCGGCGCCGTCATTTGCAGCGAGCCATCTGGAAGCATCGTAACGACTTCCGGGCATTCAAGCAGTGCCCGCCAGCCGATGAGCTCTAGTGCAATGGGGTTGGTGTCGGAGATAGGAAGCGGTGTAGCGATTGTGTAGTTGCTGATGTCTACGGTCATGGTTATTTACCTCAGTTCATTGATGTCACCTTTTGCTCCATTGAGCCTTTCGCTTTTGATGTAGGCCTACATCCCACTGCCCACTCGATGAATGGGCAGAAGTGATGCTTTCGTTATTGCTCGCGCCGCGACTTTTGATGCGGGTGGTGTTGTCTTGGCTCGAGGTAAAAGTAGCAGTGCTTATATTTTAAGTAAATAGCGCTGCTAATAATATTTTCCGCGGACATAAGAAAGCCCGCGCCAGGCGGGCTTCATTTGGTAAAAAACGGGTCTACGGTTTGACTCAATCAGCGGGCAAACATCCCCCACCAGAACACATGGCCGAGGATCACGATCTGCTGTTCCTGGATCTCGGCAAAGGTGTAGTCCTCATCCGGATGTTCGTCGCGATTGAAGCTGCGCAGGCGGATGCCCGTCGGTAGGCGGTAAACCTGCTTCACCCGTAGCTGACCGTTGTGGTTGATGGCGTACATGTCGCCGTCAACGATATCGCCCAGTGAGCTCTTGCCGACGTTGATGCCCACGGTTGCGCCGTCACGCAGCACTGGCAGCATGCTGTTGCCGCTGACAACCACGCACTTCGCGTTGCTGAACTGAACGCCGTTATGGCGAAGGTCCTTCTTGAAAAAGCGCAGCCGGGCACTGTCGCTTTCCTCAATCACGAAACGGCCTGATCCGGCCGCCAGTTCCACTTCGCGCAAGAAGGGAACGTAGACCTCATCGTCATCCAGGGGCGTGTCGTCATCCCAAGGCTGGATGTCCGACATCAATACGCTGGGCTGGATGCGCTCGGAAGACTGGACGCTGGCAACGGTCGACATCAGGCGCTGGCTCACTTCATTGGCATCGAAGCGCAAGGCTTTTGCCAGTTTCAGGAGTGCCTCGACGTTCAGTGGAACCTTGCCGGTTGCGTACTGACTGAAGGCGCTTTGGCCTGACCATCCGCAGGCCTCAGCCACATCCGCTTGAGTGAGATTTGATCCAGCCGCTTTGGCAGCAGACTTTCGCTGGTCGTAAATAGCCTTGAGCCTGGTGCTTTCGGCGACTTCTTCAGGGGTAAGGGGGCGGCGTGTTTTCATGGCGACAAGAGTATGATATTTCAGCAAATAGCGCTGCTAGTAATTTTTGGCCAATAAAGCAGCTCTGCTGCTATCAAGGGTGGGTGACGAGTGAATTACTACATTCAGAGCCGCATCATTGGCAGTGGACTCAGCGGGTTCGTCAGCAGTCGCTTGAGCGAAAGCTGAACTAAGCGAAAGTGAAATCCTGCATCAGGAAAGGTCGAAAACACCTCACGTCGCTTCTGTCGTGAGAGTCCAAAAGTAACCGCTCCGTGGGATACGTCGATCCAATCGGCTTTCCGAAAAACCTCTGCAAGGTTCTGTGGATCGGTATGAGACCGAGTTATTTTATGGTGGTTGTGAATGATCGAGATAATCTCTTCCGTCCAACCCAGCTTATCGATTTCCCGAAGGAAGTCTTTTGCCAATTGCTCTGACGGGGGCAAATAATCAAACGTCCTGGCCGTCCATATGCCAAGGTCATGAAATACCCCGGCCACAACTATTTTTTCCAGGCCTACAGCATCCAGCACGTTGAGCGAGCAACAAAAGTTGATGACTCGGTACACATGATTCCGGTATCCGGTGAAGTCATTGCCGAGGTATCCGGCATAGCGCTGAAGCAGCTCGTCCAGCAGCTCAATTTTGATGAGCAATATTCCATCCTCCTTGTTTGGAGGTGGCTACTTTATAGGCTTGGACGCTCATCTGCACGGATACCCCAACTGACGACGAAGCCGCATCAGGTTTTCCGCCTTCGCTTCCAGCCAATCAACCTCAGTCAGGTCGTCTTGGCTCACCGGAGGCGGCAGAATTGGAACTGAGCCTTGCATTATGCTGACATGGGCGCCTCCAGGGTGGCGGGATGAGTTGGATGTGGCGTGTTGAGGATTTACGTCTAAGATGGCTAGCTGATTTGAGTGACCAACCAGGGAGGGTGATATGAAGCCAGCAATCAATGCGGTGATCATTTATGCGAAGGATGTCGCGAAGACATCTGATTTCTACACTCGGCATTTTGGGTTTTCCGCATTGCCGGAGCTCAATGGCATCACGGAACTGACTTCGTCAGCAGGTGGCGCCAAGCTACTTCTGCACAAGGCGGCCAAAGGCCTAAAGAACGGTCAGGCATGCGTCAAAATCGTTTTTGACGTGGATGACGTTCAGGTTTTCAAGGAGACCTCTGCAGAAAAGGGGCTGCTTTTTGGCCCGACACACGAGGCAGAGGGATACAGTTTTTCCAATGCCAAAGATCCAGACCAAAATAATGTCAGCATTTCCAGTCGTGCATTCAGATCGTGACCTGATCCAAAATCACTCGGCTGCACTCCGTTCCGCTGGTTGCCGGTGGAAACTCGAGCAGCCCCATCAGCCATCTACCTTGCTGTTTATACTCCCAGCCTTCAGCCGGGACGTGTACGTTTCAATGAAGAACCCTGCGGCTCTCTCCAATCCTGATCCGATCGAGTGCCCTGTTTAACGCATCCAAGGCATCGAGGAGGGCTTTCGCCTCAGCTTCCCGGCCATCGCCCCAGAGGCGTTCAGCCATTTTGTTCAGCGCCTGGATAGAGCGCTCAATGTCAGCAGCCGTCGCTGCTTTGCTTTCCTGATGTTTCTTTGGCATTGATCAACCCTTCTTCAGGTAGACCAGCTTCACGCGGAGCTGGCCGTTGTGGTTGATCGCGTACATGTCGCCGTCGACGATATCGTCTGCGTGAGACCTGCGGGCTCAGCACGCTCGGTCTGGTTTAGACCTGCATGGCGACGGGCGGCTTTGAGTCTTTCTTTAAATTCCATCCGCGAAGTATTACGGGCGCTCCCATACCCTTGCAAGTCGGTATTCCCATAACCGTGCTGTATGGGTATTCCTGTATTGGGCGTACATCCGGCCAACTAGCGGGCGCTGGCCTCGGCTTTCGATGAACACCCATTGGGCACCACACCCATTGCTCCGAGCTGGGAGTGCTTGTCGGCCAGCCAAAATGAAATCCGGATCGCTTAAGTCCGCGACCTACACGAAGGCAGTAGGGTGCGGAGGCCGTTACTGGAAGAACCGTATTCGGGGAAGAGCTGACAACCGGCGGGGCCCCTGGAGGTTTTCAACCAAGCATAGGTCTACGGTGATGAGGGCACAGATTCAATGGAGTGTTTAGCTTGGGCGACACTGAACTCACTCGGCAAGCTGGCACCATTCTTGGCCGCAAGGATCTCGGCCATCACACTGACGGCGATTTCTGCAGGCGTCTTACTGCCGATGTAGATGCCGATCGGCCCGTGCAGACGCTGAAGTGACGCCTGGGTCTCACCAAAATGCTCAATCAGGCGTTCGCGGCGCAGCTGGCTGTTGCGCCGCGAGCCGATTGCGCCGATGTAAAACGCCGGGCTATGGAGGGCTTCGAGCAATGCGAGATCGTCGAGTTTGGGATCATGACTCAAGGCGACGATGCAGGTTCTCAGATCGACCGCGAAGTCGCGGACAACATCATCGGGCATGCCGACGATTCGCTCCACGCCGGTCACCGCCCAAGTCTCGATGTATTCCGGACGTGGATCGCAAACCGATACCTTGAAGCCGTTGAACAACGCCATGGTGGCTAGATACTCGGCCAGTGCGCCGGCACCTATCATGAGCATTCGATACCCTGGCCCCAAGGTATTGAGCATATGCTTGCCGTCGAAACTGAATTGCTCCGGTGTCGCGGTGGGTTGGAGCGTGACTTGACCGGACGCTACTGCCAGGCAGCGGCGCACCAGCCGCCCGTCATCCAGATGGGCCAGCAGTTCATCAAGCGACTGCCAAGACGGGTTGAACTCGAGAATCAGCTCAAGCGTACCGCCGCAGGGCAAGCCGAATCGATGCGCATCATCGGCGCTGACGCCATAGCGCACCACTTCCGGTGCGCCGTCCTTCAAGCCACTCCCACCATAGGCCGTGGTGTAGCGATGGATCAGGTCATCCTCAATGCAACCACCGGACACGCTGCCGACCACCCGACCGTCGTTACGCAAGGCCATCATCGACCCTGTCGGGCGCGGTGAGGAGCCCCAGGTTCGCGCCACGGTGGCCAGTAGCACGCGCTCTCCGGCCGCGAGCCAGTCCCGCGCCGTGCGCAGTACCAGCAAATCGATGCTTTCCATCAAACTCTCCTCTAGCGCATGTGGAGGATGGTCGGGCTGCTGCTAGCCGGATCGGTGTGTTCACGCAGCTTGCCAACCGCCTGCGCATCGACAGCACTACCCTGATTGCCCCAGGCGCTGCGCATGAATGTCAGGACCTCGGCGATATGTTGATCCGACAGCTGCTCGCGGAAGGCGGGCATGCGATAGGCGTCCGGCACGCCGGCGGCCACGACACGCTGCGAGCCGTTGAGGGTGATGTTGATCGCCGATGCACTCTCTTTGGCCAATGCGGAGGTCGCTCCGGCCAGTGGCGGCATCCATTCGGGCTGCCCTTTGCCGTCCAGACCATGGCATGACGCACACCGCGTCACGTAGGTGTGGGCACCGGCAGTGTCCAGAGACTCAGCGGCAGATGCCTTCTGATACTGCCAGGGCGCTCCATCGCGCTGAGGGTCCCCGGGCAGCGATTTCAGGTAGTGGGCAATGGCCGTCAGATCGTCATCGGTCATGAACTGCGTGGAGTTGTTGAACGCCTCGGTCATCGAGCCGTAGACCACCGCGTGTCTGTTGCGCCCAGTCTTGAGAAACTGCACGATCTCCGGCTCGCTCCATCTGCCCAGACCCGTGTTGTGGTCATCACGCAGGCTCGGCGCATACCAGCCATCCAGCAAGGCGCCGGCGAGGAACGGCGCACCGGATTCGTCGAGTGCCTTCTCATTGAACGCCAGGCCGCGTGGCGTATGGCAACTGCCGCAGTGCCCGGCGCCCTGAACCAGGTAAGCACCGCGGTTCCACATTTCATCCTGCGAAGGTCTTGCAACATAGGGCTCGGCGTCAACAAACACACCGTTCCACAGTGCAATCGGCCAGCGCAGGTTCAGTGGCCAGGGAATTCCACTCTGGATGTTCGCCTGTTTGACCGGCGCCACGCCTTTCATGAAGAACGCATACAGCGCACGCACGTCGTCATCACTGAGCTTTGCGTAAGACGGGTAGGGCATTGCCGGGTACAAACGGCGGCTATCGGGTGCCACACCGTGGCGGACGGCACGGTCGAAATCCGTCAGGCTGTAATGGCCGATGCCGGTTTCAGTGTCCGGTGTGATATTGGTCGCATGGATCGCTCCCAGCGGTGTGGCCATTTCCAGGCCGCCGGCGAACGGTGCTCCGCCTGGCACGCTGTGGCAAGCCACGCAATCGCTGAGCCTGGCGACGTATTCGCCACGGGCGACCAGCGCAGGGTCGATGTCGGCCACGGCTATGTGGTGGTTTTCAAAAGGCGAGGCGGGCTCGCGAGTGACATACCAGGCCAGCAGGCCTGCCGCTACCAGGCACGGCACCGCCAGCCAGCCAGCGGTTCTTGCGAATCGGCTGTTATTCATGGACGCTCCGGCGTTGATCAGGTGAAGGTGTGTCGGCTCATGGGCAGGCTTCGAACCCGTTGCCCGGTCAGCGTTGCCACCGCGTTCGCGACGGCTGGCGCCACGGCCGGCAACGGCGGTTCGCCGATGCCACCCATTTTTTCCCCGCTCTCGACGACACGAACGTGTACCCGTGCCATCCGCGCAGGCGGCAGGATCGGATACAGGTCGTAGTTGCGAGCCCGAGGTTTGCCATCAACCCACACTGACTCCTCTACCAGTGTCTGAGACAGCCCCAGCGCAACGGCGCCATTAACCTGAGCCTCGACAATCGCCGGATTGACGATGCTGCCGGGGTCAATCGCCTGCCAGATGTCGTGCACCTTGACCTGACCGTTCTCGATGGATACCTCGGCGATCACCGCCGTCTGTGTACCGAACGGCGAAGCCATCGCCACGCCTCGCGCGCGTTTGGTGCCGTCCTCGGCTGTAAACGGCCCACGCTTCCAGCCTCCCGACAGCTCACCCACCGCCTGCAGCAGTGTGGTCAGGCGCTTGTTGTCACGCAGCAAATGCAGGCGCAGTTCGAACGGGTCCTTGCCGCCTTTGTCGGCCAGTTCGTCAAGGAACGATTCATAGAAGAAGTCGTTGAGCGAATTGCCCACCGAACGCCAGTACCCCAACATCGCCGGACCTTTGACATAGATCTGCGCGATCCGCTTGTTGGGGATCGCATAGGACTTGCCCGACAACCCTTCAAGTGCTGTGGGGTCTAGCTTTTCACCCTGTTTGCCGGCGATGGCCTCAGTAGGACCTTCGGTGGCACTGATCGCTTCGATTGCCAGCGGCCAGCCGTCGTTATCCAGCGCGGCTCGGAAATTCACCGCTGCAACGGGACGGAGCACGTCACGCAGGAACTCCTCCTCTCGACTCCAGATCAGTTTGACCGGGCGGCCAACCGCCTTGGACAGCTCGATCGCCTGGGGATAAGGACTGGCTGAGTCGTACAGGAAATGCCGACCGAAGAATCCACCCAGCAGTGGTGAATGCAATGTGATGCGCGACGGATCCAGCCCCGTGCGTTTGGCGATATCCGCACGGAACATGTCCGGCGCCTGATTAGGCAGCCAGACTTCCAGCGAACCGTCCGGATTGAATCTGGCCAGCGCAGAAGGCGGTTCCAATTGCCCGTGGTTCAGATATTGGTTGTGATAGGTGGCGTCGACTCGAGACTTGGCATCACTGAGAATCGAAGCAACGTTCCCTTCATTCTCGTCATCCCTGGCTGGGCCCTTTTCTTCAGCGAGTCGCTTGAGCCAGTCATCGCTGGAAAAATCTGCGGGCATCGGCCGCACTTTGCTGTCGACCGTTGGCTCTTGCCAGTCGACCTGAATCGCTTCTACCGCACGTTTTGCGTGCCACCAGCGCTCGGCGACCACTGCCACGGCACCCGGCAGACGATGCACGGAGTGAACGCCTTTCATGGCCTTGACCTGGTCTTCGTTGCGCACGTTGCCCACTGTCATACCCAAGCGTGGGGCATGCTGAACGGCGGCGTGCAGCATGCCTTCGACCTTCAGATCGATGCTGTAGAGCGCCTTGCCCGTGGACTTGTCATAGGCATCGACGCGCTTCACGGGCTTACCGATCCAGCGGAACTGGCTCGGATCACGAAGTTGCACTGTGTCAGGGGCGGGAACCGGCAGATCCATCGCGCGCTCGGCCAATTCACCGTACGCCAACGAACGGCCCGACGCGGCATGCACCACTTTGCCAGGTTCGGTGGTCAATTCGCCCACCGGCACCCCAAGCTTCTCCGCGCCCGCCTGCAGCAGCATGGCGCGGGCAAGCGCGCCGAGGCGGCGCATGACCGGGTAACTCATGCGCACCGACATGCTGCCGCCGGTGATGCGCATGCCGTTGTCCATGACCACATAGGCCTCGCCGGGCGGCGCGGCTTCGACCAGGAAGGTCGCCGGGTCGGCATCCAGTTCTTCACCGACGATCTGCGCCATCGCGGTGAACGTACCTTGCCCACCTTCCATGAACGGGCACAGCAGACGCACGCGGTTGTCTGGGCGAATTTCCAGAAACGCCGGCACCTGCGTGCCACGCTCGGCGGTCGCAGCTGCCGCCGCTTGCACGCGTGTCGAACCGAGCGGCAGGCCGAAGCCGAGCACCAGTGCGCCCACGGCGGTACCGGTCAGAAAACGTCTGCGCGACAAATTGACCGGTTCGTGCAGATCAAGCGCTGATGCTTCCTGGGACGGGTCGATACGAACGTTCATCATGCGTCTCCCTTGCCGGCAAGCTCATGCATGGCGGCATGAATGGCGTTGTAAGTGCCGCAGCGGCACAGATTGACCATCGCGGCCTCGATCTGTGCGTCACTCGGCTTGGGGTTTTGTTTGAGCAGTGCAGTGGCTGCCATCACCTGCCCGGACTGGCAGTAACCGCATTGGGCGACCTGAAGATCGACCCAGGTGGAGACGACCCGCTTGCCCACTTCATCGGCCTCGATGGCCTCAATGGTGGTGACCTCCCGGCCGACCACACCAGCCACCGGCGTGACGCACGAGCGCACCACATTGCCGTCCACCAGTACGGAGCAGGCACCACACTGCGCCAGTCCGCAGCCGTACTTGGTACCGGTCATGCCCAGATCATCGCGGATCACCCACAGCAAGGGCGTATCGGCGTCGGCATCGACTTGATAGGTCTTCTGGTTGATTCGTAGTTCCATGGCTCACCCGCTTGATCATCGGTTGACTTGCATTGTTATTAGTAGTGAAACGCTGCGAGGCGCATCACCGGAAAAGCTTGTCTTTCGTTCAACTTGCCGCGTTGCCGAGCGCTTCTGTTTCGAGTGGCTGTCCACGCAGCAGCGCAATGTCACGACTGGGCGTGGTACCGAACAGGCGGCCAGAATCAGCGGCGCCAGCACCGGGATCACCTCGGGTTCATCGAGCAATGCCAGCAGGCGATCGAGCGCCCCTTGCAGTGAGGACGACATGTTGCCAATGCCAGCGCCCGTACCCGTTGATTGATGTCGCTTCGCAGGCAAGCCACTTTTGGTGATTACCTCGGCGAGCATGCTGACATCCAGTTTCAGTACGAGGCCGACACAGGGCTTTTCGGGACTGGCAAGAATCACTTCGGAGTTGGCTGGCAGATCCAGTGACGTGACCAGAAAACGCGAAGGGCCGTAGCTGTAACCCTCACCACCCACCCGCAACCGTTTTTCACCACGGCCCACCAGAGTCAGGCTCGGCTCGATCATGCACACGGCGGGGGGCGCCGGCAGATCGCGACGAAACAGCGACAGGCCGGGAATAGATGTCGCGAAGTCACCCGGTACGCTCACGCGCGGGTCAATGTTCAACGCCAAAGGTGATTCATGGCGCTGGGGTATATGAATCATGGTTGGTCGCTCCTGTTGTCCGAACTCTAATCCGCTGAACAGACGTTTCCTATCCATCACCCTGCAGCCTCAGAGGATCAGGCAAGCATTCAAGAGGAATGCACTAGGGCTCAAGCAGATCGACCGGGAGAATGTGTCGATCTGTTACAGGGGGAGTGCCCACGCGGGCGACAAACTGCTCGACCCCCCTGCGCATCACACCAACACGCTTTTCGCACCACAGGTAATTTCCATGACTTTTCCTTCTACAGAAAAACGCGGCTGGAGTGCCGTGCTGGCCATGTCGTTGGCCGCATTCGCCTTGGTCGCATCAGAATTCATGCCTGTCAGCCTGCTGACTCCCATTGCGGCAGACCTGCACATCACGGAAGGCCAGGCAGGGCAGGGCATTTCGGTGTCCGGTGCATTTGCATTGATCACAAGCCTGGTCATTGCATCGATCGCCGCTCGCGTCGAACGCAAGAAGTTGCTGCTGTGTCTGACCTTGCTAATGATCGGGTCAGGTACGATCGTCGCGCTCGCGCCGGGCTACCCCTCATTCATGCTTGGGCGTGCCTTGATCGGGATAGCCATCGGTGGTTTCTGGTCATTGTCGGCGGCGACCGCAATGCGCCTGGTGCCGGCTGATCAAGTTTCCCGAGCGCTGGCCATCGTCAATGGTGGTAACGCTCTCGCTACGGTAATCGCAGCTCCGGCGGGCAGCTTCCTTGGCTCGCTGATAGGTTGGCGCGGCGCATTCTTCTGTGTTGTACCTGTCGCAGCACTTGCGGCCGTGTGGCTGCTGATAAGTCTTCCGTCCTTCAAGGCCGAGCGCCAAACAGGTAGCGGCAACGCTCTGCGGCTGATGAAGCAGTTGCCAGTCGCATTGGGGATGGTCGCCGTCAGCGTATTTTTTATGGGGCAGTTCATGCTGTTCACTTACCTGCGCCCGTTTCTTGAGGTCGTGACCGGTGTTAGCGTCTCAACATTGTCTTTCATGCTGCTGGGGCTGGGACTTTCAGGTTTGATCGGGACCTTTCTGATCGAAAGATTCATCGGGAATAGCCTCTACCGCACGCTGACGGTTATCCCTCTGATAATGGCTGTCATAGCGCTGGCTTTAGTGAACTTCGGCGCATCGCCGTGGCTGACCGCAGTGTTGCTCGGTCTATGGGGGCTGGTCGCTACTGCTGCTCCCGTTGGATGGTGGACATGGCTGGCTCAAACTCTTCCTGATGATGCGGAAACCGGAGGGGGCTTGCTTGTGGCCATTGTCCAACTGGCTATCGCAGGCGGCGCAATTATCGGCGGCTTGGCATTTGATCTAAGTGGTTACAAAGCCACATTCGAGCTCAGCGCAGCCGTATTGGTCGCCGCGTCTGCGCTCGCTTGGTTAGCGGGTCGCAATGCCACTGAAGTTCATCTTGCCGAGTCGAACGCGACTGCCTGACAAAATCAGGAAGGGCTCGGCGCATGGGGTATCGACATGAGAAAAAGAAACGCTCGATCGACTGTGTGGTTGAGCCTCTCGATGATTGTAATCTGTGCATCGATAAGTCCTGCTGCCTTGGCCCAAAACTCATCGCTGCACGAAGGCCCTGATCAAGCAGGACCGATCAAAGAGGTTCCTGCGATGCCAACCAGATCAACCATGCTGACCAAGGTCAGACTCAAGTTTGAAGGCCATGGGGCGGTGGTTGGCCTAGCGCTTGAGCTGCTTGAATACGCTGTCCCGATCGCCCGAGAACGCTTAGGGGATTTTGTCCCTTATCCCTGATGCCATTGGATCGTTACCGCTATAGCGGCTGACTTTGAAGGAAGAGGGAGCAGCAGTAGCCGGGTTGCGGTTACCTTTGGCTGCTCGGTTGGTGTTTAATCTTTCCGTCATAGCTGCTCATCCGCACTGCTGATTTGCCTGAACACTGAGGCAGGAGCCCAGAATGCGTACATGCAATATTTGCAAGCGTCCTCTCGATACCGCGCCAGAGCTCGAAGATTGCGGAGGCGATTGTCTTGAGTGCATGGCTGAATGCGGAGATCCTGATGCACAACTGGCAATGCAACAGATTCTTCTGGTTCGCAGTCGTGCAAGCGGTTCAGGCAAAGGTGATGACGAGTGCCGGGATTAGCCGCTAGCTTTGAAGGTGGGGAAGTTCAGATCGGTGAAGCCGGTCATGGCGGCACTGAAGTAGATGCGTTTCATGCGGCGCGATCCAGTTGGTATGTATTCCACGCGGCCTGGTCTGCACTCGTAATGGGGCGTCCTATGCCGGGTCATGCCCGGGCGGTGGAAGGGTTGATAGAGGCGAGATCAGCTACAGTTGATAGATGATTCAAAAGGAGGTGCGTATGAGCATCACTGTCTGCGTCGTATGTGGCGATAGCGCCGAGAAAGCTTATCCAGTAGGCAGTTTTGATGAGTTTAAATGTTCGAACTGTGGCTACTACTCAGTCGATCGGCAGCTGATTGACGAGATGGAGGCAGCAGGTCAGGTCTTTGACACCGAGCGTACCCAACAGTACTTAATGATCCATTCTCAGCCGGGCCAAGTGCCTGCGATTACGCGTATCGAGACTACGAAGCATCAACTGATTGTGGAGAGTGTGTGAAAAAGAAGGATTGGTCAGGTTGCCACCTGCTGCTTTTCCTGGTGTAGCGCTTCCTGCACTGCTTTGATCACCCTCCGTAGATATGTGAACTTGTGTTTTCCCCTCTGGCCCCTGTTGTCGATTGGTCTGTTTGCGATAAGCCCGATGTACTTGGCATTGGTCGAAGCCAGCAAAACCGAAAATTCAACCCTAATCCTAGGGACTGTAAACGTTCAGGGCACAGCCACCGGCCCCTTTCCCATCCTGGCCACTGATGGGGAGTCCGCTGGAAGGTGTTTGAAGGCTGTGGAATGAGACTGATATTCGCAACAAAAGACCTGTCGTTAGCAGGTCGATCTTTCGAAGGTTTTCCGCTGTTGGTTGGCTCAGATGGCTGGCCTGTTGAGCCCGTGCAATCCTTCCTCAGGCATATTCTCGTGGAGTCCGGTGAGGCACGAAGCGAACTGACTTGGGAAGCCTACGGACGTCGTCTGTACGACTACTTCGCCTTCTTGGAAGCCAATGGCCCGGGATGAAGAGAGCCCTGCTAACGGTCTGAGCGTCCTATCTCGTTACCGGGACTGGTCTCAAGGCGAGCTGGGGCTCGATCCTGGCACGGCGAACAAACGGTTGAATCTGATCGTTAGCTTCTACCAATGGGCTAGCCGCGCCAGGGAATGCTAGTGCTTCGGAGCGCGGGCATACCAACCGTAGATTGCGATGCCGGCATAACAGGTCGCTGGCACGCTCAATGCCATCGCGAGCGTCGAGAGGTCGGCCGCATACCCTGTCAATGGAGGAATAAATGCCCCGCCAACAATGGCGCAACAGAACAGGCCCGAACCTTCCGCCGCGCGATGACCGAGCCCTGCGGTCGCAAGGGTAAAGATCGTCGGAAACATGATGGAGTTGAACAGCCCGACGGCCAGCAGCGACCATCCGGCAACAACGCCTTGTGTGGTGGCAGAGATCGTCAACAGCACAATGACTGCCGTGGCGGCAAAGGCCAGCAGTTTCCCGGGCGCGAAAGTGCGCATCAGCGCCGAGCCGATAAAGCGGCCAACCAGGGCGCCACCCCAATAGAAGGCAACATGCTTGCCTGCGGCTTCGGCGGGAAGGGCCAGGGTTGTCGGCAGCATGAGGTAGTCGGTGATGAGGCTGCCAATCGTGACTTCGGCGCCGACATAGAGAAATATGCAAACGGTGCCGAGTGCAAAGCGCGGCTGCTTTAGAAGGTCGAGCGCAGCGAGTGGATTGAGACGTTCAGGTCTTGTTGACGGTTGCAGCTCATTTCTTTTCAGCCAGACGATCAAGGCGACGATGCAGATGAAAAGCGTAATGCTTGCATAGGTGTTGCTGATCACGCTGGCTTCCTGCGACAGGAAGGACGTCAGTTCTGCTGGCGACAATGCGGAGGTATCTACCGTATTGAGGGAGCCCAGGATCAGTATGGCACCCAGGTAGGGTGCGACCGTGGTTCCCAGCGAATTGAACGCATGGCCGAGGGTGAGGCGGCTGGGGGCCATTGCGGCGGTTCCGAGTAGTGAAAGCAGCGGGTTCGCAACGACCTGAACGGTTGTCACGCCAATCGCAAGCACAAAGAGGGCGCCGAGGAAGGCTGGAAACAATGCGGACTGGGTGGCAGGAATGAAGAGCAGGCATCCACCAGCCATCAGCAGCAACCCGAGGACGGCCGCTCTCATGTAGCCGATTCGCGAAATGAGCAAGCCTGCGGGTATGGCGAAAATGAAATAGGCAAAAAAGAATGACGACTGCACAAGCATGGCCTCGGTATAGCTGAGGCTGAAGAGGTGCTTGAGTTTTGGCACCAGGACATCGTTAAGGCTGGTGATGCTGCCGAGGATGAAAAACAGCGCGAACACGTAGGTGCTCATCCGTTGGGCGTGGGGTGTTGCCAAACTGTTGGTGACAGTCGCGCTAGCACTAGCGTTCGTCATCACGGGCTTCCTCTTTCTTGTGATTGTTACTTTCAAGGAAAGCTCTATCGAGCCTCAGGCACCTTGATAGTGAGACAGCGCTATCTTTGTGCGGTGAATTACTCGCCAAAGGAGGGTGCGCTGCCATCTGATTTTTTGTCTGTAGCCGCTACCGCTCACCCAAAGTCCGGGGCCAGTCGTTAGAGGGCGCTACCTTAGTGCCTGACTTTTCGTTTGGCAAGCCGCTGGATCTCTTGGGGGTTATGCTGAGGTAAGGGGTAAATTCGCTCATTTGGGCTGCAGCAGGGCCGTGGGCACTTGGACGCTCGAACTGGTTGTTCGCCGGGTCGCTACGCAGCGGTAAGCGGGCAGCTGCGATCATGAGCTTGATTCAGTCAGCCCGCATGAATGGGCATGATCCTTATGCGTTTCTCAAAGATGTGCTGACGCGCCTGCCGACGCAGCGAGCGAGTGAGTGAGTGAGTGAGTGAGTGAGTGAGTGAGTGAGTGAGTGAGTGAGTGAGTGAGTGAGTGAGTGAGTGAGTGAGTGAGTGAGTGAGTGAGTGAGTGAGTGAGTGAGTGAGATCGATCAACTGCTGCCACAGCATTGGGTCTCGGCCTGACGTTCTCAACGTGAGGGTGCTCTTGCATTAGAATGACCCCTCAACTCATATGGAACAGGACTGATCCGAATGGAAGCGCGAGCCACTTTTTCCTCCAAGAATTTCAAACCAACTGACCTGACTCCCACGCCCGAAATTACAACAGGCTTACCAGTGTCGATCAGCTCTATGGAAAAGTCCTATACAGGGGCTATCGATGGTATTTCTTCAACAGCTTTTACTGCGGCGTTCGACCAAGCGTCAAGAAGGGGCAGCTACATCGCGATGGAGAGCTTCAAGGGTACGGTGAATGGGGTAGAGGGTTCCTTTAACTTCATTCATTCCGCCTCCACTACCGGAATTGATCGTGCAGATGAGTTTTTCTGCATAGTCGGAGGCAGTGGTACGGATGGTTTGAAAGGGATATCAGGGTCAGGAGGGATCACAATTGACATCGATGGAACGCACCATATTTGGTTGAATTACCACCTCGAATAATTTAACAAGCCGAAAAGGGCACCGCCGCTGACGCATCAGGGAGGTGTCTTCGCTAGGTGCTTACCCGATTGCATCAGGTTGATCATCCGCCATAGCCCTGGAGGCCCAAGTCTTCAGGACTATCGAAGCTGATGGCGTAAGCTGGCTGAATGGTTTGGAGCTCCATCGCAACGACGAAGCACCATTTTTCAGCTAGACAGCTGACGAGAGCCTAAGAGTCACTACCGCCCTAGCAACTGACTAGTTGCGCTTTGGATACCAATAGCTATTGCCACGCTCAATTTCGCCGGGAAGGTATCCGTAACGCTCCTTCAACGTAGTTTGCAACTCCTGGTAGCTACCTCCGAGAGTATCCTGGATCATCGCCACGTAAGATTCGAAGGTTGGGTGCTTGCGCCAGTATTTGCCATAAATGGCGTCTACCAAGGAACGATCGAACCAGCCGCGCAGCAACATCAGGACACCCTCAATCTTAACTTCCTTAGAAGCGCCTTTGTCAGCCTGCTCCCGACCGTCGCGCTTCATAATCTCGCGCTGCGTGTAGTTACCAGGGCGGTAACCCAGAAAGTCGCATGCTTCATGAAATTGCTCATGAATTTTACGGTGGGACTGGAGGTCGTCTTTGATATCAGGAGCAAAGCTGAACCCGCAGTAATTCGGGATCTGACGTATCAATTATCGCAACTGTAACCAAATATTTTGTTCTTGCATTCCCGGCGTCGGATGCGTTGCGAGCCTTTTAGGCCCTCATCCTTATTTTTTCACGTCTTGGTCTGTGAGGTCGAACCATTCGCCATTGATCCGCTTGTGCACAAACATGTCGTGGTAGCGTTGCTCCGCTACGTGGCAGTCTTCAAACCATGCACACAACGGGATGGTATAGGTAATGGGTAGGTGAACCCCAAAGGCTCTCATACGAGCAGGCACATTTCGGGTTCTGCCCACCGTATAACCGTAGGCTGACTTAAGGACATAAACAACTCCAGCTTTTGGCCCGGCCGTTGGTGCTCCAATAACTTCAATGGGATTGAGTCGCTCTGGAGAAATGGCTCTGTTTTTCGTTGACCTCGGGGCAGTGGGTTTCGTAGCAACAGGTGCGTGATCACGAAGCTCCATGCCTTCAAAAGCCCCGCTCTAACGCTCGTGTAAGCCGTAGCCCGCAATCTTGGAGTTTGCGAACCCAAAGGCTCCCTCCTTCCACTTGCTTCGGCCAAACCCTGTATCTATCCAAATCTGGGCATTTGAGGGCTTCCACTCGACGGTGAGTACTGCTTCGATTACGCCTGTAACCACATCAAGCCACCTGCAGCCCAGCGCGAGCAAGCTCGCTCGCCACAAAGGTAGACATAAGGCGGATACATGCTGGTATTTGGTCACCTGCAGCCGGTGATACGACTGGCCATTTACGATAATGATTTGTTCCGGCGCCATTTCAGTTTCTACAGGCAGGACTTCGTGCTTGCTGCTATATCGATTGATTCTTGATGGTTAGTTTAACCCGGAATTTCTTCAGCTATGCTAAATCAGCTGAATAGCATGCTGGTGTTGCATTTTTCATTAGCAGCCTAATAGTGTGCTATTTGGTAAGTGTTCTCATGAGGGAGCAAACTTAGGGAAGGAGAAAGTAATGTCTAGCCTATGGGTTTATAAGCTTGATGGCACGATTCAATGCGATAAGGAAGCTCGGAAAATCCCACTTGACGAAGCGAGAGCCGAGCTAAGTAGCTTGATCGGTTCCAACAAAATAATTGGGGGAAAAATCGGGAGTAGGGTCGTTCCGGAAGTATGCTATTTTCCTACTGGAGGTTACAACGCTTTTGAAATTACGGCCGAGGGCTGGTACATACTACAACATGGTTTTCGTGGGTCAGAAGGGTTTCTTCGACTAGAAGAGGGGTGTGTAAGATCAATGTCGCCGGAGGAGTTGAATATAGGTCAGCTGATTGGCTCACTCACCTCGGCGCAACCACACACAGTTGCTCAATTGGTTGGCCACTCTCTTCGAGTATATAAAACAGGTGGCGGGCTGACGAAAGATTGGAGGCCGGAACGTTGCAATATTGAACTGAACAGTGACGACACAATTGTCTCAATATGGTTTGGTTGATTTAATTATTTTGCGGCCACTCATCCACTTCGTGGGGAGTGGCCGTATTCATTTTACGACTGGGAAAGCTCCGTGCAGCTGAGCGCTTGTGTTCATCAGGTTTCGTAATATGCCGGACCGCTAAAAAGACTATAAATAGCTTCTGTTCAACGGCCCGAGTATATTAATTGCTGATCACGGCAGCCAGCCGGACATCGCTATACAAAGTGCTCTATATCATCCATTGTCGTTTGCATTTGGTTAGATATTGGCGGTGGGCGGAGTTGCCTGATTGTAGGTGATAGAGGCAATCGTATTGCAGAGTCCGACCAATGTCTGCCAATCCTGATTGGCCGAGTTCAGATTCTGCTGAAGCTCGCTGAGATTCAAGTCAGTGACGTTGCCGCTGCACTTGTTCAGATCCGTCAGTACTGTGTTCAACTCGGCTTCCAGCTCTTGCCAGACCTGCAGAACGAGAGCAATCTGGGTACTTGCGGCCTTGGAAAGTGCGATCAACGCATTGATTTGATCGTTCAGCACAGCTAGGCTTGCAGCCTGCTGCGTCACAGCATTCATATTGCTATTGTCAGCTTCCACCTGACTCTTCAATGCTTGAACTTTATTTGAAGCGATCACCATCGTTGTAATCAAAGCTGCGGCAGAAACGATTCCAAAGGCTAGCCCAATCCCAAACGTAAATATTGCGATAACGGCACCGGCAAAGAATGCAACGCCAGCAGCGATTGCTGCTGCCGTCTCAACAGTTTGCCAGTGACTGATTTCAGACTGTAGCGAAGCGATATGTGCCTTGAAGTCTGCGATTTTTTGTTGATCTACTTGCTGCTCCTTAGTCGAGTCACTTACTGCCTTTGAAAGCACCGTTGCATCAGATGCCAAGGTATTGCTGAAATCGGTAATGGTCTGCTGGACCGTCACAGCGCTCTGCGTGTAAGAACGAATCTGAGAGATCAGGCCACTGAACTGTGATTTCAACGCTGCAATCGCACTGGCGTTGGTGGGATCAGACTGCAACACTGTGACCAATGAATTGATTGTCGACATGCTGACATTGAAAGCAATGCCATATCCTGCAATGGAGTTGGGTATGCTGACCAAGTTAGCCGCAATCGGATACCACCCGTTGGCATGGATCTGGGCGTTGCTGAAAGCTGTTTGGAAAGCGCTGTACCACGTTGGCGAAGGAGAGATAGTCGGTAGTCTTGTATTACCGATACCTAACACATACGCCATGACGGCATTATTGGCATTGAAAGCATTGGCAAGCTGTTGATCGATCGGCAACGGGTCGTTGGATCCGGCAGTAAAAGTAGCCGGCGTGCTCAGTAAACTTGCGATACTGGTGACGTTCGGTACAGGTTTCAGAGCGAAGGGGAAAAATAGCTTTTTTTGCGCGTCCATGTGAAATCTCCTGATGTTACCAATTGGGGAACTGCATAGAACGAACGATTAATCCTTGAGTAATCGCTCCTTCGTAACCTCAGGCAGCCGGCGCAAATATGCGAAGAGCTAGCGCTGCGGGTGCAGCACAGTTAAGCATGCTTTAGTATAGTGGCAAGGTGCCGGCTTATGCTTTTTTGCGCTTGTTATTAGCGCAGAGTTGTCCTGCACGTTTTAACAAGAAGTTAATAAGGTTTTTATCTAAGAGTCTGCGTTTGTCGGTTTTTTGGCATGGTGAGTGATGCTCTGACCACCCTCAGTGACCTAATAATCTATTTAGTTAGAGTTGTAGTCATCTAAATGGTAATTGCCGCATCCTGCGGTGCAGGCGGGGTGCGTTGCGGTGACCAATTGATCCAAATAGACAGCCGGTCGCGGGTAAGCGTCCAGCCAACACACCTTCCGAACACCAGCATTAAGGGCGATGGTGTCCGCGTATAGGTGGACACCATCGGCCTAAGCGATGGCGTCAGGAAGGCGTGTTTGCCGGACACTTACCCATCGACAACAACCAAGTCGAATACCAGATACGGCCTTGGGCACTTGGACGCTCGAACTGGTTATTTGCTGGATCGCTACGAAGCGGAAAACGGGTGGCGGCGATCATGAGTTTGATCCAGTCAGCACGGCTCAACAGACATGATCCGCATGTTTATTTAAAGGACGTGCTGACTCGATGACTCGATTGCCGACTCATTGGGCGAACGCGATTAGCGATTTGTTGCCGCACAAATAGGCACCCGTTTGAAGAGTTGTTGGCCTGATGCTTGCCGCTCGCTCAATTGGTATCGCGATGTTGGTGCAACCACTCATCGACGACTTCTCCGAGAGTTTTAGGCACGTCATTACGTATCCAGGCCATAAAATCCCTGTCAAATTTAAAGTCCACGCCGCAGTGCTCCACCATGAATCTGCGAACATTCTGTGTATTTCGATAACTCTTGCAAACTGTCGTATTTCTAGTGAGCTGATCACTGTGCCAGTTAAAACTCATTGGGCAGACTCCATAGCTAGTGGTCTGATTTATAGATTTATAGCAGGCTTCGATCCCACAATTAGGATGCTTGGGCTCTTGCAAGCGGTATCCACACATCCACGTAACCCTTACCTCGGGATGGTTCGAAATCAGAGCTGTACTGCTCGAATTCAGCAGCGTCGGCAAGCTCATATTCAGATTCAGGCAACCAGTGATTGAAAATGGTGAAGAATGTCTGATGGATTGTCGAGATATGGCCCAGGTGTCGAAACACGACATAGTTTTGCTGAGGCACTTTGAAGTACCTAAAAGCTGAAGGAAGACTGTCGACGCTGGACACCTCTGTGCCAGCAATGTACTCAAAACTACCATCCTCGTGCCCGAAGGTTCGGCTATTAGCGAACGGTCGTCTGTCGGTCATGCTGTCATCCTTGTATGGCCTGTAGTGATGGGATGGCTCATTCATGAACACGTGCTTTCAAGCAATTCCAATGCTTATCGAGCCGACGCTGAGCGTAGCAGACGATTTTCTTCGAGCGCCGCAGTGATCGGATTCGGTTAGGGTGAAAGCGGGGCGCTTTAGCACCGTATGCACGATCTCGGTAAGCGTCTGCCGAACCCATCTTCCTGATGCCTACGCTTAGGGCGATGGAGTCCATATCTTGAGATGCTCTCTCCCGTCGGGCAAACTCCGATTGCTTCATTGGCCGATAACAGGAGTTTACGGATGCCATTTCCACTGACGGAACATAATGCCTTGTTGGCCTTAAAGGGCGTAGGGCCAGCCGTCATCGCTCGCCTTGAGCAGATGGGCATTGACTCGCTAGTTGTGCTCAGCAAAGCGAATGCCTGTGACATCCTGGCTCAGGCATCGGCAGCGGTGGGATCAACTTGCTGGAAGAATAGCCCCCAAGCTCGGGCCGCCATTAACGCGGCCATTGAGCTTGCAAAGGACTCTCAGTTGAGCACACCTAGTGCGTAAAGCTGATCGCTTATTTCAATTGGTAAATCTGATTCGTGTCCATCAGCCAATCTCTGCTGAACGACTGGCTAGCCGAATTGGCGTTTCCGTTCGCTCAATCTATCGATACATCGACGACCTTTCCTTCAGTGGAATCCCAATCTATGGTACCGCTGGCGTGGGGTATGCCTTGGATGCCGATTTTGAGATGCCGCCTTTAACGTTGAACAGGCTCGAACTGGATGCATTGATGCTCGGGATGGAAATGCTGTCAGCTTCCGCCGATAACGATCTAAGTGCAGCTGCGAGGATGTTGTTGAGCAAAATCTCAGCGTCCATAGTCCATCACAAGGTTGACCCCGGCGCGGCAAAAATCAGGGCACTTGGAACAACACCTTCCTCGACGCGAGGCCATCTGGCAACCCTTCGAAATGCCATCGAAAACACCCAGGCGCTGAAGATAATTTATACCAGCCTGGACGGTATGGTTTCGCAACGTCTCATTTCTCCCCTTGGCCTTTTCTACTGGGGAGGAAAGTGGACGGTTGGAAGCTGGTGTAGTACCAGGGCGGCTTACCGCGATTTTCGGGTCGATCGCATAGCCTCCATCGCTATTGCTCAACAACCATCACCCGACAATCCTGCCCTTGATCTCCAAGCGTATATGAAGCACCAGGCAAACCAGTGGAAAGCGATCACTGCTACTGACACTACGCTGTCAGTATGAGCTATTGATAATTGGGACTTCCTAACACACAGCAGGTCATCCCTATGCAGCGCTCATCTCATGTACTCGAATTAGCCATTTTCAAGGTCAAACAGGAATGCGTTGCGCAAGTACCTGTGCTCCGCGCAGGGCTTCGTGAAACGTTAAAGACCTTTCCTGGTTTGATCGAATACCACGCGTACTGCCCTATGAGTGACGACCGAATCTTCGCGGATTTAGCAATGTGGGACAGTCTTGAGAACGCACAAAAAGTGGCAAAGGCGTTCAACGATGGAGATCCGAGATTCTCTGAGTATATGTACGCTATTGAAAACCTGACGTTCATGAGTCACCTCGTTCCAGAGATGAGTTGACCCCGACGGACTGCCAGAGCAGGCAAGAGACACCGATGCCTTTGCTGTCAGGCATCGGTGCCGTCACTTCCATCACCTATTGCTAGGCTACGGGCTGCAAACTGACGTTATTGTGGTAAAAACCGTTTCGAAAAACGTATCGTCCGCCCAACTCGCATCGCGTGACTCAGAGCTATCAATCACCTCTATGCCATATGCCCTGATCCCTGCGGCTAAGCTCCATGGCCGATGAACTGATATGGTTGCGAACTGATTCCTGTGACAGAGCCTGCGGCAACGAGGCTTCATCTGTAGCGCATTGATTTACAGGGAAAGGGATAACTGCAAGTGGAAGCGTCTGCTAGACAAGGAGAGATTGCGCGATGGAGCAGTATTTTGTATGGAACACCGACCCTGTACTGATGCGGTTCGGAGTGCTCGATATCCATTGGTACGGTGTCCTGTTCGCAGCCGCGTTTGGCTTCGGTATGGCAATCATGAGGTTTATCTTCAAACGAGAAGGTAAGCCTGAGGGTGACCTGGACGCTCTGTTGATCTATCTCGGCTTGGGTACAGTGCTCGGCGCCCGACTTGGGCACGTGCTGTTTTACGATCCAGCGTTTTACTTCAGCAATCCTGCGGAAATCCTAGCCATCTGGAAAGGCGGGCTAGCAAGCCACGGCGGCGCTATTGGACTCGCCCTTAGCCTCTATCTATTCTGCCGACGTCGTTCCGACATTGGCTATCTCTGGCTGCTGGACAGGATTGCCATAGTTGCTCTTTTGGGCGGCTGCCTGATCAGAGTGGGCAATTTCTTCAATTCTGAGATCGCCGGTGTTCCGACCGATATTCCGTGGGCAATTGTATTTTCCCGAATTGATACGCTGCCTAGGCACCCCACACAACTCTATGAAGCATGCGTCTATCTAGCAATGTTTTTGCTGATGTTCTTGCTGTACCAGAAACGCCGCCCCCCCCTGGAACCGGGGTTCCTGAGCGGGTTGTTTTTGTCAGCAGTCTTCTCGGCGAGATTCCTGCTTGAATTCACCAAGATGCCCCAAGCCAGCTATGACTATTCCTTGTCACTAAACGTTGGCCAACTATTGAGCATTCCGCCTATTCTCGTCGGGCTGACGCTTATGGTTCTAGCCAAACGGAGTGGCAGAAAATTGCTATGCGAGCAAACGAGTTAGGCAATAGACCGGCTGTGGGCAAGAAGGGGGGGGGAACTTTGCCACCGGTGCGGCAGCAACTGCTCAATCTCATTCGCCCGCTGCGTCGGCAGCCGCGTCAGAACCTCTTTGAGGTAGGCATACGGATCATGACCATTCAGCCGCGCAGACTGGATCAAGCTCATGATCGCCGCCGCCCGTTTTCCGCTGCGTAGCGATCCTGCGAAGAGCCAGTTCTTGCGTCCAAGAGCTCAAGGCCGGATCTGGTTCTCCGCCCAATTATTATCAATGGTCGGCGGGATCGTACGAAGGGCGTCCCGTGGCCTTGGATCTGGCTTTGTCGAAGCCCAACTGCTCAAAGTCCAGAAGGGAAATTAGGCTTCGGTGACCCGAACCAGATGATCCCCGGGAATGAGTTCGTCCAGCGAGAGTGGAAACAGCGCGGTCTGGGAGCGGTTTTCACCTTGGATATAGCGCATGAAAAATGCCCGTATCTTGCGATACGGGCATTTTCTTTAACCGGCCAGCAGATTGCTAGGTTTTCACACAGTCTGCACGGAGCGGCGTTTTTGTTTGTGTGTAATTTGTTGGGCTGCGTCGAGGAGAAGTCGCGATCTCTACATTCGTTCCGGCGTTTTCTGCGAAAACTACCCCCTGAGCCTGTTTTTCAGGAATGTAGGTGTAGGCAATAGGCCATTCGAAAAACTAACGGCCGGTCGAAAAGCAATACTTCATCCAGGGTGTGGGCTGAAGTGTGGGCTGGCAGGTTTTGCCAAAAGCCAGAAACGACAAAGCCCTGAATAATCAGGGCTTTGTCGGTACAAATATGGCGGAGGCGATGGGATTCGAACTCATGGACCTGTTACAGTCGACGGTTTTCAAGACCGTTGCCTTAAACCACTCGGCCACACCTCCGTTTGCGTTGCGGGCGCCATAATACCTGAATGAAACACACTGTCAAACTCTCTGCATGGCTTGTTACAGAGCGTCTGTTATGATCTTTGCGACTGAACGTTTCAAACCCAACAGGAGTGTCGCCATGCGCGAACAGGATTACGCAGTTAATAACAGCGTGCAGGCTGAGCAGCTAGAGGTTAGCCGCGTCCTGCGCAACACTTATGGCTTACTCGCTCTCACCCTCGCATTCAGCGGCGTGATGGCGTTTGTCGCGCAGCAGATGCGTGTCGGCTACCCGAATATCTTCGTGGTGCTGATCGGCTTCTACGGCCTTTTCTTTCTCACCAACAAACTCCGTGACTCGGCGTGGGGCCTGGTGTCTGCGTTCGCGCTGACCGGTTTCATGGGTTTCCTGCTCGGCCCGATCCTCAACCGTTACCTGGGTATGCAGGGCGGCGCGGAAGTGGTCAGTTCGGCCTTCGCGATGACCGCGCTGGTGTTCGGTGGCCTGTCGGCTTATGTGCTGATCACCCGCAAGGACATGAGCTTCCTCGGTGGTTTCATCACAGCCGGTTTCTTTGTGCTGCTGGGCGCGACTCTGGCGAGCTTGTTCTTCCAGATCAGCGGTCTGCAACTGGCGATCAGCGCAGGTTTCGTGCTGTTCTCGTCGGTGTGCATTCTGTTCCAGACCAGCGCCATCATTCACGGCGGTGAGCGCAACTACATCATGGCGACCATCAGCCTGTATGTATCGATCTACAACCTGTTCGTCAGCTTGTTGCAACTGTTCGGCATCATGAGCCGCGATGATTGATCGCCAGCCCTGAGTAAAAAACCCGCTTCGGCGGGTTTTTTATTGTCTGTGATTTGGCTCAGCTCGTTGGTTTCAACAAAAACAGCACTCACGCCATCGGCGGCAGCCGGCGTTTGACCGGGGTCTTCTTGACGATGGCGGTGTTGGTTTCGGCGTGGCTGTTAAGGCGATCGAGGAGGGTGTCCAGTTGTTCCATCGAGCGCACATGCAGGCGGGCGATGAAACAGTCGTCGCCGGTGACTTTGTCGCACTCGGTGAATTCGGGGATGGCCTGAATCTGTCGCTCTACTTCCTGCAACTGGCCCGGCAGCGGGCGAATGCGGACGATGGCCTGGAGTTGATAACCGAAGCATTTGGGGTCGATCTCGACGGTATAGCCCTTGAGCACGCCACGTTCTTCGAGGCGGCGCAGGCGCTCGGCGACACTGGGTGAGGACAGGCCGCTGATCTGTGCCAGGGCCTTGAGCGAGCGGCGTGAGTCTTCCATCAACGCGCTGATCAGCACTTGGTCGATGTCGTCGGTCATGGCGAATCCCCTGTTAGGCAATCGGCTGAATAAGCCTTGATAAAAAAGGCAGAAGCCGAGTTTAGCCTGCTTTTTGCGCTGGAGAAGCCCCCAGGTGGATTGGCATACTTTGGGCTCAAACACAGGAGGTTGATGATGGACAAAACACTACGTCGCGGCTCATTCGAGATGACCGCCGCCATGCTGATTTCCGGGACCATTGGTTGGTTCGTGCTCGTGTCCGGGCAACCGGTGCTGGACGTGGTGTTCTGGCGCTGCGTGTTCGGTGCCGCCACCTTATTGCTGATCTGCGCAGCGTTCGGCTTTCTGCGCCCTGGCATTTTGACGTCCACCACTTTCCTCCTGGCCGTGCTGAGCGGCGTGGCGATTGTCGGTAACTGGGTGCTGTTATTCGCGTCTTACTCCCGCGCCTCGATTGCCATTGGCACGGCGGTTTATAACGTCCAGCCGTTCATGCTGGTGGGGTTGGCCGCGCTGTTTCTGGGAGAGAAGATCACCCTGCAAAAACTGTTCTGGCTGGGCATTTCGTTTATCGGGATGCTGGCGATTGTCAGCGCACATGGCGGGCAGGGCGAGGGCGGCAACGATTACCTGATGGGGATTGGTCTGGCGCTGGGGGCTGCCTTTCTGTATGCGATTGCCGCGCTGATCATCAAACGCCTGACCGGTACGCCACCGCATCTGATTGCGTTGATCCAGGTCTGCACCGGCGTGCTGTTGCTCGCGCCCTTTGCGCATTTCTCGGCGATACCGCAAACGCCCGATGCCTGGGCCAGCCTGGTGACCCTGGGCATCGTGCATACCGGTCTGATGTATGTGTTGCTCTACGGCGCGATTCAAAAACTGCCGACAGCGCTGACCGGCGCGCTGTCGTTCATCTACCCGATTGCGGCGATTTTCGTTGACTGGTTCGCCTTCGGCCATCGCCTGGAGCCGCTGCAATGGATCGGTGTTGCCGCGATTCTGTTGGCCGCCGCCGGGATGCAACAGGGTTGGGGCTTGAAGCTTCGGCGGGTGGCTACACAATAAACAGCGGCTCAGATGTTCCAGCGCGGTGCGGTCTTCGCCAAACGCTGGCGCATCTCGCCGATGTTCGCGGTCAATTGTCGGGTCAGCAATCGATAGGCATCCAGCGGACTGTAGACCGACGCATCGAGCGTTGAGTCCGATGGCGATTCGGCTGGCCGGCTGAGCCGTTGCGAAGCGCCCGATTTCAACGCCCGAGCCATACCGATCAGTTGCACCCGAATCTGTCGGTGTTCGGCTTTCAATGCCGATTGCAGATGGGCCATTGCCTCGGAGTCATCGGCATTCGGTCGGCTATTGCCGAGGATTTCCAGGATGCTCACGCACATCCGCAGATTGCGCTGAATTGCATCGAGTTCGGTCATGGAAACTCGCACTTCCTTGGATACCGAGGGCATCAGTGAGCGCAGTTGCACCATTACCGTGTTCAAGCGATTCATCAGTTTCAGGTGTTCGTCAGCGGTGACGGACTCACCCTTGATAATGCGGCCGTAGATTGCCGCGCAGTCGCGCAACGCATCGGCCAGGTTGTAGCGCCAGGAGTACACCGCATAGAGCGGCAGGGCGAAGGAGAAGGCCAGCGCCAAGGCGATGCCGATCAGAATATCCACCCCGCGCCACAGGCCATCGGTGACCGGGTTGTCACCGTGTCCTGCGACGATAAACACGGTGATCGCCGACAGCAGCGCCGTGTAACCGCCCTTGCCGATGGCGTGGTACGAGAAGAATCCGCACACCACCGACATCGCGAAATAGGTCAGCCACGGCATCCCGAGCCAGGCCTGTTGCGCCACCAGCAACAAGCCGACTCCGGCCCCGATCAAGGTGCCGATGGCCCGCTCGGCGGCTTTTTTGCCGATATTACCGTGGTGTTGCAAGCCACCGATCACCACCAGCATGGTCACCGACGCCCATTCGCCGTGGGGCAGGTTGATACCCGTGGTCAGCAGGATCGTCGCCAGCAATCCCAACGAAACCCGCACCGCATGGATCAGTTTGGCGTGGCGGTAGCGCCGGTACGGGTCCAGCAACGGACGCAGTATCCGGCGCAACAGCGGTGGCAGTCGAAGGCTTCTGATGATGCTCAGGCTCGGTGTCCTCAGAAGATGTAGTCGGTGGTCAGAAAACTCGAGTTTCGTCCGCTGATGATCTCGCTGAGAAGCTCTTTGCTGCTCTCCTGGAATTTGGTCGCCACCAGGGTCCGAATCGAAAACACTCGCAGCGCATCATGTACCGACAGCGTGCCCTCGGCGGAGTTCTTGCGGCCGTTGAACGGATAGGTGTCCGGACCGCGCTGGCACTGGGCGTTGAGGTTGATCCGGCCGACCTGATTGGCGAAGGTATCCACCAGTCTGCCGACCGCCACCGGGTTGGTGCCGAAGATGCTCAGTTGCTGGCCGAAATCGGATTCCAGGACGTAATCGATCACGGTGTCCAGATGACGGTAAGGCACGATCGGTACGACCGGGCCGAACTGTTCTTCCTGGTAGACGCGCATCTGCGGTGTCACCGGGTACAACACGGCCGGGTAGAAGAACGATGCGCGGGATTCACCGCCGTTGGGGTTAACCACGGCTGCACCTTTGCTGACCGCGTCCGCCACCAGCGTGTGCAGGTAATCGACCTTGCCTGATTCCGGCAATGGCGTCAGGGCCACGCCGCTGTCCCACGGCATGCCGGGTTTGAGGCTGGCGAGTTTGGCGTTGAATTTCTCGATGAACGCCTCGACCACATCTTCGTGGACGAAGAGGATTTTCAGAGCGGTGCAGCGCTGACCGTTGAACGACAGGGAACCGGTGACGGCTTCATTGACCGCGTTGTCCAGATCGACCTCCGGCAGAACGATGCCGGGGTTCTTCGCATCCAGGCCCAGCGCCGCGCGCAGGCGGTGAGGCCTTGGGTGGAGTTTTTTCAGGTCGCTGGCGGCCTTGTTGGTGCCGATGAACGCAAAGATATCGATCTTGCCGCTGGCCATCAGCGCACTGACGGTTTCGCGGCCGCTGCCGTAAATGACGTTGATCACTCCGGCCGGGAAGCTGTCGCGGAACGCTTCGAGCAGAGGGCGAATCAACAGCACGCCAAGCTTGGCCGGTTTGAACACCACAGTGTTGCCCATGATCAGCGCCGGAATCAGCGTGGTGAAGGTTTCGTTCAGCGGGTAATTGTAAGGCCCCATGCACAACGCGACGCCCAACGGAACGCGGCGGATCTGGCCGAGGGTGTCCTGTTCCAGTTCGAAGCGGCTGGAGCGGCGGTCGAGCTCCTTGAGGGCATTGATGGTGTCGACGATGTAGTCGCAGGTGCGGTCGAATTCTTTTTCCGAGTCTTTGAGGTTTTTGCCGATCTCCCACATCAGCAACTTGACCACCGCCTCGCGCTGTTCGCGCATGCGAGCCAGGAAGGTTTCGACGTGCTGGATACGCTCGGCCACGCGCATGGTCGGCCACAGGCCCTGGCCGCGATCATAGGCGCGGACGGCGGCGTCGAGAGCGGTCAATGCGGTCTCGGCATCGAGCAGCGGCGTGCTGCCGAGGATCACTTGTTCGTCGCCATTCGCGCCGCTCAGGTACACCGGGCTGCGGACTTGGGCGAGGGGCCCGGACCAGGTTTTCAGTTCACCGTCGACCAGATATTCGCGCTGTTCGGTCTGGCCGTTGAGGCGGTACTTTTCCGGGACGTTGTCGGCGGTGGGAAACAGGTTGCCAAGGATTTGTGCTGTGGTCATGTCGCTACCCCGTCTGGATTGGGTGATGCGGATAAGGTGTTATCGCTACGTTCCGTTATTAGGTCAAGGCCTGATCAGCATAGCTGAATCGTTTTACCAAGATCGCAACACATTGTCATGACCCGCTGATCTTTTGACCTGAGCGCACACAACTGAGCATCCCCCGGTTAAACTTCACGCTCTTTCTGAAGGAGTTCATATGAGTTATTACCAGCCGGGCATTCTCGCCACCCCTGTTCCGCCTCAAGCTCGTCATATGTTCTTCGCCCTTGAATCCGCCGAGGCACTGCCGGCTGCGCTGGATAACCTGATGCGCCTGGTGGACGGAAAGTCGGCGGTCGTCGGTTTCGGTGAATCCCTGGTCAAGGCGCTGCACGCGCAGATCGACGGGCTGCGTGCCTTTCCTGCGCTGGTCGGTGTCGGCGTCGACAACCCGTCGACCCAACACGCGCTCTGGTGCTGGCTGCACGGTGTTGACCGTGGCGAACTGCTCAATCGCAGTCATGCGATCGAAGCCGCGCTGGCACCGGCCCTGCGACTGGTGCAGATGAACGAAACCTTCCGCCACATGAGCGGCCATGACCTGACCGGTTACGAAGACGGCACCGAAAACCCTCACGATGAAGCTGCTGTGGCCGCCGCGTTGTTGGGCGAGGGCGCTGAGGGTCTGGTCGGTGGCAGCTTCGCCGCGATCCAGCAATGGCAGCATGACTTGAAAGGCTTTCACGCGATGCCGTCCCATGAGAAAGACAACATCATGGGCCGTCGCCTGAGCGACAACGAAGAACTCGACGACGCGCCAATCTCTGCCCACGTCAAACGCACCGCCCAGGAAAGCTTCACACCGGAAGCCTTCGTGGTCCGTCGCTCGATGCCGTGGATCGAAGGCGATCGTGCCGGCCTGATGTTCCTGGCTTTCGGTTTTTCCCTCGACGCGTTCGAATCCCAGCTGCGGCGCATGAGCGGTCTGGAAGACGGCATCACCGACGGTCTGTATCGCATCAGCCGACCGATCACCGGCGGCTACTACTGGTGCCCACCGCTCAAGGACGGTCGCCTCGACCTGCGCGCACTGCGCATCGGTTGAACCGCAGTGTCTATGAGCGTGGTGCGCTGGGGCATGATTGGGTGCGGCAGTGTGGCCGAGCGCAAGAGCGGGCCGGCGTTCTACAAGGCGCCCGGCTCGGCGCTGGTGGCGGTGATGGGGCGGCGACTGGAAGCGGTGAGTGATTACGCCGCGCGCCACGGCATTGCCCGGGCCTACACCGACGCCGAAGCGCTGATCAATGACCCTGAGGTGGACGCGGTGTACATCGCCACGCCTCCCGACAGCCATCACGCTTACAGCCTGCAAGTGGCTGCCGCCGGCAAACATTGCTGCGTCGAAAAACCGATGTCGCTGAATGCCGGGCAAAGCCGTGAGATGCAAAAGGTCTTTGCCGAGGCCGGACTGCACCTGTTCGTTTCTTATTATCGACGCTCGTTGCCGCGCTTCCAGCAGGTGCGGCAATGGCTTGCGGAAGGGCGGATCGGCGAAGTCCGGCACCTGACCTGGACGCTGACCAAAGCGCCTTCATCGAGCGACCTTGGCGGCACAGACAACTGGCGAACCGACCCGGCGATTGCCGGCGGTGGTTACTTCGCCGACCTCGCCAGCCATGGCTTCGACCTGTTCCAGTACCTGCTGGGTGACATCGTTGAGGTCGCCGGTTTCACCGCGCATCAGGCTGGGTTGTACGCCGCTGAAGACGCCGTCAGCGCCAGTTGGCGATTTGCGTCGGGGGCGCTGGGCATGGGCTGCTGGAATTTCGTGGCAGACCGTCGTGAGGACCGGGTCGAAGTAATCGGCAGCCAAGGCCGGATCAGCTTTTCGGTGTTCGACGAACACCCGGTACAGCTGGAAGCCGATGAACACCTCAGCCTGCACATCGAACATCACGAACACATCCAGTGGCACCACGTGCTGGGCATGAACGCCCACATCCGTGGTGAGGCTCAGCACCCGGCGCTGGCCGAACAGGCGTTGAAAACCGATTGGGTGATGGACCAGATCCTCAAGCGCGATTGAAGAAATAGAACGCGGCATCTACCCGTGGCCCTACTTGGCAAACCTCGCCCCCGAAAACGACTGATATCCCTGTGGGAGCGGGCAAGCCCGCTCCCACAGGAAGCAATAGCGGTCAGAGGATTGCTGACACTTAGCGCCCCTGCCGCGGGTTGAGCTGACTGGCGGTCCTTGTCAGGAAAAACCCAAAAGAGTACAAATGTACTCCATGACGACTTTAACTCCCCGCCGTACCGCCATCCTGACCTTCATCCGCGATCGAATCGCCGAACACGGTCAGCCTCCGAGCCTCGCTGAAATCAGCGAGGCCTTTGGCTTCGCCTCCCGCAGCGTGGCGCGCAAGCACGTGTTGGCGCTGACCGAGGCCGGTTTTATCGAGGTCAATCCGCATCAGGCGCGAGGTATCCGGCTGTTGAATCAACCGCCGCGACCCGAGTTGCTGGACGTTCCGGTACTCGGTCGAGTGGCGGCCGGTGCGCCGATCGGTGCCGATGCCGAGGTCCACAGCCGTTTGCTGCTTGATCCGTCGATCTTCTCGCGGGTGCCGGATTACATGCTGCGGGTGCAGGGCGATTCGATGATTGAGGACGGCATTCTCGACGGTGATCTGGTGGGCGTGCGGCGCAATCCCGAAGCGGTCAACGGCCAGATCGTTGTGGCGCGACTTGACGGCGAAGTCACCATCAAGCGTTTCGAGCGGGTCGGCGATTCTGTTCGTCTGTTACCACGCAATCCGGCTTACAAGCCGATCATTGTTCGAGCCGATCAGGATCTGGCCATCGAAGGCGTGTTCTGCGGTCTGGTGAGGCAAGGGTGATGGGCGCCGTCGTTGCGTTGGATACGCTGTTCAATGGCGGCCAGGTCTGGAAGGGCCGGCCTGCGCCACCGGCCGTCAGCCCGCAACCCACCGGGCATGCGGCGCTGGATGCGGCATTGCCCACGGGCGGCTGGCCGGAAGCGGCGCTGACTGAAATTCTGCTGGCCGGGCAGGGTGTGGGTGAGTTGCAACTGGTGTGGCCGGCGCTGGCGCGGCTGTCGGCGGCGGGGGAGCGCATCGTGCTGGTGGCGCCGCCTTACGTGCCGTATCCCCAGGCCTGGCAGAATGCCGGGGTCGATCTGCGGCAACTGTCGATCATCCAGGCCAGCGAGCGTGATGCGCTGTGGGCGGCGGAACAATGCCTGCGTTCGGGCAGTTGCGGGGCGGTGTTGTGCTGGCCGCACAAGGCCGACGATCGGGCGTTGCGACGTTTGCAGGTGGCAGCGGAAACGGGTCAGACCCTGGCGTTCGCCTATCGCTCGATCAGTGAAGCCATCAACCCGTCGCCAGCGGCCCTGCGCATCGCCATCGACGCCAAACCTGCGCAATTGCGGGTGCTCAAGTGCCGGGGCGGGCTGGCCCGTTCGGCGCCGATTGCCTTTGCCGTCGGGCATTGAGGTTGCCATGCGCTGGGTTTGCATTCTCTTCCCGCAATTGGCACTGGACGCGGTACTGCGCCAGCGCCCCGACCCCGACGAACCGCTGGCGCTGCTGACTGGCCCGGCCCAGCGTCGGGTGCTGCAAGCGGTCAACGGTTCGGCGCGGGCGCTGGGCTTGCGGCCCGGCCAGTCGATGACCGCCGCTCAGGCCTTGAGCAAAGGTTTTGTCACCGCCGAATACGACGCAACGGAGATCGAACACTGGCAGCAGTTCCTGGCTGCCTGGGCCTATCGGTTCAGTTCCCAGGTCAGCGTGCATTACCCGCGAGCCGTGGTGTTTGAAATCGAATCCAGCCTGGGCTTGTTCGGGCCCTGGCCGCAGTTCGAGACGCGGTTGCGGGCCGAACTTGGCGAGCTGGGGTTTCGTCACCGGATTGTCGCCGCGCCCAATCCGGTGGCGGCGCGGGTGCTGGCCAACGTTTATGACGGTCTGGTGGTGCCGGACAATGCAGCCTTGCAGTACCACCTTGGGCAGTTGCCCGTCGACCGGATCGCTCTGGAGCCAAGCGTTGCCACGGCATTGTCGCGCATGGGGCTGCGCACCTTGAGTCAGGTGCAGGCGCTGCCACGACATAGCCTGGCCCGGCGTTTCGAGGCTCAGGTGCTCAAGCATCTGGACACCCTGTTCGGCGAGCGACGGCTGGCGCTGGCGTTTTACCTGCCGCCGGACCGTTTCGATGTGCGCATCGAGCTTAATTTCGATGTGCAATCCCATCAGGCATTGCTGTTTCCGTTGCGCAGGCTGACCGGCGATCTGGCGGCCTTCCTCTGCGGGCGGGACAGCGGTGTGCAGCGGTTTGACCTGCACCTGGAGCACGCCGGGTTGCCAGACACGCTGATCAAGGTCGGCCTGCTCAGCGCCGAGCGCGATCCGGCGATGCTGTTCGAACTGGCCCGAGGGAGGCTGGAGCAAGTTCAGGTGGAGGCGCCGGTACGCGGTTTTCGTCTGCGCGCCGAAGAGCTACCGGCCTTTGTGCCCCAGTACCAGGAACTGTTCGATGATCGTCCGCAGCAATCCTTGCCTTGGGAGCAACTGCGCGAACGCTTGCGCGCGCGATTGGGAGATGACGCGGTGCAAGGCTTGCGGTTCCAGGCCGATCACCGGCCGGAATGCGCGTGGCAGGCCAGTGTCGACAGCCAGGCCTGTGGGGTGCTGCCTGCCGTGCAACGTCCGGGCTGGTTACTGACTGAACCGCAGGCAGTACACGAAGGTTCGACGCGCATCCTCATGGGGCCGGAACGCATCGAGTCGGGCTGGTGGGACGGCGACGACGTGCGCCGCGATTACTACCTGATCGAAACTCGCTCCGGTCAGCAGGGCTGGGCCTATCGGGCGGTGGGTGAGGGCGGTCCGTTGTGGCTGCAAGGCTGGTTCGCATGAGTGTCGATTATGCCGAACTGCACTGCCTGTCGAACTTCAGTTTCCAGCGCGGTGCTTCCAGTGCGCTTGAGCTTTTTCAACGGGCGAAAAAGCAGGGCTATCAAGCGTTGGCGATCACCGACGAATGCACCCTGGCGGGCATCGTCCGCGCTTGGCAGGCGGCCAAGGCCGTGGAATTGCCGCTGATCATCGGCAGTGAAATACGCATCGAAGACGGCCCGAAACTGGTGCTGCTGGTGGAAAACCTCGAGGGTTACCAAACCCTGTGTCGCCTGATTACTCGCGCCAGACGCCGCACGCAGAAAGGCCAGTATCAGGTGCTGCGGGAGGATTTCGGCGAGCCGTTGCCGGGGCTGTTGGCGTTGTGGGTGCCGGACGCCGTCGATGACTTTGAGCAGGGTCACTGGCTGAAGCAGGCTTTCGCCGAGCGCCTGTGGCTGAGCGTTCAGTTACATCGCGGGCAGGATGACATCCGGCGACTGGCGGCGCTGCTGACCCTGGCGCGGGAACTGCGAATCCCGGCGGTGGCCAGCGGCGATGTGCACATGCACGCCCGCGGCCGGCGTGCCTTGCAGGACACCATGACCGCGATCCGCCATCACCTATCGGTGGCCGAGGCCGGGTTGCGTCTGCACCCTAACGGCGAACGGCATTTGCGCAGCCTCGACGCCTTGCGCGATCTCTATCCGCAGGCACTGCTCGACGAAACGCTGAGCATCGCCCGGCGCTGCACGTTCGACCTCGGTCAGTTGCGTTATCAATATCCCCGGGAGCTGGTGCCTGAAGGTCACACGGCCACGTCCTGGCTGCGGGAGTTGGCAGGAAAGGGTGTTCGGTGGCGCTGGGAAAAAGGTCCTAAAGCCGAGGTGTTGGCGCAGATCGACAAGGAACTGCAGCTGATTGCCGAGTTGGGGTACGAAAGTTATTTCCTGACGGTTCACGACATTGTGAATTTCGCCCGCAAGCAACACATTCTCTGTCAGGGGCGCGGTTCTGCCGCCAATTCGGCGGTGTGCTACGTGCTGGGCATCACGGAGATTGACCCGGAGCGGAGCACGCTGCTGTTCGAGCGTTTTCTCTCCAAAGAGCGCAACGAGCCGCCGGACATCGACGTGGACTTCGAACACGAACGGCGTGAAGAAGTCCTGCAGTACGTATTCCAGCGTTATGGTCGCGCCCGTGCGGCACTGACGGCGGTGGTCAGCACTTACCATGGTGCCGGCGCCGTGCGCGATGTGGCCAAGGCACTGGGTTTGCCGCCGGATCAGGTCAACGCCCTGGCCGACTGTTGCGGTCACTGGAGTGATCAGGCGCCGCCCGTAGAGCGCCTGCGTGAAGGAGGCTTCGATCCCGACAGCCCGGTGTTGCGCCGGGTGCTGAGCCTGACGGGGCAGTTGATCGGTTTCCCCCGGCACCTGTCCCAGCACCCTGGCGGTTTCGTGATTTCCGAACAGCCCCTGGACAGCCTGGTACCGGTGGAAAACGCCGCCATGGCCGAGCGCACCATCATCCAGTGGGACAAGGACGATCTGGACGCGGTCGGGTTGCTCAAGGTCGATATCCTCGCGCTGGGCATGCTCAGCGCGATTCGTCGTTGTTTCGATCTGCTGCGTCGGCACCGTGGCCGTGACCTGAGCCTGGCGACGGTGCCGGCCGAAGATCCGCAAACCTACGAAATGATTGGCCATGCGGACACCATCGGGGTGTTCCAGATCGAATCCCGGGCACAGATGTCGATGTTGCCGAGGCTCAAGCCCAAGAATTTCTACGATCTGGTGATCGAGGTGGCGATCGTTCGTCCGGGGCCGATTCAGGGCGGGATGGTGCATCCCTATCTGCGGCGGCGTAAGGGCGAAGAAGAGGTGATCTACCCGTCGAAAGAACTTGAAGCGGTGCTGAAGCGTACGTTGGGCGTGCCGCTGTTCCAGGAACAGGTGATGCAGATAGCGATTGTTGCCGCCGACTACAGCCCCGGCGAGGCCGATCAATTGCGCCGTTCCATGGCCGCCTGGAAACGCCACGGCGGACTGGAACCGCATAAGGAGCGATTGGCGGACGGAATGAAGAAAAACGGCTACACGGCGGAGTTCGCCGCGCAGATCTTCGAGCAGATCAAAGGCTTCGGCAATTACGGTTTTCCCGAATCCCACGCCGCCAGTTTCGCCTTGCTGACCTATGCCAGTTGCTGGTTGAAATGCCACGAGCCGGCGGCCTTCGCCTGTGCGCTGATCAACAGCTGGCCCATGGGTTTCTACAGCCCGGACCAGATTCTTCAGGACGCCCGCCGGCATCATTTGCAGATTCGTCCGGTGGACGTGCGGGCCAGTGACTGGGATTGCAGCCTGGAACCGATCACCGGCGCGCAGCCGGCCATTCGCATGGGGTTGCGGATGATCAAAGGCTTTCGCGAGGACGATGCCAGGCGCATTGAAGTCGCACGGTCGAAAGGGGCGTTTGCCGACATCGCCGACCTTGGCGAACGGGCGCGACTCGATGCTCGCGCCCAGGAGCAACTGGCCGATGCCGGAGCGTTGCGCGGGCTGGCCGGTGACCGGCATCGGGCGCGCTGGGAAGTGGCGGGGGTACAGAAGCAGCTCGGCTTGTTTGCCGGTTTGCCGAGCCAGGAAGAGCCGGCGGTGTCTCTGCCCAAACCCACCGTGGGCGAAGACCTGCAAGCCGATTACAACAGTGTCGGCACCACCCTCGGCCCGCATCCGCTGGCATTGCTGCGGGGTGAATTGAAAGCCCGGCGTTGTCGCAGCTCGAAAGAACTTATGGATGTCGAGCACGGCCGACCGGTCAGCGTCGCCGGATTGGTCACCGGCCGGCAACGCCCGGGTACCGCCAGCGGCGTGACCTTCGTGACGCTTGAAGACGAGTTCGGCAACGTCAACGTGGTGGTCTGGCGCGACTTGGCCGAACGGCAACGGCAGGTACTGGTCGGCTCGCAATTGCTCAAGGTCGATGGGCGTTGGGAAAAGGAAGGCGAGGTGCGGCATCTGATTGCCGGACGCTTGAGCGACCTGAGTTCATTGCTCGACGGTATCCATGTGCGTAGCCGGGATTTCCGCTGAACCTGAGACATTCAGCTATACCTCTATGAAACCATTGGCGTCGGCGGTGCTCGAAACAAACGGGCACGCACCGTCTCCTCACGCCGTTGCACTGCCTGAAAACATGTCATTCACAGGACATAGGCCAGTCGATGCAGTTTCTAGACAATAGCCACGGATGTACCGGCTGGAGCGGCGAAATGGCCGGACGCATTCGCGCGTTCGACTGGAGCCTGACCGAGCTCGGGAGCATCGATACCTGGCCCGGGAGCCTGTGCAGCGCGGTGCAATTATTGCTCGCCTCACCCCTGCCGATGGTGATGCTGTGGGGCCGGCCCGGCTACATGATCTATAACGATGCCTACTCGAGATTTGCCGGTGGGCGCCATCCTTACCTGCTGGGTTCCCCGGTGGAGTTGGGCTGGCCAGAGGTCGCCGAATTCAATCGCCACGTAGTGGATATCTGCCTTGCGGGCGGTACCTTGTCCTATCACAACAAAGCCCTGGTGCTGTTGCGTGATGGCGTACCCGAAGACGTCTGGATGGATCTTTATTACAGTCCCGTCGCCGATGATGACGGACACCCCGCCGGGGTCATGGCGATGGTGGTCGATACCACGGATCATGTGATTTCCGAGCGCCGCCGCCAGGAAGCCGAAAGCGCCTATCGCGCCGACAACGAAAGAGTTCGCCTGGCTCTTAATGCCGGGGCTTTGCTCGGCTCGTTCGTCTGGGACATCAAGGCTAATGTGCTGTCTGCCGACGAACGCTTCGCCCGCACGTTTTCCTATCCGCCCGACCAGGACCTGACCAACCTGCCACCGATCATCGCCGAAATGCAGATTCATCCCGACGACCGTAGCTGGGTTCAGGAGCGGCTCAATCAGTCGGTGGAAACCGGCATTCCCTATAACGCTGAATACCGGGTTCTGCGTCCCGATGGCAGTTACCTGTGGGTGCTCGCCAGCGGGTGCTGCGAGTTCAATGAGCAAGGCGAGGCGTTCCGCTTTCCCGGGGTGTTGATTGACATCCACGAACGCAAGAGCGCCGAAGAGTCGTTGCTCAAATTCACCCGCAACCTGGAGCAGCGCGTCGCCGACGAGGTCGAAGCGCGGCTGGCGGCCGAAGAGCAGTTGCGTCAGTCACAAAAACTCGAAGCCATCGGCGGTCTCACTGGTGGCGTGGCCCATGACTTCAACAACCTGTTGCAGGTCATCGCCGGCAACTTGCATTTGCTGGCGCGTCACGAGCCGGACAACGCCAACGTGCAACGCCGGGTCAGTGCGTCGATTGCCGCCGTCGAGCGCGGTGCCAAATTGTCGTCGCAATTGCTCGCATTCGCCCGTCGTCAGCCTTTGTCGCCGGCGGTCTGCGATCCACGGCAGATCTTCGAAGGCCTGGGAGAGTTGTTGCAGCGGGCGCTGGGGGAAACTATCCAGATCAAGGTGACGGCGCCTGACGATCCATGGCATCTCTACGTGGACCGCAATCAACTGGAAAACGCCATTCTCAACCTCGCGATCAACGCTCGAGACGCCATGAACGGCGAGGGGACCATTGCCCTGAGCGCCGAGAACATTGCCCTCGACCGCAAGTTTTGCGCAGGCAAGGGCATCGTCGCCGGCGACTATGTTTGCGTCGCGGTGGCTGATACGGGTGTCGGTATGCCGCCGCAAGTGCTCGCACAGGCCTTCGAACCGTTTTTCACCACCAAGGCCGACGGCCAGGGCACCGGCCTGGGTTTGAGCATGGTGTTCGGTTTCGTCAAACAGAGCGACGGGCATATCGAGATCTCCAGCGTCGTCGGGCAGGGCACTCGGGTGCAGCTGTATTTTCCGCGCAGCTTGCGCCCGTTGCCCGGTGAAACAACGCGCCATGATCCGCAGCACCGGGGCGGACACGAAACCATTCTGGTGGTCGAGGATAACGAAGCGGTGCGTGGCTCGGCGGTGGACTTGTTGCGTGAAGAGGGCTATCAGGTTCTGACCGCGGCCAACGGTGACCTGGCCATGCAGATGTTGCTCGATGGCGCGGCGGTGGACCTGATTTTCACCGATGTGGTTATGCCCGGTCTGATCAAAAGCTCGGACCTGGCCGCTTGGGCCAAGGTGCAGAATCCGCCGGTGGCGGTGCTGTTTACCTCCGGCCACACCCGGGACATCATTTCGCGCAATCACCAACTTAGCCCCGACACTTATCTGTTGAGCAAGCCCTATGGCCCTGAAGCGCTGTTGAGCATGATCCGCAGCGTGCTGGGTGGTTGATTCTGGATTTTCATTGACTGCGCAATCCATGTGGGAGCGGGATTGTGTGGCGAGGGGGCTTGCCCCCGTTGGGCCGCGCAGCGGACCCAGGACCTGTGAGCGCTGTGCACTCGAACGGGGGCAAGCCCCCTCGCCACACAAGCCCGCTCCCACAGGTTCCGCACCTGGCCTCAAGCTTGGGATTATTTGTCGGGATGAGCCGCCTGGAGTTTTTTCGCCATATCCAGGTGTTTTTCCAGCGCCGGCAACATTTTTTGCGCGAATGCCTTGAGTTCGGTGGCGCCTTTGGTCCTGTCGTCCGTCACTGTGTTGGCTTCTTTTTTGAACCGTTCAATGGTTTTTTCGTGAGCCTTTACCTGATTGTTGGCATAGGCCGTGTCGAAGGATTCATCGCGCAGGTCAAGAATTTTTTCCTTGGCCTGTTTGACCACTGTCGTCGTGTCTGGCATCTCGATGTCATGCTTTTTCGCCAGGGCCGCCAGCTCTTCATTGGCCTTGGTATGATCGGTGACCATCATCTTGGCGAACGCCTTGACGTCGGCCGATGAGCTTTTTTCCAGGGCCAGTTTGCTGGTCTCGACTTCCGCGATGCCACCCTCGGCCGCGTCATCGACGAAGTCGTTGGAGGTGGCGGCAAAAGCCGTGCCCATGCTGCTACTCAAGGCTACAGCCAGGGCGAGGTGACGCAGATTGAATCCGTCCATCGGTCATTCTCCACACAGGTTTTCATGAGCGATCCGGGTGATCGTTAATCAATGGAGGCGGGCGCTAATGCAAAGGTTTTATCGCGTTTGCGACAGGACGACGAACGGACACCGCTGGTCTGATAGACGGTCGACAGAACACGGTAAGCAAGGCCATTCTGATAGCTGGTGAGCGCAATCAATCGCGTTTGCTACCGATTAACAAACGGAGGTGTTCCATGCCGGTGACTCATGATCTGTATCAGGATCTGAAACTTTCGAAGGAAGAGATCCAGCAAAAACGCACCAAGGATCCGTTACTGGATTCACTGATCAACAAGTATTCTCAGGCGGACGCCGAGGTGGTAAAGGCTGAGACCGCCCAATCGGACGCGCTCAGCGATGACGAACTGAAGAAGCTCAAGGAGAAGCGCGTGCTGGTCAAGAATAAGATCGTTGAACGACTCCAGACGCCGTCCTGACTTCTGTATCAAGCCACTGACGACCGGCGGCTGAAAAATTGGAACGGGGACAAATACCGGTACCTCGAATGATCAGAGCCCGACTTTGCGGCTCCATGCGAGGTGCCCCATCCAAAGCTCTCCAAAACGAACCTGAATCAACTGTGGGAGCGGGCTTGCTCGCGAATGAGGTCATGCCAGTCGACATCAATGTTGAATGTCAGTCCGCCTTCGCGAGCAAGCCCGCTCCCACAGTTTGATCACCGTGACTACTGCAATGCCGTACTCAACGGCAACCGCGCCATGTGCCGTGCTTTCAGCGAACCCAGATACAACCAGTCCCCATACTCGCGCACGGTGGTGATGGGTGAGTAGTTGCCGCTGCTGGCGTCCTGCAGATTGGCAATCACTTTACCGTCGAGGTCCAGGCCGAGGGCAAAGGCGCGGCTCTCCACCGGTTTGGGCAGGACCGTCATCGCGCGCACGATCATTTTGCGTACCAGAGGGTAGGGCGCCGTGGCGTCGAGCAGTGCATTGCGCGGTGCATACAGCGCCACCCAGAAACGGTCGCGACCATTGAATGCCAGGTTGTCCGGCAGCCCTGGCAAATTGTCGATGAACAGATCGTGGGTTCCGGCTTTCGGCCCGGTCAGCCAATAGCGGCTGATGCGATAGGCACCGGTTTCGTTGACCAGCACAAACGCATCGTCAGGCCCCAGGGTCACTCCGTTGGCGAACTCCAGCTTATCCAGCAAGACCGTCGTCGTGCCGGTCTGGAAGTCATAACGCAGCAATCGGCCGTCGCCGCCGTGCTCGATGATTGCCTCGCCATCCTTGCCGTAACCCCAACGGCTGGAAGCATCGCTGAAATAGGCGTAATGCCCGGGCTTGTCGATGACCACGTCATCGGTAAAACCGAAGGGCACGTTGTTGGCCGTGGTGCTCAATGCAATCACACGGCCTTGAGCATCGAGCGACAGCAAACCCTTGACCCCGTCGGCGATCACCAACAAACCATTGGGATGGCGCGCCAGGCCCAATGGCCTGCCACCGGTATCGGCCAGCACCTTGGTGGTCTTGCCGTCGAGGCTGGTGCTAATCAACCGGCCGTCATGCAGACCGGTGATGAGGACGCCTTCCTCCAGCAGCAACGCCTCCGGGCCGTCGATGTCAGCGGCGCCGACACGCTCCACGCCTTTGAGGCGCTGATTGTCTGTGTAGATGCCGTCGATGAGGGAGGGCGCCGGTGACGGTGTCCAGGCGATCGGCTGGACTTTGGTCGGTAATAACAACAGGAGGCCGCCAATCACAATGATCAACAGCAACAATAAATGCCGAAACTTGAGGGCTCTCACGCGGTGACTCCTGTCGAGGCCAGATGTTTTTGCGCCATCTCGCGTAACGCCAGCATCGATTGCGCCGATTCACGCTCGATGCGCCGCTTGAGCAACAGTCGATTGGTGATGCGCATCACCATACCGCTGAAGCAATATTCCAGAGTGCGGACAAACCGCGTGCCGTCGCCCTCAGCCTCGCACTCGTAAGTCACCACCAACGATAGCCCATGATCGCCCCAGGCCCGAGCGCTCCAGCGGCGACCGGGCAGGTATTCATCGACCTCCCAGCGCAAATGCCCCTCACGGCCGCCGGCCCGAATGTCTTCCTCGAACCGCGCCCCGGCATACAGCGGGCCGCTCTGGCCATCGACTTTGAGGGAGGACGGATGCCACTCCGGCCAACGTGTCGCGGTGCTGGCGTAGGCGAGCACGGTGAGCGGATTTCCAGCGATGTCGACCACGTGCTGCAGACGGGTGGGCGTTCTCGTCAGGTGTGGAGGCGCTTGTTCCGGTTCCCAGTGCAGGGTGCCGAAAAGGTAGTCCATCAGTGGAAACACGATATTGAAATTGCGCTCCTGCATCAGCTCACGGCGATGGTGCAATTCGTGCAGACGGCGCATCTGGCGGATCCATGGCAGACGTGTCAGCGGGTTGCCGGGTGGTAGATGTTCGCAGGCATGGAACACTTCATAAGTCAGGTAACCGAGGACCATGCAGCCGCCGAACAGCCCCGCGACGTTGCCGTTGATCTGAGCCAACAGCCACCAGGCGGGCGCGGTGATGACGAGGGTATGCAACACGATCAGCCAGGCCGGAAACAGAATCACCCGCCAGTCCCGGGCGCTGTCGTAGGTCATGTGGCCGGGGGTGAAAAAGCTGTGATGGTCACCGGCGTGACGGGCGTAGAACATTTGCGCCAGGCGCTTTTTGTGGTGCCCCAGATGCCGATGTACGACATAGACACCGAAGTTGAAGAACAACAGGGTCAGCGGCACCGTCAGCCATTCCAGGGGGTGTACCTGATGCACGGTGCTCCAGAACGCGCCGATGGCCAGCAACCCGAACAGCAGCACAAAGGCGCCGTGCAACCAAGGGTTGTAGAGCGGATGAATATCGGCACGGTAGCGCGCGCGGAATGCTTCGGTGGTCTGCCTCACTGCGTTCACCTGTGGTTATTGTTATAACCAGCAGATTAGTCGATCTCGCCGTAGAGGCTGGCCCAACCTTGAGGACACAAGCGCCATGCTCCGGTGCAAGGCGCCTGGCGTCAGGTCAACGGGTTCCAGCGCTGGGACCAGTCGTCGTCCGTCTTGATCACTTCGCGCAGCAAATCGAAGGCTCGTTGCAAGGTCGCCGAGTCGCGGTCCCGGGAGTAGACCAGGTAGGTCGGATAGCTGAACTCCGGAGCCTTGGGCACTGGCTCCAGCACGCCGCTTTCCAGGTAGCTCTGGACCACGCGGGTGCGGAAATAGCCGCTGCCGCCGTTTTCCAGAATGTATTGCAAGGCCAGCGGGCCGAGGTTGAAGCTCAAGGCTGCCTTGGCCTTCTCCGGCAATGCGGCATCGTGCTGACGACGGAAGTCTGGGCCCCAGTCGATATACACGTAAGGATCGGGCCGTCCGGCCAGTCGTACCAGGATGAGTTTTTCTTCCAGCACCTGCTCGACTTGCAGGCGCGGCCAGTACTCGGGCTGATAGACCAGCGCCGCATCCAGCACCCCCAGCTCCAGTTGGCGCAGCAGGTTTTCGCCGTCGCGGATTTCCATGCGCAAGGCGTGGCTGGGGATTTTCTCGCGCAGTTCGCCGGCCCAGCTGAGCATCAACGGGTTGCACAGACTGACCTCGCCACCGATGTGCAGCACGTCGCGGTAGCCCTCGGGCAGCGGCAAGTCCCGGCGCGCCGCTTCCCAGGTTTGCACCAGTTGATTGGCGTAAACCACAAAGGCCTCGCCGTTCGGCGTCAGGCGCGCCCCGGCGCGGTTGCGCACGAACAGCGTGCTGCCGAGCTGACTTTCGAGCTTCTGCACGCGGGCAGTGATCGCGGTTTGGGTGACGTGCAGCTTCTCAGCCGCCGCGGCCAGGCTGCCATGGCGGACGATTTCCAGAAAAGTGCGGGCGAGGTCGATGTCCATGGGCTGGCCGATGTGGGAGGTGCGGGCATTGTAAGAGCAGGCGCCGCCAGCGGATACCGTCTGTGGCGAGGGAGCTTGCTCCCGCTGGGGCGCGAAGCGGCCCCAAAACCTGCCACTGCAGTTTTTCAGATGCACCTTATCGGATGGTTTACGACTGCTGCGCAGCCGGACGGGAGCAAGCTCCCTCGCCACAGATTTCACTGCCCGACCTAATTACTTCATGCCAAACAATCAATCTGCCAATTCAATTTCCTTCACCTGCGCCCATTCAGCCACCAACCGCTGAGGCGTGCCACACGCCTTGCGCTTGAACACAAAATTTCGGCACTTCTCGGCAAACTGTTTGCGGTTCTGCACCATGTCCAGTTGCATCTCTTCCAGCTCGGCATTGCGACAGTGCTGCATCAGTTGAGTATCGAGCTGGCTTTTACGCTCGCGCACCGCCTGATACGCCGGATCACTCAACGCACCATTGGCCCGCTGCAACAACCACAGGCCAAATTCGTCGGGGCAGCGCGGGCCGATTTCCTGGACCATGCCCAGTTGCAAGGCTTGGGTGGCGCTGATCGGCAGACAGTCTTCAATGAGTTGTTCCGCCATTGCCTGGCCGACGGCGCGGGGCAGGCTATAGGTCCAGTATTCGGAGCCGTACAGGCCCATGGTTTTGTAGTGGGGATTGAGCACGATGTCGGGCCGGGCGAAGACGATGTCGGCGGTCAGCGCCAGCATCACGCCGCCGGCCCCGGCGTTGCCGGTCAGGCCGCTGACTACCAGTTGCCGGGCGCTGAGCAGTTGCTGGCAGACGTCATCGATGGCCTGAATATTGGCCCAGGCTTCCAGCCCTGGAACCGCTGCGGCCTGGATCACGTTGAGGTGCACGCCGTTGGAGAAACTGCCGCGCCCGCCCTTGATCAGCAGCACTTGGGTGTCCCGGGACTTGGCCCAGCGCAGGGCTTCCACCAGTCGCTGGCACTGTTCGGTGCTCATCGCGCCGTTGTAAAACTCGAAGGTCAGTTCGCCGACATGGCCTGATTCGCGATAGCGGATCGGTTGATAGGACTCATTGTTGAAGGGCAGGGAAGCGATCGACCAATCAAGGGTCGGTACTTGCACCAGCTGCTCGGCGAGCACATGCCGGGCCGGGCGTTTGAAAGTTTCTTCACCGGGCTGGGGTTTGCGTCGCAGCGAGCCGATCCACAGGCTGCTATCGCCGGTCGCCACCAGCACCGCATCGTCGTGCACCGCGAGAATCTCCCCCGGCGTGCCGCTGCGCGAATCCAGGTGAGCGTCGTACAGGTAATACTGACCGCCAGCCAGGCTCGCCAATACGCCGGGCTGGCCATCGGCAGCGTCGATGCAGCGTTGGATGAAGCGTGAGCTGTCGTGCCAGCTGAAGGAGCGGTCGGCTTGCTTCATGTTCGGCTGCAAGCGGCCAATCACATGGCGTTGGCTGTAATCCAAGGGCACCGGAACAAAACCGGCGATGAATTTTTCCACGACTTCGCGAATGCAGGAGATCGCGGCATCGCTGACGCGCCCGTTGTACAACTCGGATTTGCGCAAGCCTTGGGGCAGGTTGAATTCACAGGTGGCCCAGACCGGTCCGGCATCCATTTCCTCCACCGCTTGCAACGCGGTCACGCCCCAGCGGCCGAGTTCACGGGTGATCGCCCAGTCCAGCGCACTGGCGCCACGGTCGCCGACAATGCCCGGATGAATGATCACCACGGGACGCTGGCGGTTGCTCCATAACTGTTGCGGTACCCGGTCCTTGAGGAACGGGCAGATCACCAGATCGGCGCCCGAGTGTTCGATTTGCTCGCACACCGCGTCACCATCGGTGAATAGCACCACGCTGGGCGAGTGGCCGGCTTGACGTAAATCCAGCCAGGCCCGTTGAGTCAGCCCGTTGAATGCTGACGCCAGCAGAATGATTTTTAATGACCGCATGATTGACTCTTCCTTGAGAATAACGGGTCGCAGGCTCCCAATGAGCCGTCCGTGGCCTTCGATGGAAGCGCGATAGTAGTGATTGCGAGGGAGTGAGCAACTGATCGAGGTCAAGCTTGTGTCAGTGGGTATTTCATTGGCGGCCGAGCGGCTTATTTCTGTGGGTGAGTGGATCCTGATTTTTTTATTGCTTCAAATGTATGTGGGGAATGCTGGGGTTGAAAATCAAAAGATCGCAGCCTGCGGCAGCTCCTACAGGATTTATATTCACCGAAATATTGCGGGTGAAATCGATCCTGTAGGAGCTGCCGCAGGCTGCGATCTTTTCTCTTTTTCAGAACGCAAAACACGAACAGCCAAACGCCCCCCAGAACCCTTGAAAGTCACTGACCGGCGCTGACGACAACCGCGCCCGCTCATGGCTGTGGGCATGCACCGCGCAAGCGCCCACGCACTGGTGCACTTGCGCGGTCAGCGGCGCCAGTGGTTTCCAGTGTCCCGGTACATTCACCACGGGCGACCACTCAGGCACCACCGGGATAGGCGGTGGTCCCAGTTTTTCGAACTCCACGCTGCCGTAGACGATCTTGCCATCGACAATGGTCAGCACCGACTCGATCCATTTGATGGCTTCGTCTTCGATGTGAAAGTAATCCGCCGACAGTGCGATCAGGTCCGCCAGTTGCCCGACCTTGATCTGGCCTTTCTTGCCTTGTTCGGAAGAAAACCAGGCGCTGCCGTGGGTGAACAGTTCCAGCGCCGTATCGCGGCTCAAGCCTTGCGGGTACAGGGCCAACCCGCCGACGGTGCGGCCGCTGACCAGCCAGTACATCGAGGTCCAGGGGTTGTAGCTGGACACGCGCGTGGCATCGGTGCCGGCGCCCACCGGCACACCCTCGGCCAGCATGCGCGCGATCGGGGGTGTCGCTTCAGCCGCCTTCGCGCCATAACGGTCGACAAAGTACTCGCCCTGGAACGCCATGCGATCCTGGATGGCGATACCGCCGCCCAAGGCTTTGACCCGTTCAATGTTCCGTGGGGTGATGGTTTCAGCATGATCGAAGAACCATGGCAAGCCGTCGAACGGAATATCCCGATTGACCTTCTCGAACACGTCGAGCATGCGGCTGATGGATTCGTTGTAGGTGGCGTGCAGGCGGAAGGGCCAGCGCTGTTCCACCAGATGCCGCACCACCGGTTCCAGCTCCTGCTCCATGGTTTGCGGCAGGTCGGGGCGGGGTTCGAGGAAGTCTTCAAAATCCGCTGCCGAGAACACCAGCATTTCCCCGGCACCGTTGTGCCGCAGGAAGTCATCGCCCTGACCGTAATGGGAAGTGCTGGTCCAGTTTTTGAAATCGGTCAGCTCTTCCTTGGGTTTTTGAGTGAACAGGTTGTAGGCAATGCGCACCGTGAGCTGCTGGTCTTTGGCCAGTTGCTGGATGACTTGATAATCGTCTGGATAATTCTGATAACCGCCGCCGGCATCGATGGCGCTGGTGACGCCCAGCCGATTGAGTTCGCGCATGAACTGGCGGGTCGAGTTGACTTGATACTCCAGCGGTAACTTCGGTCCCTTGGCCAGGGTCGAGTAAAGGATCATCGCATTGGGTCGGGCAATCAGCATGCCGGTGGGGTCGCCACTGGCATCGCGCTGGATCTCGCCACCCGGCGGGTTCGGCGTGTCGCGGGTATAACCGACGACTTTCAGCGCGGCACGGTTGAGCAGGGCGCGGTCGTAGAGGTGCAGGACGAACACTGGGGTGTCCGGCGCTGCCTTGTTCAGTTCTTCAATCGTCGGCAAGCGCTTCTCGGCAAACTGGAACTCGTTCCAGCCACCGACCACCCGCACCCATTGCGGCGTTGGCGTGCGATCGGCCTGCTCCTTGAGCATGCGTAAGGCATCGGCCAGGGACGGCACGCCTTCCCAGCGCAGTTCGAGGTTGTAGTTAAGGCCGCCACGGATCAAGTGCAGGTGGGAGTCATTGAGACCGGGAATCACCGTGCGGCCATGCAGGTCGATGATCTGGCTGCCGGGGCCTTGCAGCGCCATGGCCTGGGCATCGCTGCCGACCACCACGAAGCGTCCGTCCTTGATCGCGACGGCGCTGGCCTGGGGTTTCTTGCGGTCGACGGTGTGCAGGCGTCCGTTGTAAAGAATCAGATCGGCCGGGGCATCGGGCATGGTTTTACTCCCTGCGAATAGTGGGCTGACCCAGGCACCGACGGCGCCTGCCGAAAGGCCTTGCAATACACGGCGACGACTGAAGTCGTTGTGCTCGTCAGGTGGGCTCATGGCAGCGCTCTCCAGAAAGTTCTTCACAAAGAAGCGGGGATCAACAGCCGATGTCTGACGCATGCGGCCAGAAGGAATATAGTCGGCAAATCCGCAGATAGCCGTTTTCCGAGGGCGAAAACGACGAATCCCGCCACGAGGGGCGGGATTCGTTTGCAGCCAGACGTGCTCCCGAAAGACGGGAGCGGCGTGTTTAGGCCGGGAACAGCTCGGACAGTTTCATGGCCAGCATCATGTCGCCTTCAGCGCGCAGTTTGCCGCTCATGAACGCTTGCATGCCGTCGGTCGAACCGTCAACGATGCCTTCCAGGGTTTCGCCGTCCATTACCAGAGTGACCTGGGCGTCCGGGTTCTCGCCTTCTTGCAGGTCGCAGGTGCCGTCTTTGACGATCAGCGAGAAGTTCTTGGTGTCGTCGATGCGGAAACCGAATACCAGGTCCAGACCGGCAGCAGCGGCTGGGTTGAACTTGGCTTTCATTGCTTGTACGGCATCAGCTACGGAGGTCATGGTTCGATCCTTTCTTGGGTAATAAGAGCTGGGTGATTACAGCCAGGGTCACAATAATCCGGACTCAGCGAAACGTGATGAGTTCCGGGGCCTTCAGCAGTTGCAGGTGTGCATGACTGTTGAAGGAAGCCAGGGCCACCTCGCGACCACGAAACTTAAGCAGGTTGAGCGAGGTGTTGACGATTTGCCAGTTCAGTTCAAACGCCTGCTTTGCGGGCATTTGTGTGATGAGGTGGAGCAGGGCAGTGATAGTGCCACCGGAAGTGAACACGGCGATTTTCTGGGTATTGTCGGCTTGTTCGAGCAATCGATGCAGACCGGCCTGCACGCGTTCGACAAAACCCAGCCAGCTCTCCAGGCCCGGCGTGTCGTAGGTGCCGGCGAGCCAGCGCTCGATGATCAAGGCAAAGATACGTTGGAACTCAGCACGGTTTTGTGCGGCGTTGCGCAGGATATCCAGCGCTTGGGGCTCGTCCTCCAACATGGCCGGCAGCAGGGCACGGATCACCGCGTCGGCGTCGAATTCGTTGAAGGCGGAATCGATTTCCAGCACCGGCACCGGCATCCCGACGGCGGCGAATTGTTCCAGCGCGCTGTTGGCGGTGTGTTGCTGACGGCGCAGGTCACCCGACAGGCAGCGATCGAAGCTGACACCGAGTTCGGCCAGGTGCTGGCCGAGGAGTTCTGCCTGGCGAATTCCGGTCGGCGACAGGACGTCATAGTCGTCTGCACCAAAGGAGGCCTGGCCATGTCGAATCAAGTAGATGCTGCCCACGTCCGCGTCATCCCGGTACGTTGAAGGTTTGGCGAGGTTATGAGGATGGCGGTGAGCTGTCAATGAAAAAACATACGCTTGTTTGAAATGCCCGTTACAGGCCCGTTGCCAGAGGTTTCACGGCTGGCCGTCAGGCCGGCGGATGGGTATGCTGGAGGTATCCCGCGCGTGTTTACCCCGCGCATTGATTGAAGGAGTCCCTGTGGAGCTTTTGTTCGAGTACGCCATTTTTCTGGCCAAGACCGTGACTCTGGTGATCGCCATTCTGGTGGTCCTGGCCAGTTTTGCGGCGTTGCGCAGCAAAGGTCGGCGCAAGTCGGCCGGGCAGTTGCAAGTCAACAAACTCAATGATTTCTACAAAGGGCTGCGCGAACGCCTGGAGCAAACCTTGCTCGACAAGGATCAGCTCAAGGCCCTGCGTAAGTCCCAAGCTAAAACCGAGAAAAAACAAAAGAAGACACCCGAGGCCAAACCGCGGGTGTTCGTGCTGGATTTCGACGGTGACATCAAGGCGTCGGCCACTGAGAGTCTGCGCCACGAAATCACCGCACTGCTGACCCTCGCCACGCCGAAGGATGAAGTGGTGTTGCGCCTTGAAAGCGGCGGCGGCATGGTTCACAGCTATGGCCTGGCGTCTTCGCAACTGGCGCGGATTCGTGAAGCCGGCGTGCCGTTGACCGTGTGCATCGACAAGGTCGCGGCCAGCGGCGGCTACATGATGGCGTGCATCGGCGAGAAAATTATCAGTGCGCCGTTCGCGATCCTCGGCTCGATCGGCGTGGTGGCGCAGTTGCCCAACGTCAATCGCCTGTTGAAAAAACACGACATCGACTTTGAAGTACTGACGGCCGGCGAGTACAAGCGCACCCTGACAGTGTTTGGCGAAAACACCGAGAAGGGCCGGGAGAAATTCCAGGAAGACCTGGACATCACCCATCAGCTGTTCAAGAACTTCGTTTCCCGCTATCGCCCGCAATTGGCCATCGACGAAGTGGCCACCGGAGAAATCTGGCTGGGCATTGCGGCGCTCGACAAGCAACTGGTAGATGAACTCAAGACCAGCGATGAATACCTTGCCGAACGCGCCAAGCAGTCCGAGCTCTACCATTTGCATTACGCCGAACGCAAAAGCCTGCAGGAGCGCATCGGCATCGCGGCCAGCGGTTCGATCGATCGTGTATTGCTGAGCTGGTGGAGCCGCTTGACCCAGCAACGCTTCTGGTAAGCACCGTCGCGTAATCGTTTATGCCGGACACAAAAAAGCCCTGAACCGGATTTCCGATTCAGGGCTTTTTGTTGTACGCGTACTTAGCGGCGACGGAACAGCGGCAGCGGTTCGTCGGTAGCAGCCTGATAGGTCACCGAGAAGTCCTTGAGACCTTCCAGGGCTTCATACGGGTCTTTATCGGCGCGGATCGCAAAGGCGTCGAAACCGCAGCGGTGCAGGTAGAACAGCTGGTCGCGCAGCACATCGCCAATCGCCCGCAGTTCGCCTTTGAACCCATAACGGTCACGCAGCAGGCGGGCGTTGGAGTAGTTGCGCCCATCGGTGAAGGCCGGGAAATTCAGGGCGATGACCTGGAAATTTTCCACGTCGTCACCGATTTCTTCCGCTTCTTCATCGGCGTCCAGCCACACACCCAGGCCACCATCGCGGGCCTTGAGCATGCGGCTGTGTTCGCGCCACAGCTGCAACGGGACGATCAGGTCGTCGCAATTGCTGATCTCGTCGATGTTGAAGTCCTTCGGCAACAGGTGCCAGGTTTCGTCGACGACTTCGTTGTTCTTAATTATTCGCTGCATAGACGCGCTCCTTGAAGAGGTCGATGCCGATACGCTGATAGGTGTCGATAAAGCGTTCGTCTTCGGTACGTTGTTCGATGTACACGTCGATCAGCTTCTCGATCACGTCAGGCATGGCTTCCTGTGCGAAAGACGGGCCGAGGATCTTGCCCAGGCTCGCATCGCGACTGGCGCTGCCACCCAGGGACACCTGGTAGAACTCTTCGCCTTTCTTGTCCACCCCGAGAATGCCGATGTGGCCGACGTGGTGGTGACCACAGGCGTTCATGCAGCCAGAGATGTTCAGGTCCAGCTCGCCAATGTCGAACAGGTAGTCCAGGTCTTCGAAACGACGCTGGATCGATTCGGCGATCGGGATCGATTTGGCGTTGGCCAGGGAGCAGAAGTCGCCGCCCGGGCAGCAGATGATGTCGGTCAGCAAACCGATGTTCGGTGTGGCGAAACCTTGCTCGCGCAACTCGCCCCACAGGGCGAACAATTGGCTCTGCTCGACATCGGCCAGAATGATGTTCTGCTCGTGGGAGGTGCGCAGCTGGCCGAAGCTGTAGCGGTCGGCGAGGTCGGCAACGGCATCGAGCTGCTTGTCGGTGATGTCGCCTGGCGCAACGCCTGTCGGCTTCAGAGACAGCGTCACGGCTACGTAACCCGGTTTCTTGTGGGGCAGGGTGTTGCGGGTGCGCCAGCGGGCGAAGCCTGGGTGCTGTTTGTCGAGTTCGGTCAGTTCGGCAGTCTGGTTGTCCAGAGCCTGGTATTCCGGATCGACGAAGTGTTTGGCCACGCGATGCACTTCGGCCTCGGTCAGCGTGGTCTGGCCACCGCGAAGGTGTTCCATTTCCGCGTCGACTTTCTGCGCGAACACTTCAGGTGTCAGGGCCTTGACCAGAATCTTGATCCGCGCCTTGTACTTGTTGTCGCGACGGCCGTAGCGGTTGTAAACCCGCAGGATGGCGTCGAGGTAGCTCAACAGGTCCTGCCATGGCAGGAACTCGTTGATGAACGCGCCCACCACCGGCGTACGGCCCAGGCCGCCACCGACCAGCACACGGAAACCCAGTTCGCCCGCGGCGTTGTGCACCGGCTCAAGGCCGATGTCATGGACTTCGATGGCCGCACGGTCGGACGTCGAACCGTTGATGGCGATTTTGAACTTGCGCGGTAAATAAGCGAATTCCGGGTGGAAAGTAGTCCATTGGCGCACGATTTCGCACCACGGACGCGGGTCAATCAACTCGTCGGCCGCGACACCGGCGAACTGGTCGGTGGTGACGTTGCGCAGGCAGTTGCCGCTGGTCTGGATCGCATGCATCTGCACGGTCGCCAATTCAGCCAGGATGTCCGGGATGTCTTCCAGAGCCGGCCAGTTGAACTGCACGTTCTGCCGGGTACTGATGTGGGCGTAGCCCTTGTCATAGTCGCGGGCAATCTTGGCCATCATTCGCGTCTGGCGCGAAGTCAGTTGGCCATAAGGCACCGCCACCCGCAGCATTGGCGCGAAGCGCTGGATGTAAAGGCCATTTTGCAGGCGCAGGGGGCGGAATTCTTCTTCGCTCAGCTCGCCTGCCAGATAGCGTCGGGTCTGATCTCGGAACTGCTTGACGCGGTCCTCGATGATCCGCTGATCGTACTCGTCATATACGTACATATAAGTCCTGTTCTCAGGCTTGGGCCGGTCGGATCCAGTTGCGTTTTTCGCTTGCTGAAGTTTCCGATACTGCCTCGGCAATTCTGCGCGCACGGCCGCGCACTCCCAACGGAGCGGAGGCAAGATACCAGTTTGCAGTTATGCGCAAAAGTGATGTTTGAGTATATGTAAAGAACCAAAACGACTAATGAAACTCATAGGAGCAAAACCCACATTTGTGGTGCGGGCAATCATCGTCTTAACTGTGCTCGAGTCTTTATGCAATCACCGATAAAACCGACAAGAGGCGATGCAATGAGCAACCCAACCAAAGCAGGGAAAAGCGATAGCACGGTAGATGCCTGGGCGATTTTGTTCCTGATCATCCTGGTCGTGGGCACAGCGGTGTTCTGGGTCAGCCATCAATAAACGACCCCGTCCGGGCCCGGCGCCGACGATTGTCGGACAGACGCCGGAATAAGCGCCGTTCCAGGGACTTCGCTGGCTATAATGCGCAGCGGATTTTCGGGGGCTCGGACGTTTAATGTTGAAGTTCTTCTGTGGTGTAGTGCTGGCGCTTGGTACGGTCTTGGGGCCGTGTGCCCAGGCGGCGTCTGTATTGTTCCTCAATCCGGGAACCACCCAAGAGGTGTTCTGGGTCAGTTACTCGCAGTTCATGCAGGCCGCGGCCAAGAATCTGGGCATGGATTTGCGCATCCAGTATTCCGAGCGAAACGCTGAAACCACTCTCAAGCAGGCCCGCGAAGCCCTGCAAGGGCCGAATCGACCGGACTATCTGGTGTTCGTCAACGAACTGTACGTCGCGCCCGAAATCCTGCGCCTGGCTCAAGGCAGCGGTGTGAAGCTGTTTCTGGTCAACAACGGCCTGACCGCAGACCAGATGCGCCTGCTCGGTGCCCAGCCGGACAAGTATCCCGACTGGTTGGGCAGCCTGGTGCCCAACAATGAGGAGGGCGGCTACTTGATGCTCAAGGAGCTGATTCGCCTGCATCGTCCGGTCGCGCCCGGTCAGGTCATTGATCTCGTGGCCTTCTCTGGCCTGAAGATCACGCCAGCCGCGCAACAGCGTGAGAAGGGCATGATGCGGGCATTGGCCGAACACCCTGAAGTGCGGTTGCGTCAGTTGGTCTACGGCGGCTGGACCCGCGAGCGCGCCTATGAGCAGGCCAGGTTATTGTTCAAGCGTTATCCGCACACGTCGCTGGTCTGGTCGGCCAACGATGAAATGGCCTTTGGCGCCATGCAGGCCTTCGCCGAAACGGGCGGCCAACCCGGCAAGGACGCGCTGTTCAGCGCCGTCAACAATTCACCGACTGCGTTACAGGCGCTGTTGGAAGGGAGGTTGAGTGTGCTGTTGGGCGGGCACTTCACTCTGGGTGGTTGGGCCTTGGTGCAACTGCATGACTACGATATGGGGGTGGATGTCAGCCAGTACGGTGGGCGCGACCGGCAGATTCCGTTGTTGCAGCTGATCAATCACGCACAAGCCAAGCGGTTGCTGGCGTTGAGTGCTACTCAGGATTATGGCGTGGATTTTCAGAAACTCTCCGCCAAGGGGCGACCGACGTCGTATCGCTACCCGTTCAGCTTGCAAGCCCTGATGCACTGAGCCGGTTCAGATACCCGCCAGGTACACCACCAGTTTGACGATGCCAAACAGCGTCAACGCGAACACTGCCGTGAACAGAATCCCCAACATCACGAAATGACTCGGCTTGCCGTGGCTGAAATCCCGAGCCCGATTCTTCCCGCTTTGCACCCCGAAAGCCGCCGCCATGACGCTGTGCAGCATCTGCCAGAAGGTCGGCGGTTTGTTGTTGTCGACTGGATCGTCCATAAATCCCCCGTCATCAATGTATGAGAGGTAAGCATAGACAATACACCCGAAACCTGTGGGAGCCCCCTCGCCACAGGTCGCTCCCACAGGGGATGGGGATTAGTTGTCGTAACCCAGGTTAGGCGCCAGCCAGCGCTCGGTCACGCTCAACTCCTGACCTTTGCGCGAGGTGTAGCTCTGCACCTGATCCTTGTCGATCTTGCCCACGGCGAAATACTGCGCCTGCGGGTGAGCGAAGTACCAGCCGCTGACTGCTGCCGCCGGGAACATGGCGTAGTGCTCGGTGAGGAATACGCCGCTGCGGCCGGCCTTTAGTTCTTCCGCTTCCGGGTCAAGCAGCTTGAACAGCGTGGCTTTCTCGGTGTGATCCGGGCACGCCGGGTAGCCCGGAGCAGGGCGGATGCCGGTGTATTGCTCTTTGATCAGCGCCTCGTTGTCCAGCGTCTCGTCCTTGGCATAGCCCCAGTAGTCTTTACGCACCTGTTGGTGCAGCCACTCGGCACAGGCCTCGGCCAGGCGGTCGGCCAGGGCCTTGACCATGATCGAGTTGTAGTCGTCGCCCGCATCCTGATAGGCCTTGGCCACTTCTTCGGCACCGATCCCGGCGGTGGTAATGAAACCACCCACGTAGTCGGTCACGCCGCTGTCCTTGGGCGCAACGAAGTCGGCCAGGGAGAAGTTCGGTTTGCCGTCGGTCTTGATGATCTGCTGACGCAAGTGATGCAGCTTGGCCAACGGCTTGCCGTCATCGCCGTAGACTTCGATGTCATCGTCGCGCACCTGATTGGCCGGCCAGAAACCGAACACCGCACGGGCGCTGATGAGTTTTTCGTCGATCAGCTTGGCGAGCATTTCCTGGGCATCGGCGTACAGCGCGGTGGCGGCTTCACCGACCACTTCGTCCTTGAGGATGCGCGGAAACTTGCCGGCCAGGTCCCAAGAGATGAAGAACGGTGTCCAGTCGATGTATTCGGCCAGCACCTTCAGGTCGATATTATCCAGCACCTTGGCGCCGGTGAACGTCGGCTTGACTGGTTCGTAGCTGCCCCAGTCGAACTGCGGCTTCTTGGCGATGGCCACCGGGTAGCTCAGGCGTTCGGTGCGGGCGCTGCGGTTGGCGGTGCGCTCTCGAACGTCGATGTATTCCAGGCGAGTCTTCTCGACGAAAGCCGGTTTCAATTCCTTGGACAGCAACTGCGTCGCCACGCCCACGGCGCGGGAGGCGTCGGTCACGTAGATCACCGCGTCGTTGCTGTACTTGGGCTCGATCTTCACCGCCGTGTGCGCCTTGGAGGTGGTCGCGCCACCGATCATCAACGGCAGATGGAAGTCCTGACGCTGCATCTCGCGAGCCACGTGAACCATTTCGTCCAGCGAAGGCGTGATCAAACCGGACAGGCCGATGATGTCGCACTTCTGCTCTTTGGCGACTTGCAGGATCTTCTCCGCCGGCACCATCACGCCGAGGTCGACGATGTCATAGCCGTTGCACCCCAGCACCACGCCGACGATGTTCTTGCCGATGTCGTGGACGTCACCCTTGACCGTTGCCATGAGGATCTTGCCCTTGGCTTCCGGCTTGTCGCCTTTTTCCAGTTCGATGAACGGGATCAAGTGGGCCACGGCCTGCTTCATCACGCGGGCGGATTTCACCACTTGCGGCAGGAACATTTTACCGGCGCCGAACAGGTCGCCGACGATGTTCATGCCGGACATCAGCGGGCCTTCGATCACTTCGATCGGGCGGGCGAAGGACTGACGCGACTCTTCGGTGTCTTCGACGATGTGGGTGGTGATGCCCTTGACCAGCGCATGTTCCAGACGCTTGTTAACGTCCCAGTTGCGCCACTCTTCGGTCTCGGCTTCCTTGACGCTGCCGTCGCCCTTGTACTTGTCGGCGATGGCGAGGAGGGCGTCGGTGCCTTCCGGGGTGCGGTTGAGGATCACGTCTTCGACGGCGTCGCGCAGCTCGGCCGGAATCTGGTCGTAGATCTCCAGTTGGCCGGCGTTGACGATACCCATGGTCAGGCCATTACGGATCGCATACAGCAGGAACACCGAGTGAATCGCCTCGCGCACCGGGTTGTTGCCACGGAACGAGAACGACACGTTCGATACGCCGCCAGAGGTCAGGGCGTACGGCAGTTCATCGCGGATGTAGGCACAGGCGTTGATGAAGTCCACAGCGTAGTTGTTGTGTTCTTCGATACCGGTGGCCACGGCGAAGATGTTCGGGTCGAAGATGATGTCTTCCGGCGGGAAGCCGACGTCGTTGACCAGAATGTCGTAGGAGCGTTTGCAGATTTCTTTCTTGCGTGCTTCGGTGTCGGCCTGACCGGCTTCGTCGAAGGCCATCACCACCACGGCGGCGCCGTAGCGTTTGCACAGTTTGGCGTGATGAATGAACTGCTCGACGCCTTCTTTCATGCTGATCGAGTTGACGATGCCCTTGCCCTGGATGCATTTGAGGCCGGCTTCGATCACTTCCCACTTGGAGGAGTCGATCATGATCGGGACGCGGGAGATGTCCGGTTCACCGGCAATCAGATTGAGGAAGGTCACCATGGCCTTCTTCGAATCGAGCATCCCTTCGTCCATGTTGATGTCGATCACCTGGGCGCCGGCTTCGACCTGCTGCAGGGCGACTTCCAGGGCTTCGGTGTAGTTGTCTTCACGGATCAGACGGGCGAACTTGGCAGAGCCGGTGATATTGGTCCGTTCGCCGACGTTGACGAACAACGAGCTGCGATCGATGGTGAACGGCTCCAGGCCCGAAAGGCGGCAAGCCTTGGGAATGTCCGGAATCTCGCGCGGCGCATAACCGGCCACTGCTTTGGCGATGGCTTCGATGTGGCCCGGTGTGGTGCCGCAGCAGCCGCCGACGATGTTCAGGAAGCCGCTTTGGGCGAATTCTTCGATGACCTTGGCGGTTTCCGATGGCAGTTCGTCGTACTCGCCGAATTCGTTCGGCAGGCCGGCGTTCGGGTGCGCCGACACGTAGGTGCTGGCCTTGTTCGACAGTTCTTCCAGGTACGGGCGCAGTTCACTGGCGCCCAGGGCGCAGTTCAGGCCGACGGAGATCGGCTTGGCGTGGGCCACGGAGTTCCAGAACGCTTCGGTGGTCTGGCCGGAGAGGGTGCGGCCAGAGGCGTCGGTGATGGTGCCGGAAATCATGATCGGCAACTCGACGCCCAACTCTTCGTAAACACCCTGCACAGCGAAGATCGCAGCCTTGGCGTTGAGGGTGTCGAAGATGGTTTCGATCAGGATCAGGTCGGCGCCGCCTTCGATCAGGCCTTTGGTGGCCTCGGTGTAGTTTTCCACCAGTTCATCGAAGGTCACGTTGCGGTAGCCGGGGTTGTTCACGTCAGGCGACAGCGAGCAGGTGCGGCTGGTAGGGCCAAGTACGCCGGCGACGAAACGCGGCTTGTCCGGGGTTTCCAGGGTCTTGGCGTCCGCCACCTTGCGCGCCAGGCGTGCGCCTTCTACGTTGAGTTCGTACGCCAGGCCCTGCATGCCGTAGTCGGCCTGGGACACTTGGGTGGCGTTGAAGGTGTTGGTTTCCAGAATGTCGGCGCCGGCATCCAGGTAGGCTTTTTCAATAGCGCCAATCACGTCCGGGCGCGTCAGCACCAACAGGTCGTTGTTGCCTTTTACATCGCTCGGCCAGTCGGCGAAGCGTTTGCCACGGTAATCCTGCTCCTCGAGCTTGTAGCTCTGGATCATCGTACCCATGCCGCCATCGAGAATCAGGATGCGCTCTTTGAGGGCGTGCTTGAGAGCTTGAAGGCGAACGCTGCGATCGGACATTTGGACTACTCGGTAAGGCCATGACGAAGGGGCGGGATAATAACAAACCTGTGCGCTTTTGGAGCATGTGCGGGTTTTGCATGAATATCGTTCATGTTGGTGCGCGGGCCACACCGGTAGAATCGCGGCGTTTTCTCATGATCAGGACCAGGGATATGTCGTATCGCGTCGTCACCAGCCTATTGATGCTGTTTTTAAGCGGGGGCGCCGCTGCACAAGGTCCGGATATTTCCTACGTTCGCGACATTCAACCGATCTTCACCGAAAAGTGCGTCGCCTGCCATGCCTGCTACGATTCCGCCTGTCAGCTCAATCTGGGCAGTGGCGAAGGGGTGGCCCGAGGCGCGACGAAGGCGCCGGTCTATGACGGTGAGCGCCGCCAGGCCGCAGCGCCGACCCGGCTGTTTTATGACGCCTTTGGCAAACGTGCCTGGCAGCAAAAAGGCTTTTATTCGGTGCTCGACGCCCAAGGCAGCCAAGCGGCGCTGATGGCGCGGATGCTCGAACTGGGCCACAAAACCCCGTTGCAACCTAACGCCAAATTGCCGGAAGACATCGTCCTGGGCCTGAACCGGGAAAACATGTGCGCCATGCCGGCGGAGTTCGACGGCTACGCCAGCGTCCACCCTAAAGAAGGCATGCCGTTGGCGGTCACCGGCCTGACCGATCAGCAATACCAGACGTTGCAACGCTGGCTAGCCTCCGGCGCGCCAATTGATGAGCAGGGCCTGGTGCCCAGCGCCAAGGAAGCCTTGCAGGTGGTGCAATGGGAAAACCTGCTCAACGCGCCGGGCGCCCGGGAGAGCCTGGTCGGGCGCTGGTTGTTCGAGCACTGGTTCCTGGCACACATCTATTTCAAGGACGGCGAGCCGGGGCATTTCTTTCAGTGGGTACGTTCGCGCACGCCGACGGGGCAGCCGATCGATCTAATTAACACTCGCCGCCCGAATGACGATCCGGGCACTCAGGTCTACTACCGTTTGTGGCCGGTGCAAGGCGTGATCGTGCACAAGACCCACATCACCTATCCGCTGAGCGCGGCGAAGATGGCGCGGATCAAAAGCCTGTTTTACAGCGGCAATTGGCAGGTCAACGCACTGCCGGGTTATGGGCCGGAGCGACGGGCCAATCCGTTCACGACCTTTGAGGGCATCCCGGCTCAGGCGCGTTACCAGTTCATGCTCGATAACGCCGAATACTTCGTGCGCACCTTTATTCGTGGCCCTGTCTGCCGCGGCCAGATCGCCACCGACGTGATTCGCGACAACTTCTGGGCGCTGTTCCAGGCCCCGGAGCATGACCTTTACATCACCGACCCGAATTATCGCGGCCAGGCCACGCCGTTGCTGGCGATGCCGGGGCAGAACGATGACGTCGGCAGTGTCCTGAGCCTGTGGCATGACTACCGCGACAAACGCAACGAGTACGAAGCCTTGCGCCGCGACAGCTACGCCGACCTGCCGGCACCGAGTTGGTCGACCCTGTGGGCCGGCAATGACAACGCTTTGCTGAGTATTTTCCGGCATTTCGACAGCGCCTCGGTGAACAAAGGCCTGATCGGTGACGTCCCGCAAACCATTTGGCTGTTCGATTACCCGTTGCTGGAGCGCACGTATTACCAGTTGGCGGTCAACTTCGATGTGTTCGGCAACGTTTCCCATCAAGCCCAGACCCGGTTGTACTTCGACCTGATTCGCAACGGTGCCGAGCAGAATTTCCTGCGTCTGATGCCGGCCGACTCACGGGACGGCTACCTCGACGATTGGTACCAGAACGGCGGCAAGTTCAAGATGTGGCTGGATTATGAGTACATCGATAATGACAAACCAACGGCGTTGACGCTGGACGAAAAGGACCCGAAACGCGATTTCGCCCTGCAATTGCTGGCCCGGTACGGCGACCTCAATGCCAAGCCCGACCCGATCAACCGCTGCGACGGCGCTTATTGCTCGCGGCCGAACATCGACCTGGCGTTGCAGAACGCCGAGCAGGCCTTGAGCCGCCTGACTTCACGTCCGGCTGCGGGGCTGAAGGTCATCGATCAGTTGCCGGAAGCCACGATGTTGCGCATCGAGACCCAAAGCGGCAAGCGCGAGGTTTATAGCCTGCTGCGCAACCGCGCCCACAGCAACGTGGCGTTCCTGCTCGGTGAGTCGCTGCGCTATCAGCCGGGGCTCGATACGTTGACGATTTATCCGGGTGTGCTCAGCAGCTACCCGAACTTCATGTTCAACATCCCGGCCGGCCAAGTGCCCGCGTTCGTCGATGCGATGGAAAATGCCAAGGACGCTGCCAGTTTCGAGAAAATCGTCGAACGCTGGGGCATTCGCCGCAGCCATCCGCAGTTTTGGCAGTATTTCCATGATCTGAGCCGCTACATCCACGACACCGACCCGGTGGAAGAGGGCGTGCTGGACATGAACCGCTACGAGAATCTTTGATGCACGGAGTTTAGAAGTGCCTGCGACCCAGTGTGGGAGCGACCTGTGGCGAGGGGGCTTGCCCCCGTTTGAGTGCGCAGCACTCACAAGATCTTCGGTATGTCAGAAATTTTGGGGCTGCTTCGCAACCCAACGGGGGCAAGCCCCCTCGCCACAGGTCGCTCCCACAGTGATCAGTGCATCTTTCCCGACAAAAATACTAGGACTTTGTCCGGCGCGATGATTGGCGTAAACTGCGTCCAAGCCTGCGAGGAGTTTCCATGACCGCTATTACCATTACCGACGCCGCCCACGATTACCTGGCTGATCTGCTCTCCAAGCAGAACACCCCGGGTATCGGCATCCGCGTCTTTATCACCCAGCCTGGCACCCAGTACGCCGAAACCTGCATTGCCTACTGCAAGCCGGGGGAAGAAAAACCTGAAGACACGGCGCTGGGGCTCAAAAGCTTCACCGCTTACATCGACTCGTTCAGCGAAGCATTCCTGGACGATGCGGTAGTCGACTACGCCACCGACCGTATGGGCGGCCAACTGACCATCAAGGCGCCAAACGCCAAAGTACCGATGGTCAACGCCGACAGCCCGGTCAACGAGCGCATCAACTACTACCTGCAAACCGAAATCAACCCGGGGCTGGCCAGCCACGGCGGTCAGGTCAGCCTGATCGATGTGGTCGAAGACGGCATCGCCGTGTTGAAATTCGGCGGCGGTTGCCAGGGCTGCGGCCAGGCAGACGTTACCCTGCGTGAAGGCATCGAGCGCACCTTGCTCGAGCGTATTCCTGAGCTCAAGGGCGTTCGTGACGTGACCGACCACACGCAGAAAGAAAACGCCTACTACTAAGGTGTTCGCTGCAAAATGAAAAACGGCGCCCCGTGAGCGCCGTTTTTTGTGGGTCGAATTCAATGGCCCCTTCGTGGGCAAGCCCGCTCCCACAAGATTTTGTGTTGGCCGCAATACTGTGATCGACTCAAAACCTGTGGGAGCGGGCTTGCCCGCGATGGCGTCCTATGGGCGATACAAATGCGCATGCCCCGCGCGATACAACGACGATTCACTGAAATGATCGCTGCCCAACACCCGGCCCACCAGAATCAGCGCCGTGCGGCGAAATCCCTTGGCTTCAACCTTCCCGGCAATGTCCGCCAGCGTCCCCACCACCCAATCCTGATCCGGCCAGGTTGCCCGATGAATCACCGCGATCGGGCAATCGGCGCCATAGTGCGGCAGTAATTCGACGAGGATCTTCTCCAGATGATTGACCCCCAAGTGGATCGCCATGGTCGCCCCATGCTGCGCCAGACTGCCCAGCTCTTCACCGGCCGGCATCGCGGTCTTGTCGGCGTAGCGGGTCAGAATCACGCTTTGTGACACGTCCGGCAAGGTCAGTTCAGCACCTAAAAGCGCTGCGCAGGCTGCGGTGGCGGTGACGCCGGGAATGATTTCGAAAGGGATCTCGAGTTCACGCAAGTAGCGAATCTGCTCGCCAATCGCGCCGTACAGGCTCGGATCGCCGGAATGCACCCGGGCCACGTCCTGGCCGTTGGCATGGGCGGTCTTGATCAGCTCGATGATCTGTTCCAGGTGCAATTCGGCGCTGTTGACCACCTGTTCGGCCCGATGGCCTTCCAGCACGGCGGCGGGCACCAGGGAGCCTGCATAGATGATGACCGGGCAGCTACGAATTAGCCGCTGGCCTTTGACGGTGATCAGTTCCGGGTCGCCGGGGCCTGCGCCAATGAAGTAGACGGTCATCGTCGTTTCCTGTCAGAAAAAGGGTATGGGCACGCTTCAGATGAAGATTGCTCATGATCGAAGGCGGGGATTATCGGGGATTTTACGCGGCGCTGGCCAATGCAAGGGTGGCCTGGGCGTATTTTTGTCGTGGAATCAGCAACTTTGCCGGTGCCTGAGCCAACTGTTCGGCCAATGCCAGTGCGGCACTTTCCGCTACGCCGTAACAGCCGGTGCGTTCGAACGCGATGTCTGAGTGGTGGCTGAGTTGCGGTTCATAACCGGCCAATTGTTCGCTGCTGAAATACATCAACGGCAATGCCAGTTGTTCGGCCAGTTCGATCAGGGCGGGCTCTTCGCGCTTGAGATCGATACTGGCCAAGGCCTTGATCTCACGAAGCTCGATTTGATGGGCCTGTAACGCCTGATCAAGCAGCGCCCGCAGCGTGCTGACGGGGCAGCCGCGCTGGCAGCCCAGGCCGACCACCAGGGTCGGCGCTGCGCTGACGTCAGTCATGCGGAGTATTGGCCATCGCTTTTGCGGCGGAACAACCAGGCGCTGATCAGGCCCAGGGCCAGCCAGAACGCCATGTTGGTCAGCTGCGAAGCGATTTTGAACTGCGCTTCCAGGGCTTCCGGAGCCAGCATGGAATGCACTTCCGGTTGTGGCGCGCCAATGACGTGCGGAACGGCGAGAATCGCTACGCCGAGGATCTTCATCAGCCAGTGGCGGCTGAACACGATCAGCGCGATGCCTACAGCAGTGGATGCGGCAGTGCCAATCCACCAGATCTGCCGTTGCGCCAGCTCCGCAGCAGCGGTGCCCGGCAGCTCAGGTGGCAGGCCGAGGGTGGGCGCCAGCACGAATGTCGCATAACCGGCCAGACCCCAGAGCAGGCCCTGAGAGGTACGGCGTGGGGCGCGCAAGGTGTAGAGGCCCGCGAGCATCAAAGCGAAACCGACCGCTACCACCAGATTGCCGCCGGTGGTCGACAGCACGCGCTGCCAGCCGTCTTCCGGCTCCCAGGCTTCGGCATCGTGAGTGTGAGCGGTGACAGCACCCGCGGCGTGCTCGTGAATTTCAACAGCGGCTGGCTCGGATTTTTCGTAGGTCTCGGCCTGCAAAATCAGCGGGGCCACCCAGAAACTTTGCAGCAGGGTCAACAGCAGGGCGGCCAGCAGCCCTGTGAAGCCTGCGGTTTGCGCAATACGCTTGATCATGTCAGCAGGTCTCAATGGCACGGAAAGGCAGAACTGTGACGGGTATCGTGCGCGGCGTTATGCACCGCTTCGATGTGCGAGAAACCGGCGAAATACACAAGGCACGCGCCAAGGATCGACGCACAAAAAGCGGCGGTCAGGCGTTGGCTCAGGGTAGTGGTGGTGCTGATCGTGATCTTTTTATCGGTGTTGCTGCCGGTGCTGCTGATGATCGACATGGCGCTTCCCTCTGGTCTGTCAGCGGGTGAATAGAGCGCATGAAAACCTCCGCACGCCGGGGCACGCAGAGATTTCGAACAGCGCCCGCCCACCGCGGGTTTGTTATTCAGTGAACGTAAAAGTCACTTTGTGTTGCGGGCCGGTCTCCGGGCTCGCGAGGGGCAGGGCTTGCGCCGAAACCTGCAAGCATCACCTTCCCATGCCGTATGACGGGCACAGTGGATCTGACGCTTCACTCGCTTACCGTTGCGGGGGCAGCACCGGACTGACATGGCTTTAGAGTAAAGCACATGATTCACCGGTTTCCCGTTTCACCCTGTGAAGGGCACCCGTAACAAGGCGTGTAGGAGAGCATGGGCGGGGGTTGGGCGTCAATTGGCATGGGTTCTCAACTCGGAACCCAGTCGCCTGCATCGCGGGCAAGCCACGCTCCCACAAGGGAATGCGATCAACTGTGGGAGCGGGCTTGCCCGCGATGGCGTCATCCCAGCCTCCACAGAACGCGGCATGAACATTGACCCGCCCCCACACGATGCGTAGCCTTGCGCTTTCGAGGTTCTTCGGCGTCTGCCGAAGCTAAGAAGGGAACGCGGTCGATGCCGCGGCTGCCCCCGCAACTGTGAACGGTGATGTTCGCTGCCACGCCACTGCAAGCCCTGATCCATCAGGTTCGCGGGAAGGCGCAGCAAGCGCCAGTCGAACGATTGGCACACCGTCAGCCAGGAGACCTGCCTCGACACAGATTCTCACTACAACCGGGCGGGGTGATCCGGTGGCGGAACTCTTGCGCGCGTGCACCTGCCGCTGCGATTGTCGTCCCGTATGCCCGCCACCTTGCCAAAGGGCATCCGATGAAAACACTGGCCAAACTCCCCGTCACCATCGTTACCGGTTTCCTCGGCTCGGGCAAAACCACCTTGCTGCGCCACATGCTCGACAACGCCCAGGGCCGCCGTATCGCGGTGATCGTCAACGAGTTTGGCGAGCTGGGCATCGACGGCGAAATCCTCAAGCAGTGCTCGATCGGTTGCACCGAAGAGGAAGCCAACGGTCGCGTCTACGAACTGGCCAACGGCTGCCTGTGCTGCACGGTTCAGGAAGAATTCTTCCCGGTGATGCGCGAACTGGTCGCTCGTCGCGGCGACCTCGACCACATCCTCATCGAAACTTCGGGCCTGGCCCTGCCAAAACCTTTGGTTCAAGCCTTCCAGTGGCCAGAAATCCGCAGCGCCTGTACGGTTGACGCGGTGATCACCGTGGTCGACAGCCCGGCCGTGGCTGCTGGCACCTTCGCTGCCTTCCCGGATCAGGTCGATGCCCAGCGCAAACTCGACCCGAACCTGGACCACGAATCGCCGCTGCATGAGCTGTTCGCCGACCAACTGGCCAGCGCCGACCTGGTGATCCTCAACAAGGCCGACCTGATCAGCGCTGAAGACCTGGCCCGCGTGCGCCTGGAAGTCGCCGAAGAACTGCCGCCAGCGGTGAAAGTCATCGAAGCCAGCAGCGGTCGTCTGCCATTGGACGTGCTGATCGGCCTGGGCGCCGGTTCCGAAGAACACATCGACAGCCGTCACAGCCATCACGATCATCACCATGAAGGTGAAGACGACCACGACCATGACGCGTTTGATTCCATCTCGATCGAGCTGCCACAAGCCGACGAAAGCCTGCTGATGGATGCGCTGACTCAATTGGTGGTCCAGCACGGCATCCTTCGGGTCAAAGGTTTTGCAGCAGTGCCGAACAAGCCGATGCGTCTGCTGATCCAGGGCGTGGGCACGCGCTTCGACAAGCACTTCGACCGTCAGTGGGGCGCTGAAGAAGCGCGCACCACCCGTCTGGTGTTAATCGGTCAGGACCTGGACGCCGCTGCGCTCGAAGCGCAATTGCGCGCAGCGCTCAGCGTTTAAACCATGCACCTGCTCAGGACCCAGCCCGGCGGTTTCGTGTCGGATGACAACATTGCCGACCTCGGACAAACCCCCGCCGAGCTGGTGATCCTGTGCAGCGGCGATTCCAGCCTGGCGTTGCTCGCCGAAGCGGCGCAACAGTTGCCCGACGATTACCCGAGCGTGCGCCTGGCCAACCCGATGCAGGTGCAGAATCACGCCTCGGTCGATCTCTACGTCGACGAAGTGCTGCGCCACGCCAAGGTGATTCTGATCTCGCTGCACGGCGGCATCGCCTATTGGCGTTATGGCATCGAGCGTCTGGTGGAATTGTCCGAGCGCGGCGTGCAGCTGATTCTGGTGCCGGGGGATGATCGCCCGGACCCGGAACTCAGTGACCTGAGCACCGTCACCGCGCAAGACCGCGACCGGCTCTGGCACTTCCTGCGTCAGGGCGGCATGGCCAATGCGCTCGACCTGTTTCGCTGCCTCGCCAGTCGCTGGCTGGGCCGTGACTACCCATGGTCCGAGCCGCAAACCCTGCCACGCACCGCGATTTACCACCCGCAAAAAAGCCCCGCAGAACTGAAGGATTGGCAAGCCGACTGGCAAGCTGATCAGCCGGTGGCGGCGGTGCTGTTTTACCGCTCGCATTTGCAGGCGGCGAACACCGGTTTCATCGATATTTTCTGCCAGCGTTTGCAAGCGGCGGGGTTGAATCCGTTGCCGATTGCGCTGGCCAGTCTGAAAGAGCCCGGCTGCCTGACGGTGGTTGAGGACTTGCTGGATGAAGTCGAGGCGGGGGTGATTCTCAACACCACCGGTTTCGCCCAGTCCAGTCCCGAAGCGCCGCACTTGCGACCGTTTCGCCGCAATATCCCGGTTATCCAGGCGATCTGCGCCCAGGACAATGAACCCGGTTGGCGCGCCAGCGAGCAGGGCCTTGGTCCTCGCGATCTGGCGATGCACATCGCGCTGCCGGAACTGGACGGCCGGATCATCAGCCGGCCGATCAGTTTCAAGGATCTGGCCTGGCGCAGTGAGCGCAGTCAATCCGACGTGGTCTGCTACCGGCCTGCACCTGAGCGCATGGATTTTGTCGCTGAACTGGCTCGGCGCTGGATCGATCTGGCGCGAGTGCCCAACGGCGAAAAACGCATCGCCCTGATCCTCGCCAACTACCCGACTCGCGATGGGCGCATCGGCAATGGTGTCGGCCTCGACACTCCCGCCGCGGCGCTGAATATTCTGCGTGCGCTTCATAAAGAAGGTTATCCGCTGCCGGCCGAGTTGCCGGACAGCGGTACCGCGCTGATCCAGCAATTGCTCGGCGGCGTCAGCAACGACCTCGACACCCTCGACCAGCGTCCCTGCCATCAAAGCCTCGGGCTGGACGACTACAACCTGATGTTCAACGCGCTGCCCGAGGCCAATCGCCAAGCCGTACTGGAACGTTGGGGCACACCCGAAAACGATCCAATGTTCCGTGGCGGACGAATGATGATTGCCGGTCTGCGCTTCGGCCTGACCTTCGTCGGCATTCAACCGGCCCGGGGTTATCAAGTCGATCCAAGTGCTGTCTATCACGACCCGGACCTGGTGCCGCCCCACGGCTATCTCGCTTTCTACTTCTGGTTGCGCAACACCTACGGCGCTCACGGCGTGATTCACGTCGGCAAACACGGCAACCTCGAATGGCTGCCGGGCAAGGGCGTCGGGCTGTCGGAAAATTGCTGGCCGGACGCATTGCTCGGACCGCTGCCGAACATCTATCCATTTATCGTCAACGACCCGGGCGAGGGCGCCCAGGCCAAGCGCCGTACGCAGGCGGTGATCATCGATCACCTGATGCCGCCGCTGACCCGCGCCGAAACCTACGGTCCGCTGCGTAATCTCGAATTGTTGGCCGACGAGTATTACGAAGCGCAATTGCTCGATCCGCGCCGCGCCCGAGAGTTGCAGCGCGACATCCTGCAACTGGTGCGCGACACGCACATTGACCGCGAACTGCAGCTCGACGAAAAGCTCGACAGCGATGCCGATGCGGCGATCTGGTTGCCGCGTCTGGACACGTACCTGTGCGATTTGAAGGAGTCGCAGATCCGCGATGGCCTGCACGTGTTTGGCGAGTCGCCGGTCGGTCGGTTGCGCATCGATACCTTACTGGCTTTGCTGCGTATTCCTCGCGGCGATGGCCGTGGGGCGCAATCGAGCTTGCTGCGGGCGCTGGCCAAGGCGTTCGCGTTGGGGTTTGATCCATTGGATTGTGCGTTGGCTGAGCCTTGGGTCGGGCTGCGTCCGGATGCCCTGTTGTCGGTCAGCGATGAGCTATGGCGCACAGCGGGCGATACCCGCGAGCGACTGGAGCTATTTGCCGCTGAACTGATCTTGCTGACACTGAACCCATCTCAAGCCCACCGCGCCCCCTGTGGGAGCGGGCTTGCCCGCGAAGGCGGCGTGTCAGTCGACATTGATTTATCTGACCCACCGCTATCGCGGGCAAGCCCGCTCCCACAGGGTCTTGCGTGGGCTGACGTCAGCGCCATCCTTGAGAGCCTGCGCGAAGTGGTTGCCCCACGCCTGGACGCCTGCGGCCCAGCGGAAATGCGCGGTCTGCTCGACGCTCTCAGCGGCCGATTCGTCCCGGCCGGCCCGAGCGGTGCGCCGAGTCGCGGCCGGCTGGACGTGCTGCCCACCGGGCGCAATTTCTATTCGGTAGACGTGCGCAACCTGCCGACCACCACCGCGTGGCGCATCGGTTTTCAGTCGGCAAATCTGATTCTTGAGCGGCACTTACAGGACCACGGCGATCACCTGCGGCAGCTCGGCCTGTCGGTCTGGGGCACCGCAACCATGCGCACCGGCGGCGACGACATCGCCCAGGCCATGGCGCTGATGGGCGTGCGACCGGTCTGGGCGACCGGCAGCCAGCGCGTCGATGACTTCGAAATTCTGCCGTTGAGCCTGCTGGACCGCCCGCGGGTGGATGTGACCTTGCGCGTCTCCGGATTTTTCCGCGATGCCTTTGCCAACCTGATCCGCCTGTTCGATGCCGCCGTGCAAGCGGTCGCCGCGCTGGATGAGCCAGACGATCTCAACCCGTTGGCGGCCAAGGTCCGCGCCGAGCGGCAAGCGCTGCTGGAATCCGGTCTGGATGAAGACGCGGCCCGGCGGCAGGCCGGCTGGCGCATCTTCGGGGCCAAACCGGGGGCTTACGGAGCGGGCGTGCAGGGCGCCATCGACGGTCGCTTGTGGCAAAGCCGCGAAGACCTGGCCGAGGTTTACCTGAACTGGGGCGGCTACGCTTACGGCGGCTCCGATGAAGGCACCGCCGCCCGCGAACAGTTCGCCCAGCGTCTGAGCCAGGTGCAGGCAGTGCTGCAAAACCAGGACAACCGCGAACACGACTTGCTCGATTCCAACGACTATTACCAATTCCAGGGTGGCATGCTGGCGGCTGTCGAAAGCCTCAGCGGTGAAGCGGCGGCCAGTTATCACGGCGACCACAGTCAGCCGGACTTGCCGAAGATCCGCACCTTGAAGGAAGAGCTTAACCGGGTGATCCGTTCCCGGGCGGCCAATCCGAAATGGATCGACGGGGTCAAGCGTCATGGCTATAAAGGCGCGTTCGAACTGGCGGCGACGGTCGATAACCTGTTTGCGTTCGACGCCACCACGCAGTTGATCGACGATCACCAATATGCGTTGCTGGCGGACGCCTATTTGCTCGATCCTGCGACCCGGGAGTTTGTCCGCGAACACAATCCCCATGCCCTGCGCGACATGACCGAGCGCATGCTGGAAGCGCAGCAGCGAGGGATGTGGAAAGAGCCGGGCGAGTACCGCGAGGCGCTGGAGAATTTGTTGCTGGATATAGAAGAAGACGGATAACTCTGTGACACCTTGTACCTGTGGGAGCGTGGCTTGCCCGCGAAGAGGCCCTCACAATCAACTTTGATTTCGACTGAACGGACGCCTTCGCGGGCAAGCCACGCTCCCACAGGTACAAGGTGTGCCTGCCACCGACCATGACTGAGATTTGAAAATGACCGACACCCCCCATTTCCCGCTTTCCGCCGTGGTCGGCGCCGATGACTTGAAGCTCGCGCTGTACCTGACCGCCATCGACCCGAAAATCGGTGGCGTGCTGATCGAGGGCCCGCGCGGCATGGCCAAATCCACCCTGGCCCGAGGCCTGGCGGACCTGTTGGCCAGCGGTCAATTCGTCACCTTGCCGCTAGGCGCCACCGAAGAACGGCTGGTGGGCACCCTCGACCTCGACGCGGCCTTGAGCGAAGGTCGCGCACAGTTTTCCCCCGGCGTACTGGCCAAGGCCGACGGTGGCGTGTTGTATGTCGATGAAGTCAATTTGCTGCCCGATCACCTCGTGGACTTGCTGCTCGACGTGGCCGCCAGCGGCACCAACCTGATCGAGCGCGACGGGATTTCCCATCGGCATTCGGCGAAGTTTGTGCTGATCGGCACCATGAATCCGGAAGAGGGCGAATTGCGCCCGCAATTGCTCGACCGCTTTGGCCTGAACGTCGCCCTCAGTGGCCACACCGCACCGGCCGAGCGCGGTCAGATCATCCGTCGCCGACTGGATTTCGACAGCGACCCGCAAGGGTTCTGCGCCGAATGGGAAAGCCAGCAACACGCTCTGCGCGAACGTTGCCAAAAGGCGCGCTCGGCACTCGCGAGCATTCCCCTCGACGATGCCGCGCTGGCGCAGATCACCGAGCGTTGTTTTGCTGCCGGCGTCGATGGCCTGCGAGCCGATCTGGTCTGGTTGCGCGCGGCACGGGCCCACGCGGCATGGCGGGGCGCGACCGCGATCAGCGAGGACGATATCGACGCGGTCGCTGAATTTGCCTTGCGCCATCGTCGTCGCGAACACTCGCCACCGATGCCGCACCAATCACCCGCAGCACCGCCGCCTTCCAATCAGAACGCCAACCCGAGCGAAGGTCAGGGCCGGTGGGGCGAAATACCCGCCCAGGCGCTCCCGGTCGGCGCTCGACGTGAAGTGCCGAGCTGGCCAAAAAAGCCCTAGGCATTCGCCCTCGATCAGACGCGGGGGCGAATGCCAGACCCCGCGCAGGACGGCTGGATCACGGTAAACAGGGCAAGCGTCACGCAGCCCTGAGCGGATCGATCAATTGGCCCGGCACCTTGCTCAATGGCCGACCGCGTCAACGCGACGATGTGCTGTTTCATCTGCGCACCCGCAGTCCTCATGAATTATGGCTGGTGATCGTCGACGCCTCGGCCTCGACCCGTCGTCATCAAGCGTTGAGCGATGCCAAGGGCTTGCTGGCGCAACTGTTCGACGATGCCTATCGACAGCGTGCGCGCTTGGCTTTGCTGACCGCCAGCGGCCATGTACCGAAGTGGCAGGTGCAAGGTTTGAAAGCTTCCGCTGGCTTGCGCGACTGGCTCGAAGGGCTTGGTGCCGGTGGCGGAACGCCGATGCTGGCGGCGCTGAGTGAAGCAGGGCACTGGCTAGCGGCACGGCAAAAGCGTTTTCCGGCAGAACAGCAACGGCTGTTGCTGGTGACGGATGGACGGGTGAAGGAATGGTCAACGTTGCCGGCGCTGGAGTGTCCGGGGTTGCTGATCGACATTGAGCGCGGACCGATTCGCCTCGGACGGGCTAAAGTGTTGGCGGATCAACTGCAAACGCATTACCAGCATATCGATGATTTGTAGCCGAAAAGATCGCAGCCTTCGGCAGCTCCTACAGGACGCGGGTACATCGGCAAATGATTGGTGAATAGCGGGTGCATCCGCGAATGATGGGTGTGCAACAATCAATGTAGGAGCTGCCGAAGGCTGCGATCTTTTGATCTTCACAGGAGTGACCCATGCGCGTTCTAGCCCGCAACGATCAGGACGATTTTCGCGTCAAAGCCTACGCAGGCACCAACGGCGTGTTGCTGGCGATCGATCTGGCCGAGCCTCGTCGCAAAGGTCTGCTGGGTTTCGCCATCGAAAAACAGCAAGGCAACAAACCCTGGTTGTTTCTGTTCAATAGCCTGACCTTCCCCGGCAAGGCTCATACGTTCCCCCAGTTTCACGCCACCCCCAGCGATACCGCGCCATTGCAGAAATTTCGCTGGGCCGATTACGCGGTCAATCCGGGCGTGACGATCCATTATCGGATTCACCTGGCCTACGGCACTGCCGATGCGCCGCAGCTGGGTGAGTTTCTGGAAGTGACGCTCACCACCGACAATGGCCTTCCAGCGGGCCAGAACGTCATCTTCAACCGGGCGGTGGCCGCGAGTCAGGCCTTCCAGCGCAAATTCGCCGACCTTGATGCGCTGCTCAGCGCCAACAAGAAACTGCCCATCGAAGCCTGGCCCGATGCTCCGCGGCAATGGCTGGAAAATGGCCTGCTCGCACGCTTGCTGGGGTTCATCGAACGGGCCGAGGATGGCCAGTGGGCGCTGGACATCGCGATCTACGAATATCAGTTGAAGGTGATCGTCGATGCGGTGAACGCCGCGTTTGAGCGCGGCGTAAAGGTTCGGGTTCTGTACCACGCCCAACCAGACGAAGACACCACGGCGCTGAACGAAGCCAGCCTGGAAAAAATCCCGGCGGCGAACAAGCGCGGGCGGGTCACGCACAACATCTTTCACAACAAGTTCATGGTCCTGAGCCGGCTCGACGCGGCGGGGCAGCATCAGCCCGAAGCGGTACTCTGCGGCAGCACCAATTTCACCGCCAACGGCGTTTATCGTCAGGCCAATGTTGTGCATGTGCTGGACGATGCTCGGATCGGCGCCAGTTATCTGCAAACCTTTGAACAAGTCTGGGCCACGCCGGCGGATGTCGGTGCGACTCGGGAATGGCTCACGGAAAACAATCCGATGCAGCCGGACCAGGCGCTGTTCGCCGGCTTCTCACCGCGCTCGGGCCAGGGCGATTTGCGTGAGTTCGTCGACATCATCGAGTCGGCCAAAAAAGACCTGTTGTTTGTCACTGCGTTCACCTTGCCGGAGGAGATACTCAACGCCTTGCTCGGCCAGCCCCACGACGACATCTTGCGTTACGGCCTGCAAAACACCGTCAGCAGCATCACCGGTTTCCATGCCGACCGCACCGCTCAATTTGCCGCCACCGCGCTGCTCAATACGGGTCTGGAAGGCTGGCTCAAGGAAAACATGAAAGGCCAGAAGGGCAACCTGCTGGTGCACACCAAAGCCATCGTCGTCGACTTCACCACCGACACACCGACCATCATCAGCGGCAGCCACAACCTCAGCGCCGCGGCCAGCAACGGTAATGACGAGAACTACCTGATCATCCGTGGCGACACCGACTTGGCCGATCGCTACGGCCTGGAACTGCTGCGGTTTTATGAGCATTACCGGTTCCGCTACTTTGCAAAGAAACTGCAACTCAAGCAGGTCCGGCCGTTGGCGGCGGATGACAGCTGGACCGATGACTATTACCTCGAGGGCGATTTGCGCATGTTGTCGCGGTTGCGCTTTGCCGGACGATAAACAACCCGGCAAGGAGCGGAACCTGTGGGAGCGGGCTTGCTCGCGAAAGCGGTGTGTCAGGCGACATCAATGTTGATTGTGCCGCCGTCTTCGCGAGCAAGCCCGCTCCCACAGAGGTTGCGTGTCACCGGCATTAGGGCTTGCTCGCGAAGGCGATCGCCCAGACGACTCAAACATGACTCATCAACCGTACATTCAACAGCTCCCGTGCCCGAGGCGCGGTGCATAAAGTGCTGAAGGTTCTCTGCAACCACGGCAAGTCGTGGCGCGGTTTGTGGGCAATCTGTTTGGGCCTGAGCTTGCGGATGTGCTTTTTGAAGTTTTCTTCCAGGGTTTCCCGGGTTCCAATCCCCTTGAGCTTCTTCAGTAATTTCCCTTCCTTGTAAAACAGCACAGTGGGTGTACCGGTGACATCTGGATGCCGAGGAGATTCGCTCGTACTCAGCACATAGATGTGCGCGTGATCTTTGTACTTCTCGGCAATAGCACGGAAAACCGGCTCGGCCATTTCGCAGGCGTAACAGTTTTTATTGCCGAAATACAGTATCACCGGGCGCCAGGTTTTCAGCGCCTTGCGGTAGACCGCTGCCATGGTCGTGTGGGTGGTCATCGAGCTCATTGAAATCTCCTTTTCAAAGACAATCGAAGGCCTGTTGACGTTAAAGGAGGCGAGCAGGTGGGTCTACTGTCAGAAATTACAGGTAGGGCTCTGCTTCATTTTGAATCGCTATGGCTTCACATGTGGTGCAAGTACTCGAGCGTTGTGTCCCACGGTAGCGTTCTCTTATTTGTGCGTTTCGTAACGCCTTCTTCGCGCTAACGCGCATCCATCTGATTCAAAACACTTTTCAATTCCCCCCAGATTCCACTCATAACCTGTGGCACACTTTCTGCTGTCTATTCCGTTGTTACATACCTTCTTCCGGTATAGCGGAATAAACATGACCCTGGAGTGCTTGCCATGCATCGCCGACCTTCGTTGTTTAAAGCGTGTGTTTTTCTGTTCGCGGCTTCGGCCGCTGTCATGGGTGTCGCCCAAGCGGCAGACAGCAAGCTCGACAGCGTGCTGGCCCGTGGGAAGTTGATCGTGGGCACGGGCAGTACCAATGCGCCGTGGCACTTCCAGGGAGCGGATGGCAAGTTGCAGGGTTTTGATATTGATATCGCGCGGATGGTGGCCAAAGGGTTGTTCAATGACCCGAGCAAGGTCGAGTTCGTGGTGCAGTCGTCCGATGCGCGAATTCCGAATCTGCTGACCGACAAGGTCGACATGAGTTGCCAGTTCATCACCGTGACCGCCAGCCGCGCCCAGCAAGTGGCGTTCACCCTGCCGTACTACCGCGAAGGCGTGGGCCTGTTGTTGCCGGCCAACAGCAAGTACAAGGAAATCGACGACCTGAAGGCCGCCGGTGACGGTGTGATCGTGGCGGTGTTGCAGAACGTGTACGCCGAAGAACTGGTGCATCAGGCGCTGCCCAAGGCCAAGGTCGATCAGTACGACAGCGTGGATTTGATGTATCAGGCGGTGAACTCCGGTCGTGCCGATGCGGCGGCCACCGATCAGTCGTCGGTGAAGTACCTGATGGTGCAGAACGCTGGTCGCTATCGCAGCCCGGCCTATGCCTGGAGCCCGCAAACTTATTCGTGCGCCGTCAAACGCGGCGATCAGGACTGGCTGAACTTCGTCAACACCGTCCTGCATGAAGCCATGACCGGCGTTGAGTTCCCGACTTACGCGGCATCGTTCAAGCAGTGGTTCGGTGTAGACCTTCCGACACCTACGATTGGTTTCCCCGTCGAATACAAATGATCCCGTGAGAGCGGGGCGGTTTTAAATCGCCCCGTTCAAGGTACTGCTGACCATGAACTATCAGTTGAATTTTGCCGCCGTCTGGCGCGACTTCGACACCTTGCTGGCGGGGCTCGGTCTGGGCCTTGAACTGGCGCTGGTGTCGATCGCCATCGGCTGCGTGATCGGCCTGCTGATGGCGTTTGCTTTGCTGTCAAAGCATCGCGCATTGCGGGGGCTGGCGTCGGTGTATGTGACGGTAATCCGTAATACGCCGATTCTGGTGTTGATTCTGTTGATCTACTTCGCGTTGCCGAGCCTTGGCATTCGTCTGGACAAGATCCCGTCGTTCATCATCACCCTGTCGCTGTATGCCGGGGCGTACCTGACCGAAGTGTTCCGCGGCGGGTTGTTGAGCATTCCCAAGGGGCTACGTGAAGCCGGCCTGGCCATCGGGCTCGGTGAGTGGCAAGTCAAGGCGTACATCACCGTGCCGGTGATGCTGCGCAACGTGCTGCCGGCCCTGTCGAACAACTTCATTTCGCTGTTCAAGGACACCTCGCTGGCGGCGGCGATTGCCGTGCCGGAGCTGACCTATTACGCGCGCAAGATCAATGTCGAGAGCTACCGGGTGATTGAAACCTGGCTGGTGACCACAGCGCTCTATGTTGCGGCCTGTTACCTCATTGCCATGATGCTGCGTTACCTCGAGCAGCGTCTGGCGATTCGCCGATAGGAGGCCCCCCATGTACGAATCTCCCAGCTGGTTGCATGAGTTATGGGTGGCGCGGGACGTCCTGTGGCAGGGCTTTCTGACCAGTGTGCAGTGCTCGGCGCTGGCGATTTTGCTGGGCACGCTGGTCGGCGTCGTTGCAGGTCTGGTGCTCACCTATGGCACGTTCTGGATGCGCGCGCCGTTCCGGTTTTACGTCGACATCATTCGCGGCACGCCAGTGTTTGTATTGGTGTTGGCCTGCTTCTACATGGCGCCGGCATTGGGCTGGCAAATCAGCGCATTCGGCGCCGGCACCCTGGGGCTGACGCTGTTTTGCGGCTCCCACGTCGCCGAGATTGTGCGCGGTGCATTGCAGGCGCTGCCCAGTGGCCAGATGGAAGCGAGCAAGGCCATCGGCCTGACGTTTTACCAGGCACTGGGCTACGTGTTGTTGCCCCAGGCGTTGCGGCAGATCTTGCCGACCTGGGTCAACTCGTCCACCGAGATCGTCAAGGCTTCGACGCTGTTGTCGGTGATCGGCGTGGCCGAATTGCTGCTCAGCACCCAGCAGATCATCGCCCGGACGTTCATGACCCTGGAGTTTTACCTGTTCGCCGGTTTGCTCTTTTTCATCATCAATTACGCCATCGAATTACTCGGCCGGCACATTGAAAAGCGGGTGGCCTTGCCATGACACAAGCTCAAGTTTCGACACAGAATCAAGCGCTGCTGGACATCCGCGGCCTGCACAAACAATACGGCCAGCTCGAAGTGCTCAAAGGCGTCGACTTGACCATGCAGCGCGGCAACGTGGTCACGCTGATCGGCTCCAGCGGCTCAGGCAAGACCACGTTGCTGCGCTGCGTGAACATGCTCGAAGAGTTCCAGGGCGGGCAGATTCTGCTCGATGGCGAATCCATCGGCTATCACGAGGTCAACGGCAAGCGCGTGCGGCACCCGGAAAAAGTCATCGCCCGCCATCGAGCGATGACCGGCATGGCGTTTCAGCAATTCAATCTGTTCCCCCACCTCACCGCGTTGCAGAACGTCACCCTCGGATTGCTCAAGGTCAAAAAGCTGCACAAGGATGAAGCCGTGGCGCTGGCGGAAAAATGGCTGGAGCGGGTTGGCCTGCTGGAACGTCGCGACCATTACCCCGGTCAGTTGTCCGGCGGCCAGCAACAGCGCGTGGCGATTGCCCGAGCGATTGCGATGAACCCGAGCCTGATGCTGTTCGATGAAGTCACCTCGGCCCTCGACCCGGAACTGGTCGGCGAAGTGCTGAACGTGATCAAGGGCCTGGCCGAAGACGGCATGACCATGTTGTTGGTGACCCACGAAATGCGCTTTGCCTTTGAGGTCTCAGACAAGATCGTGTTCATGAATCAGGGGCGGATCGAAGAGCAGGGGCCACCCAAGGAACTGTTCGAACGCCCGCAGTCGCCACGTCTGGCGGAATTTCTCAAGAACACCCGTTTTTAAGCATTCACTTTGCAATTAGGAGAAACACCCATGAGCATTACTCGTTACGGCACCGGCAGCACCGCCGGTGGCGGCCAGCCCCGTCCTTTCGCCCGCGCCGTCGAAGCCGATGGCTGGCTGCACGTGTCCGGCCAGGTGCCGGCGCTGGATGGTGAAATTATCGTGGGCGGCATTGTCGAGCAGACTCACCAGACCATGAAAAATCTGATCGCGATTCTGGAAGAGGCCGGTTACGGTCTGGAAGACGTAGTCCGTACTGGCGTGTGGCTGGAAGACCCGCGGGATTTCTGGAGTTTCAATAAAGTGTTTTCCGAGTACTTCAAAAGCGAACACGCGCCGGCGAGGGCCTGTGTACAGGCGAGCATGATGGTCGATTGCAAGGTTGAGATTGACTGCATCGCGTACAAGAAAAAGGCCTGAACCGAGGCGCGCCCATCGCGGGCAAGCCCGCTCCCACAGGGATGGAAGGTGTGTCTGCAATCTGTGGCGGCACATAGAACCCTGTGGGAGCGTGGCTTGCCCGCGAAGGCGGCCTAACAGTCGCCGCAGCACTCTGGTTAAACTCCCGGCACATTAATGGGAACACTGAAATGACCGAAGACACCATCAAGCGCCGGGCTCGCGGTCTGGACCGGGCGTTCGACATTCTCGAATTCCTCAAGGAAATCGGCCAGCCCCTGCGCCCGAATGAAATCGCCAGCGGCATCGGCAGCCCGAAATCCACGGTCTATGAACTGGTCGCCTCCTTGTTGGAACGGCGCATTCTTGAACCTGTGGGCAAGGACGGTCACGTTTACCTCGGTCGTCAGCTGTACTTCCTCGGTCAGGCGCATTTGCGCCATTTCGACCTGACCCGCGAGGCCGATCTTGCCTTGCAAGAGATCGTCAGCCAGACCCGTGAAACCGCGCAGATGTGCCTGCTCAACGGGCGCAAGTACACCGTGGCGTTGATGAAAGAGGGCGGGCGGCATTTTCGCATTTCCTCGGACATCGGCGAGAACGCGCCGATTCCCTGGACCGCTTCCGGGCGCCTGTTGCTGGCGCATCTGAGCGATCAGCAGATCGTCGATTTGATCGACCCCGACGACTTCATCCTGCCCGGCGGTGAACACCTGCCGCTGGAGCGGTTTCTCGAGGAAATTCGCCAGGCCGGTATCGATGGGTTCTTTTCCTTCGATAGCGTCGCCGACACCTTTACCCATTGTTTCGCCGCCCCGGTCAAAGACCCGAACGGCGTGGCCATCGCGACCCTGTGCATCGTCGCCCCACGGGCCGATGCAAAGAACAATTACAACGACTATCGTCGGGTGCTGATCGACAGCGCCAACAGCCTCGCCCGGCGTATCAACGAATAACAGCGGCTGCCTGCGGCCGCGAATGTGAGGAGTTCGACCATGTCTTCTGCCAAAAATACTGCCGCCGTGGAAAAGGGCTTTGCCCACACAGGCGCCAATCTTGTGCGCGACGTCAGCCTGCCTGCGCTGGTGCTGCACCGCGAAGCGCTGGAACACAACATTCGCTGGATGCAGGACTTCGTCAGCAACAGCGGCGCGGAACTGGCGCCGCACGGTAAAACCAGCATGACCCCGGCGCTGTTTCGTCGCCAACTGGACGCCGGTGCCTGGGGCATCACCCTGGCCAGTGCCACGCAAACCCGCGCGGCCTACGCCCATGGCGTGCATCGGGTGCTGATGGCCAACCAATTGGTCGGTACGCCGAACATGGCGCTGATCGCTGATCTGTTGGCAGACCCGACCTTCGATTTCTATTGCATGGTCGATCATCCGGATAACGTTGCGGACCTCGGCGCGTATTTCGCTTCGCGCGGTGTGCGGCTGAACGTGATGATTGAGTACGGCGTGGTCGGCGGTCGTTGCGGTTGTCGCACCGAAGCCGAAGTGCTGGCGCTGGCCGAGGCGATCGCGGCTCAACCGGCGCTGGCGTTGACCGGCATCGAGGGCTACGAAGGGGTGATTCACGGCGATCACGCGGTGAGCGGCATCCGTGAGTTCGCCGATTCACTGGTGCGTCTGGCGGTGCAGTTGCAGGACAGCGGTGCGTTCGCCATTGCCAAACCGATCATCACGGCGTCGGGTTCGGCCTGGTACGACCTGATCGCCGAATCGTTCGAAGCGCAGAATGCCAGCGGGCGTTTCCTCAGCGTGCTGCGCCCCGGCAGTTACGTGGCCCACGACCATGGCATCTACAAAGAGGCGCAATGCTGCGTGCTCGACCGTCGCAGCGACCTGCACGAAGGTTTGCGCCCGGCGCTGGAAGTCTGGGCGCATGTGCAGTCGTTGCCGGAACCGGGTTTTGCGGTGATCGCCCTGGGCAAACGCGACGTCGCCTATGACGCCGGTTTACCGGTGCCGTTGCTGCGTTACAAGGCCGGTGTGGTGCCGGCGACCGGCGATGATGTGAGTGCCTGCAAGGTGACGGCAGTGATGGACCAGCACGCGTTCATGACCGTGGCGCCGGGGGTTGAGTTACGGGTGGGCGATATCATCTCGTTTGGTACTTCGCACCCGTGCCTGACGTTCGACAAGTGGCGCATTGGGTGTTTGGTGGATGAGCAACTGAATGTCATCGAAACCATGGAAACCTGTTTTTAAGGTTTCCAGACCGAGGTGCGGCCATCGCGGGCAAGCCCGCTCCCACAGGTTTTTTGGTGTGGTTGCAATTTGTGGCAATTCACAAATCCCTGTGGGAGCGGCTTGCCCGCGATGACGGCCTACCAAACAACATCGCAATACCAGAGCCCCCACAACCATGAACAATATCAGCCCCCTAGGCCCCAACATCCCGCGCATCGCCCTGATTGGCGAGTGCATGATCGAATTGCAGCAGCGCGCCGACGGCACTCTGCAACAAAGCTTCGGCGGCGATACCCTGAACACTGCGGTCTACCTGGCCCGTGAGCTGGGCGATGGCGGCACGGTGGATTACGTCACCGCCCTGGGCGACGACAGTTTCAGCGACGCGATGTGCCAGAGCTGGGCCAGCGAAAACATTGGCCTGGACATGGTCCAGCGTTTGCCCGGTCGCTTGCCCGGCCTGTATTGCATCCAGACCGATGCGGCGGGCGAGCGGCGTTTTCTCTACTGGCGCAACGAAGCGGCGGTGCGCGATTGCTTCACCACCCCGGCCGCCGAGCCGATTCTGGCGGCGCTGCCGGATTACGACGTGTTGTATTTCAGTGGCATCACCCTGGCGGTGCTCGGTGTGCAGGGGCGGGAAAAACTTCTGGAAACCCTGATCGAAGCCCGGCAGCGGGATGCGCGGATTGTGTTCGACAACAACTACCGGCCACGCTTGTGGGCGTCGATTGAAGAGGCACGGGCGGCTTATCGCAGCGTTCTGCCCTATATCGACCTGGCGTTGCTGACGGTTGACGACGAGCAGGCGCTGTTCCACTTTTCCAATTGCGCGGCGGTGTTTACCGCTTACGAGCAGATGGGCACGCCTGAAGTGGTGCTCAAGCGCGGCGCGGAGGCGTGTCTGATTCGCTGTGACGGTGAGTCGTTCGAAGTGCCGGCGCAGGTGGTCGAGCGGGTGGTGGACACCACGGCGGCGGGGGATTCGTTCAGTGCGGCGTATTTGGCGTGTCGACTTAAGGGCGGTAGCCCGGTTGAGGCTGCCGAGGCCGGGCATCGGTTGGCGAGTCGGGTGATTCAGGTGCCTGGGGCACTGATCCCGAGATAAGCGGTGGATGGCCGCTTGCTGCGCAACCGGATCGCGGGCAAGCCCGCTCCCACAGGGATTTGTGAGTTACCCACGATTGCAGTCACATTACCGCACCCTGTGGGAGCGGGCTTGCCCGCGATGAGGCACTGAAGCCAATCGATCAATCCCGGTAAAACACCTGCACCAGGTGATAACCAAACTTGCTCTTGATCGGCCCATGCACCACCCGCAGCGGTTTTTTGAAGATCACCGCATCGATCGCGCCGACCATCTGCCCGGGCCGTACTTCGCCCAGGTCGCCGCCGCGTTTGCCGGACGGGCACGTGGAGTATTTCTTGGCCAGCACATCGAAGGCTTCGCCCTTGGCGATGCGTTGTTTGAGCTGCTCGGCTTCTTCCGAGGTTTTCACCAGGATATGGCGGGCTTGGGCTTTCATTGGCAGTACCTTGCAACGGTGGTGGCTATGTTGGTGCCAGCGTGGGGCGCGCGATTATGCCTTAACTCAGTCCGTTTGGCCGATCATCGTGCGAATCTTGTTGGCCAGCAGGTCAATGGAAAAGGGTTTGGCCACCATGTCCATGCCTTCCTCCAGGAAACCCTGGCGTTCGGCGGCTTTCTCCGCATAACCGGTCATGAACAGCACCTTCAGGTCCGGGCGATGCTGACGCGCGATTTCCGCCAGTTGCCGACCGTTCATGCCCGGCAGCCCGACATCGGTCACCAACAGATCGACCCGCAGGTCGGACTCCAGCAAGGGCAGGGCGGCCTTCGCGTCTTCGGCTTCATGGGCGTGATAACCCAACTCATTGAGGAGATCGAGCACCAGCATGCGCACCGCCGGATCGTCTTCTACCAACACCACGGTTTCACCGGCAACCGCTGCCGGTGTTTCGCCGTTGAGCGGTTCCAGAGTGTGCTCCGGCACCGCGACGTGCAGCCGTGGCAAATACAGGCGAACGCAGGTGCCCTGGCCCGGCAGGCTGTGAAGGCTGACGTGCCCGCCCGACTGCTGGGCGAAGCCATAGATCATTGACAGTCCAAGGCCGGTGCCCTGGCCGATGGGTTTGGTGGTGAAGAACGGGTCGAAGGCCTTGGCCAACACTGACGGGGTCATGCCGGCGCCGTTGTCGCTGACGGCAATCATCAGGTAATCCCCGGCCCTGACCGGTTCCAGGGGAGTGATGTCGCTACCGTCGAGGTGAACGTTGGCGGTTTCGATCAGCAGCTCGCCACCTTCGGGCATCGCATCCCGGGCATTGATGACGAGGTTGAGCAGGGCGTTTTCCAGTTGGCTGACATCAGTACTGACCGGCCAGACTTCATTGGCCAGCTGCATTTTGAGCTCGATATGGTCGCCCTTGGTCCGGCGGAACAAATCTTCCAGGGAATGCACCAGCTGGTTGGCATTGAGCGGCTTGCGATCCAGCGACTGACGCCGTGAGAACGCCAGCAACCGATGGGTCAGGGCGGCGGCGCGGTGAGCCGAGGATACCGCGGCTTCGGTAAAACGACCGATCTCGGCGGCACGCCCGTCGGCGATGTAGCGCTGCATCAAATCGAGGCTGCCGATGATCCCGGTGAGCATGTTGTTGAAGTCATGGGCGATGCCGCCGGTGAGTTGTCCCACCGCTTCCATTTTCTGCGCATGCCGCAGAGCGTCTTCGGCGCGCTCGCGCTCGAACATCTCGTTTTGCAGCCGCTGGTTGGCTTCGGCCAGTTGTTGAGTGCGGGCGCTGACGCGTTCTTCAAGGGTTTCGTTGAGGTTGCGCAGGGCTTCTTCGGTCTGTTTGCGCTCGGTTTCGTCGATCACGAAGATGTAAAAACCATTGACCGCGCCGTCCGCGCCATGACGGGGCAGGTAGTTCATCAAGGCCTGACGGGTGCTGCCGTCGCGGTGCGCGGCGCTGATGCTGAAACTGCAAGCCTTGCCTTTCAGCGCCTCGGCGATGTATTCGGCACGCAGGGCATAGGCTTCGTCGCCCAACACTTCATGGATGGTGCGACCATAAAGCTCTTGGGGCGTCAGGCCGTACCATTCCAGATAGGCGGCATTGTTGAGGCGAAAGCGCTCCTCGCTGTCGACGTAACTGATCAGGATCGGCATGGCGTTAATGATCAGTTGCAGCTCGGTCTGGCTCTGGCGAAGGGCTTGTTCGATGTGCTTGCGTTCAGTGAGGTCCAGCGCGGCGCCGAGGAAACGGATCGGCCGACCATGATGATCCTTGTAGCAGCGGCCTCGGGCAAACACCCAGCGCAATTGGCCGTCGGCTTGCAGCAAGCGATATTCCTCGGCGTACTCGCTGCCATGGGTGATGCAGTGCTTGATGCTGCGGGCAATCATCGCGCGATCTTCCGGATGCACGCCGTGGAGGTATTCGCTGATGGGCAACTGGCTGGCCATGGTCGGGTCGACGCCATGCAACTGAGCGAAATGGGCGTCGGCGATGAAGCGGTCTTCGCCGATGTCCCAGTCCCAGGTGCCGACGGCATCGGTGGCGGCCAGCGCCAGTTGCAGACGCTGCTCGGTTTCGTGCTGGGCCTTGAGACTGGCGGCGGAGCGTTGCTCGAGTTCCAGGGCGATGCGCCGGCGTTCGTTGGTTTCGATGGCCGTGACCAGAATCCCGGCGACCTCGGCGCTTTCATTGCGAATGGGGCTGTAGGTCAAATCCAGCCAGAAGTCGGAATCTCGCCCGTCGCGCTGCAAGGTAAAGCGCTGTTCGCTGTAGGTCCGCACCTGGCCCTGTAGGACGGCGCTGTAAATCGGGTCGGTGAAGTCTTTCAGTTCTGGCCAGATCTGGTGCGTCGGTTGTCCGAAAGCGTGTGGGTGCTTGCTGCCGGCGAGGAAGGCGAAGCCGTCGTTGTAGATCTGCGTAAGCTGCGGGCCCCACAGCAACAGCATCGGCATGGGCGAGTGAATCACAATGTCCACGGCGGTGCGCAGGCTCTGCGGCCAGTGATCGGCGGCGCCCAGCGGGTTGTTTGTCCAGTCCAGTCGAGCAATCAAGGCCTGGGCGTCGCTGGCGGTCGGTGGTGCGTTCATTACAATGTCCTGCGCGTCAGTCGGTGTGGCGGCGTCTACTATCCTTGCATGGCGGTAGACGCTGGATGACCCGTTTCGGGTCATTTTTTCAATTGAATGCTTCGCGGGTGCTTTTTGCCATGGAAATCGATGCACTGTTGCAAATTCTGGCCAGCCGCAATGGCTCCGATCTTTACCTGTCCACGGGCGCGCCACCCAGCGCGCGATTTGACGGTGTGCTCAAACCCTTGGCCGAGCAACCATTCAAGCCCGGAGAAATCGCGGCCATCGCGGCGTCCATCATGGACGCTGAACAGCGCCTGGAGTTCGATCGCGAACTGGAGATGAACCTGGCGCTTTCCCTGGTCGGCGTCGGGCGCTTTCGGCTCAATATCTTCAAGCAACGCAACGATGTGTCTATCGTGGCGCGCAACATCAAACTCGACATTCCACGCTTCGAAGACCTCAAGTTGCCACCGGTGCTGCTCGAAACCGTGATGCTCAAACAAGGGCTGATATTGTTCGTCGGTTCGACTGGCTCGGGCAAGTCGACCTCGCTGGCGGCACTGATCGATTACCGCAATCGCCACAGCAGCGGCCATATCATCACCATCGAAGACCCGGTCGAGTTTATCCATCGGCACAAGAAGTCGATCATCAACCAGCGTGAGGTCGGCGTAGACACTCGCAGTTTTCATGCAGCGTTGAAAAACACCCTGCGCCAGGCGCCGGATGTGGTGCTGATCGGCGAAATTCGCGACCGCGAGACTATGGAGCATGCACTGGCGTTTGCCGATACCGGTCATCTGGTAATTTCCACTTTGCATGCGCACAACGCCAATCAGGCGCTAGACCGCGTGATCAACTTCTTTCCCGAAGAGCGCCGGACGCAACTGCTCCATGACCTGGGCAATAACCTCAAGGCCTTTGTTTCCCAGCGGTTGGTGCGGACCCGCGATGGGCAGCGCCGGGCGGCGGTGGAGATCATGCTGGGAACGCCGACCATCGGCGACCTGATCCGGCGCAATGAGCTTTCCGAGCTCAAGGGGATTATGGAGAAGTCGTCAGAGGCGGGGATGCAGACGTTTGATGGGGCGCTGTTCGAGCTGTTTGCCGAGGGCGCAATTGATGAGGCAGAGGCGCTGAAACATGCGGACTCGGTGAACAACTTGCGCCTGCGCCTGAAAATGCACGCTGAGGCTACGCCCGGGCCTCATACACCGCCGGGAGAATGGGGGCTGATGGATTGACGTCTACCCCCGTAGGAGCTGCCGAAGGCTGCGATCTTTTGACTTTGGCGTCAGATGAATCGCTAAAGATCAAAAGATCGCAGCCTTCGGCAGCTCCTACGGGGGGGGGCATTTCAGTCGTTCAATTCGGGGCGCTCGCGAAACTGCTCCAGCGCTTCGGGATTGGCCAGCGCATCGGTGTTTTTTACCTTCTCGCCGTGCACCACATTCCTCACCGCCAGCTCGACCACCTTGCCGCTGATCGTGCGCGGAATGTCGGTGACCGCGACAATCTTCGCTGGTACATGCCGTGGCGTGGTGTTGGCGCGGATGACCTGGCGAATCTGTTGTTGCAGCGCTTCGTCCAGCTCGACACCGTCGCGCAACTTCACGAACAGCACCACTCGCACGTCATCCTGCCATTGCTGGCCGATGGCGACGCTGTCCAGCACCTGCGGGACTTTCTCCACCTGACGATAGATTTCCGCCGTGCCGATGCGGACGCCGCCGGGGTTGAGCACCGCGTCGGAGCGGCCGTGGATCAGCATGCCGCCGTGAGGCAGTTGCTCGGCGTAGTCGCCTTGGGCCCAGACGCCGGGGAACAGGCTGAAATAGGATTTTCGCAGCTTCTCCCCGTCTGGGTCATGCCACAAACCGATGGGCATCGCCGGAAAATGTCGGGTGCACACCAGTTCGCCTTTTTCCCCAATCACCGGCTGCCCGGCGTCGTTCCAGACTTCGACCGCCATGCCCAGGCTCTTGCACTGCATTTCGCCACGGCGTACCGGCAGCACCGGATTGCCGATCACGAAGCACGAAACGATGTCGGTGCCGCCGGACATCGAGGACAGGCACAGGTCGGACTTGAACGCGCGATAGACGTAATCGAAGCTTTGCGGGGACAGCGCGGAACCGGTGGACAGCACGGTTTTCAGGCTGCTCAGATCATGACTTTCGCACGGCTTCACGCCGTTGCTTTCCAGCGCGGTGAGGAACTTGGGGCTGGTGCCGAAGACGTTGATGCGTTCGTCGTCGATCAGATCGATCAAGCGCTCCGGGCCTGGATGAAACGGCGAGCCGTCGTAAAGCACCACGGCGCTGTCGACTGCCAGGGCCGAGACCAGCCAGTTCCACATCATCCAGCCGCACGTTGTGTAATAGAACAAGCGGTCGCCGGGGCCGAGATCGGTGTGCAGGCCATGTTCTTTGACATGTTGCAGCAGCACGCCGCCGGTGCTGTGAACAATGCACTTCGGCACGCCGGTAGTGCCGCTGGAATAGAGGATGTACAGCGGATGAGCGAAAGGCACGGGAACGAATTGCGGCTCGCCGCCCGGGTCGTAGAAATCGTCCCAGAGCGTCACGTTGGCCTGGCTGTGGAAGTCTTCGATGCGTGCCTGGGGTCGTGCGTAAGGCACAACGATCAACTGCTGCAAGGACGGCAGTTGCCCGAGGATTTCGTTGACCTTGGCGGTCTGGTCGATCTCTTTGCCGGCGTAGCGGTAACCAGCGCAGGTGATCAGCATTTTCGGCTCGATCTGGCCGAAGCGGTCGATCACCCCGTGGGTACCGAAGTCGGGTGATGAACAAGACCAGATCGCGCCCAGACTGGTGGTGGCAAGCATCGCCACCAGGGTTTGCCAGGTGTTCGGCATGCACGCGGCCACGCGGTCGCCAATACCGACACCGGCAGCTTTCAGGCCGTTTTGAAAACCGGCGACGTGGCTCGCCAGTTCGGCCCAGGTCAGTTTTTCCCGTTGGCCGTTTTCACCGATGGCCACTACCGCCACGGCGTCGTCGCGACGGCGCAGCAGGTGCTCGGCGAAGTTCAGCGTGGCGCCGGGGAACCACTGGGCGCTGGGCATTTGCGTGCCCTCTATCAGCACAGCGTCTGGCTGATCGTGAAAACGAATGTCGAAGAAATCGACGATGGCCTGCCAGAAGGCTTCCCGCTGATCGATGCTCCATTGGTGCAGGGCAGGGTAGTCGGCGATCTCAAGGATGTGTCGCTGATTGACGAAGCGCCGGAAGGCCTCCATGCGGGTCTTGCCGATGCGCTCGGTGCCGGGTTGCCAGAGGATGTCGGACATGGCTTGGCCTCTTTTTCTTATGTGTACACAGTCTACTGTGGCGAGGGAGCTCTGTGATGAGAAGGCTTGCCTGTGGCGAGGGGGCTTGCCCCCGTTGGGTCGCGAAGCGACCCCGCTTTTTGCCTTTAGTTACACCACATTGCCCGGTTTTACGACTGCTCCGCAGCCGAACGGGGGCAAGCCCCCTCGCCACAGACAAGCCTTCCTCTCCACAGGGTCTGGCGGCGGGTTACTGCGCCAACCACCCACCATCAATATTCCACGCGGCGCCACGCACCTGGCTACCGGCCTCGCTGCATAAAAACAGCACCAACTCACCCAGCTGCGGCGGCGTCACGAATTCCAGCGACGGCTGCTTCTCGGCCAGCAAATCATGTTGCGCCTGCTGCGGGTCGATCCCGGTCGCGGCGCGATCATCGATCTGCTTCTGCACCAGCGGCGTCAGCACCCAACCCGGACAAATGGCATTGCAGGTGACGTTCGTCGTAGCGGTTTCCAGACCGACCACTTTGGTCAGGCCGATCACACCATGCTTGGCCGCGACGTACGCCGCCTTGCCCACCGAACCCACTTGGCCATGCACCGAAGCGATGTTGATGATCCGTCCCCAGCCCTTGGTGCGCATCCCCGGCAAACTCAAGCGGGTGCTGTGAAACACCGACGACAGGTTGATCGCAATGATCGAGTCCCAGCGCTCCACCGGAAAATCTTCCACCGACGCCACGTGCTGGATGCCCGCGTTGTTGACCAGGATATCCACGCCACCGAACTCACGCTCGGCGTACTCGATCATGTCGGCGATCTGCGCCGGGTTGCTGACGTCGGCGGGGTGATGGCCGACTTTGCCGCCGAATTGTTCGACTTCGGCAATCACCCTGGACGCATCGCCGAAACCGTTGAGGATCAGGTTGGCGCCAGCCTTGGCCAGGCTCAGGGCGATTCCCAGACCGATGCCGCTGGTGGAACCGGTGACCAGTGCGGTCTTGCCCGAAAGAGTCGTCATGAATACCTCACACAATGCCAGTGGCGTAGAAAGTACCGATCACCAAAAAAACAGCGAGTGTCTTGATCAGCGTAATACAGAAAATGTCTTTGTAGGCCTCGCGGTGGGTCAAACCGGTGACCGCCAACAAAGTAATCACCGCGCCGTTGTGCGGCAGGGTGTCCATGCCGCCACTGGCCATCGCGGCGACCCGGTGCAGCACTTCCAGCGGAATATTGGCGGCGTGGGCGGCACTGATGAACGTCTCGGACATCGCCGCCAGGGCGATGCTCATGCCGCCCGACGCCGAACCGGTGATGCCGGCCAGCAGGGTCACGGTAATCGCTTCGTTGACCAGCGGGTTGGGAATGCTTTTGAGCCAGCCGGACAGCACCAGAAAACCCGGTAGCGATGCGATCACTGCGCCGAAACCGTATTCCGACGCGGTGTTCATCGCCGCCAGCAGCGCGCCGCTGACCGCACTTTTACTTCCTTCGGCCAACTTGCCGCGAATCGTCTGAAAGGCGAACACCAGCACCATGACGATGCCTACCAGCAAGGCTGCCTGGACCGCCCAGATCGCCGTCAGTTTGGCGATGTCGGTGGTCACCGGTGCTGCCATGCCTGGCAACGAGAGGCTGTGAGTCTTGCCGTACCACAGCGGAATCCAGCGGGTGAACAGCAGGTTCATCAGGCCCACCATCAACAGCGGCGAGAGCGCGATCCACGGGTTGGGCAGCTTGATGTCCGGCGCGGTTTCCGGTTCATTGCGCAGCTCTGAACCATAACCTTCACCCGTGCGCTGGGCCTTGTTGCGCTGGCGCTGAAGGAACAGCATGCCGGCGCAGAACACGAAAATCGTGCCGATCACACCCAGCCACGGTGCCGCCCAAGCGGTGGTGTTGAAGAAGGTGCTAGGGATGATGTTCTGGATCTGAGGAGTGCCGGGCAGGGCGTCCATGGTGAACGAGAACGCGCCGAGGGCGATGGTCGCCGGGATCAGGCGTTTGGGAATATTGCTCTGGCGGAACATCTCGGCGGCAAACGGGTAGACCGCAAACACCACCACAAACAGCGACACGCCGCCGTAAGTGAGCAGGGCGCAGACCAGCACGATCACCAGCATCGCCTGGCGAGTGCCAAGCAAGCGAATTGCCGCTGCGACAATGGAGCGGGAGAAACCCGACAACTCGATCAGCTTGCCGAATACGGCACCGAGCAGGAACACCGGGAAATACAGTTTGACGAAGCCGACCATTTTTTCCATGAACACCCCGGTGAAGACTGGGGCAACGGCGGAAGGGTCGGTGAGCAGGACGGCGCCGAGGGCGGCGATCGGGGCAAAGAGGATAACGCTGTAGCCACGGTAAGCAGCCACCATCAGCAGCGTAAGAGCTGCCAAGGCAATGATCACACTCATGGTGTGTCTCCTGGATTGTTATTTTTGTAGGGTGAGGCTTTTGTAGGAGAGGGCTTTAGCGAGTTTCGTGCCATCTATATAAGTTATTGAAATATATAGAGATTATGTTTTTTATCAGTGTTGTGAAAAATATTTGTCTCCATATTGAGACGGGGCGGAGGGCCTTAAAAGATCGCAGCCTTCGGCAGCGCCTACAGGGAAATGCGGAAGTCCTATGTAGGAGCTGCCGAAGGCTTCGATCTTTTGATCCTGAAAATCCATCTACCAATGGAGATCAATGTCTCTTTATGGAGACTCCGCAATCCCCAACGCCACCATCTTCTTGTACAACGTCGACCGCCCCAGCCCCAACCGAGCCGCCGCTTCGATAACCTTCCCGCCGCATTGCGCGAGGGCGGATTCAATCAACTGCCGATCAAACCGTTCGCGAGCCTCACTGAAGGTTTCATGGGCAACCGGCTCGATGACTAGGGGCACCACACGCTCCACCGGGGTAAAACTGCCAATCGCCGCGCGGATATCCGTCGCGTTCAGCATCAAATCATCACTGAGCAACGCCGCACGCTCCAGGACGTTGCGCAGTTCACGAATGTTCCCTGGCCAGGCGTGTTGACCCAACAAATCCAAGGCTTCGGGGTTCAGTTCGTGCTGACTGCGCAGCTCCTCGAGAATCGCTTCGCTGAGGGCCGGCAGGTCGTCGAGGCGATCACGCAGGGGCGGAACCTGAATCGGCAGCACGTTGAGGCGGTAATACAAGTCGGCACGAAACTCGCCGCGTTTGATCGCCGCTTCCAGATCGGTGGAGGTGGCCGCGATCACTCGCACATCGCTCTGGATCACTTCGTTGGAGCCCACCGGCTCGAATTCCTTTTCCTGCAACACTCGCAGCAACTTGCTTTGCAGGGGCAGCGGCATGTCGCCGATCTCATCGAGAAACAGCGTGCCGCCCTGAGCGATTTGCAACTTGCCGGTGCGGCCCTTGCGATCAGCACCGGTGAACGCGCCGGGGGCGGTGCCAAAGAACTCGGCTTCCAGCAGCGATTCGGGAATCGCCGCGCTGTTGATGCTGACGAACGCTTTGTGTGCCCGAGGAGAAGCGCCGTGGATCGCCTGGGCCAGCAGTTCCTTGCCGGTGCCGGTTTCGCCGAGCAACAACACCGGTGACTCGGCACTGGCGCTGCGCCGGGCGCGGCGTTTGACCTCCAGGCTGGCGGCGCTGGTGCCGATGAAATGGGCGAAGTTGTACTTGGTCTGCCGCGCCCGCAGCAGCGAGCGAGTGGAGGCCAGTTCTTCCTGCATGCTCAGGTAGCGCTTGAGCATCGGCGACAGGCTGCGCAATTCATCGAACAGGGCAAAACCGATGGCGCCGATCACTGCGCCGGCATCGTCGTGAATCGGCAGGCGCATCACCACCAACGGTTCCTTGGGGGTGTCCTGCATGTCCAGCAGGATGGGTCGTCCGGTGCGCACCACCTCGCGTAACAGGCTGCCGGGGATCACGCTTTCGCAGGCCCTGCCGATCGCACCTGCGGCCGATTCGAGACCGAAACGCCGGGCATAACGCTCATTCATCCAGACGATGTTTGCGTCGCGGTCGACAATCACCGTGCCCTCGCTCGATTGCTCGATGATCTCGAACAGCGAGCGGATCGCCAGGGAGCGAACGCGCTGGTAGTCCTTGAGGCTTTCGGTGGTGTTCATGGGGCTGATCCTGATTAAGTATTGCCTGTGCTGGTCCAATCGCGGGCAAGCCCGCTCCCACAGGATTTGGGGTTGCCGCTGAATGTGGGCACGACATAAAACCTGTGGGAGCCGGGCTTGCCCGCGATGGCCGCGACGCGGTTCATCGGCGTACGGGATTATGCCAACCCCGGATGCGCCGCCGCCAACAGCTCTTTGGTATACGGATGCTGCGGCGACTCGAACACATCATGGCTCGCGCCGCTTTCCACTACTTTGCCGTCCTTGATCACGATCATGTCGTGGGCCAGGGCGCGCACCACCGCCAGGTCGTGGCTGATGAACAGGTAGGTCAGGCCATGTTTCTCCTGAAGCTGGCGGAGCAGGGCGACCACTTGTTTTTGCACCGTGCGATCCAGCGCCGAGGTCGGTTCGTCGAGCAGGATCAGCGCCGGTTTCAGCACCAGTGCGCGGGCAATGGCGATGCGCTGGCGTTGGCCGCCAGAGAATTCGTGCGGGTAGCGATGACGGCTTTGCGGGTCGAGGCCGACTTCTTCCAGCACCCGGATCACCTGGGCTTCGCATTCGTCCGGGGTGGACTGGCTGTGAACCTCAAGGCCTTCACTGATGATCTGCGCCACGGACATTCGCGGGCTGAGGCTGCCGAAGGGATCCTGGAACACCACCTGCATCTTCTTGCGCCATGGCCGCAGCTGCTTTTGCGTCAGGCCATCCAGCGCCTGCCCCTGAAAGCGAATGCTGCCTTCGGAATCAAGCAAGCGCAGGATCGCCTGACCAAGCGTGGACTTGCCTGAACCGGACTCACCGACGATGCCCAGGGTCTTGCCGCGCTGAACGTTCAGGCTGATGCCGTCCACCGCGCGCAGGTAAGTCTTACGCTGGAACAGCCCGCCACTGAGGGTGAACTGCACTTGCAGATTCTCCACTTCCAGCACGTTTTCACGCTCGTCCCGGGGCAGGGCTTCACCTTCCGGCTCGGCGTTCAGCAGCACGCAGCTGTAAGGGTGTTTCGGCTCGGTGAACAGCGTTTCGCAAGGTGCCTGCTCGACGATTTCCCCGGCGTGCATCACGCACACCCGCTGGGCCATGCTGCGCACCAGATTGAGGTCGTGGCTGATCAGCAGCAGCGACATGCCGAGTTGCTCTTGCAGGGATTTGAGCAGCCGCAGGATCTTGCGCTGCACCGTCACATCCAGCGCGGTGGTTGGCTCGTCGGCGATCAGCAATTCCGGTTCGCAGGCCAGGGCCATGGCGATCATCACCCGTTGCCGCTGGCCGCCGGACAGTTGGTGCGGGTAGGCCTTGAGGCGCTCTTCGGGTTTTTGGATGCCAACCAGTTGCAGCAACTCAATAATCCGCGCTTGCGCCGCTTTGCCACCCAGCCCTCTGTGCAGCAACAGGGTTTCGCCGATCTGCTTTTCGATGCTGTGCAGCGGATTGAGGGAGGTCATCGGCTCCTGGAAGATTATCGCGATCCGGTTGCCGCGCAGTTCGCGCAAGACGTTGGCGTCGGCGCCGATCAATTCCTGGCCGCGATAGCGAATGCTGCCGGTGGTTTCAGTGCCGGTCTCGGGCAGCAGTTGCAGAATCGAGTGGGCGGTCACCGACTTGCCGCAACCCGACTCACCGACCAGCGCCAGGCATTCGCCGGGGCGGATGTCCAGGCACAGGTTGCGCACCACGGTCTGGCCGCTGAAGGCCACGTTGAGGTCACGGATTTCGATCAGGTTGTCACTCATATCAACAGTCCGTCTCATGATCGGGGATCAGGATCGTGGATCAAAGGCATCACGCAACGCCTCGCCAATGAACACCAATAAAGAAAGAATCAGCGCCAGGGTGAAAAACGCCGTCAGCCCCAGCCACGGTGCTTGCAGGTTCTGCTTGCCTTGACCGATCAATTCGCCCAGGGACGCACTACCGGCGGGCATGCCGAAGCCGAGAAAATCCAGCGCCGTGAGCGTGGATATCGCCCCGGTCAAAATGAACGGCAGATAACTCAGGGTGGCATTCATCGCGTTGGGCAGAATGTGCCGCACGATCACCTTGCGATCGGTCAGGCCCAATGCGCGGGCGGCCTTGACGTATTCCAGGTTGCGCCCGCGCAGGAACTCGGCGCGCACCACGTCCACCAGGGCCAGCCAGGAAAACAGCGCCATGATCCCCAACAGCCACCAGAAATTCGGCTCAACGAAGCCCGACAGAATGATCAACAGGTACAGCACCGGCAGCCCCGACCAGACTTCCTGCAAGCGCTGGCCGATCAGGTCGACCCAGCCGCCGTAATAGCCTTGCAGGGCACCGGCGGCGATGCCGATCAACGCGCTGATAAAGGTCAGCGCCAGCGCGAACAGAATCGACACCCGCGCCCCGAAAATCACCCGGGCCAACACGTCGCGGGCCTGATCGTCGGTGCCCAGCCAGTTGACCTTTGACGGCGGGCTTGGTGCGGGTTGATTGAGGTCGTAATTGGGCGTGTCGTCGCTGAAAGGGATCGGCGCAAACAGCATCCAGCCGCCGTCCTTGTGAATCAGCTTCTGCACGTAATCGCTGCGGTAGTCGGCCTGAAATGGCAGTTGCCCACCGAACTCCTGCTCGGTATGGCGTTTGAAGGCCGGGAAGTACAGCGAGCCCTGATAACTGACCATCAGCGGTTTGTCGTTGGCGATCAGCTCGCCGCCCAGGGTCAGCAGGAACAGGCCGATAAACAACCACAGCGACCACCATCCCCGGCGGTTTTTCTTGAAACGGTCGAAACGGCGACGGCCCAGCGGCGAGAGCTTGAACATCAGGCGTTCCTCGCGGCGAAGTCGATACGCGGGTCGACCAGGGTGTAGCAAAGGTCACCGATGATTTTTATCAGCAAGCCGAACAAGGTGAAGATGAACAGCGAACCGAATACCACAGGATAGTCCCGTGATACCGCGGCTTCGTAACTCATGCGCCCCAGGCCATCGAGGGAAAAAATCACTTCGATCAGCAGCGAGCCGGCGAAAAAGACGCTGATGAAGGCCTGCGGAATTCCCGACACCACCAGCAGCATGGCGTTGCGAAACACATGGCCGTAAAGCACCCGGCGTTCGCTCAAGCCCTTGGCCCGGGCGGTGACTACGTACTGGCGAGTGATTTCATTGAGGAAGGAGTTCTTGGTGAGGATGGTCAGGGTCGCGAAACCGCCGACCACCAGCGCCGTCACCGGTAGCACCAGGTGCCAGAAATAATCGGTGATTTTACCCAGGGTCGACAGTGACTCGAAATTGTCCGAGACCAGGCCGCGTACCGGGAACCAGTTCAACGACGTGCCGCCGGCGAAGACCACGATCAGGAACATCGCGAACAGGAACGCCGGCATGGCGTAACCGATGATGATCGCGGTGCTGCTCCAGATATCGAAATGGCTGCCATGGTGCACGGCCTTGCGGATGCCCAGAGGGATCGACACCAGGTAGGTGATCAACGTGGCCCAGAGTCCGAGGGAAATGGTCACCGGCATTTTTTCCAGAATCAGGTCGGTGACGGTGGCGCCGCGGAAAAAGCTCTTGCCGAAGTCGAGGTGGGCGTAGCTCTTGAGCATCAGCCACAGGCGTTCCGGTGCCGGCTTATCGAAGCCGTATTGCTTTTCGATCTCCTTGATCAACTGCGGATCGAGCCCGCGACTGGCGCGCGAACTGCCCTGCAGGGCTTCGCTGGAACCGCCGCCGACATTCGCTCCGCCGATGCCTTGCAGGTGCGCGATGGCTTGTTCCACCGGGCCACCCGGTGCAGCCTGGACGATAATGAAATTGACCAGAAGAATGATCACCAGCGTCGGAATGATCAGCAGCAAGCGCCGCAGTACGTAAGCCCACATCAGTGCGGTCCTCCGGGTTTGCCGCGTTTGATGAGCTCGGCAGTCATCTGTTGGTTGGTCAAGGGAGTGGAGCTCACTTCCCACCAACTCTCGATGGCTTCCTCATTGCTCGCCTGTACAGAGGGAATGCCGAAGCGGTTCCACCACACGGTCGAGCTGCCTGGCGGGTAATAATTGGGAATCCAATAGAAGTTCCATTGCAGGACACGGTCCAGGGCATGGGCGTAGCGCAGCATGTCAGCCTTGGTGGTGGCGCGAACCAGGCCGTTGACCAGCGTATCGACCGCGGGGTTCTTCAGCACCATGTAGTTGTTGGAGCCGGGATCGTTGGCCGCTACCGAGCCAAAATAGTTGTACAACTCGTTGCCCGGCGAAGTGGTGACCGGGTAGCCGGTGACGATCATGTCGTAGTCCCGGGACATCAGGCGGTTTACGTACTGGGAGGCGTCGATGCGGCGAATATTCAGGTCGATGCCGATTTGTTTCAGGGTGCGCTTATAAGGCAGCAGCAATCGATCCATGCCGTTCTGGCTGATCAGGAAGGTGAAGCTCAGCGGTTGACCTTGGGCATTGACCAGTTGATCGCCATCGGGTTTCCAGCCCGCCTGTTCGAGTAAGTCCAGGGCTTGCAACTGTTTGTCGCGAATCACGCCGCTGCCATCGGTTTTCGGTGCTTCGAAGACCTGGGTGAAGACTTCGTCGGGGATTTGCCCGCGCAGCGGTTCGAGAATCGCCCGCTCACCGGCGTCGGGCAGTTGCCGGGCTGCAAGGTCGGTATTGGAAAAGTAGCTCTGCTGGCGGATGTACAGGTCGCGCATCATCTGCCGGTTGCTCCACTCGAAATCCCAGAGCATGGCCAGGGCCTGGCGCACGCGGCGGTCCTGGAACATCGGGTTTTGCAGGTTGAACACAAAGCCTTGGGCCGATTGCGGTGCCTCTTTGGCCAGGTGAGCCTTTTGCAGGCGACCGTCGCTCAGCGCCGGGCTGACGTAGCCGATGGAGTAGGCGGTGGCGGAGAATTCGCGGTTGTAATCGTAGGCGCCGCCACGCAGAACCTGACGGGCAACGTCGGTATCGCCGAAGTACTCGATGCTGAAATGATCGAAGTTGTAGAGGCCGCGGCTGACCGGTAAATCCTTGCCCCACCAGTCGGCGTTACGCTCGAAGGTGATGCTGCGCCCGGAGTCGACCTTGCTTACGCGGTACGGTCCGCTGCCCAGCGGCGGCTCGTAACCGCCGCCGTTAGCGAAGTCGCGGGTTTTCCACCAGTGCTCGGGAAATACCGGCAAGGTCGCGAGGTCCAGGGGCAGGGTACGGTTTTCGTTGCTCTTGAAGTCGAACCGAACGGTGAGTGGTGACTCCACTTCGACGCCTTTGACGTCGGCGAATTGCGTGCGATAGCGCAGGCTGCCCTGGGTCATCAGCAGGTCGAATGTGTAGCGCACGTCTTCGGCGGTGATCGGCTTGCCGTCGGCGAAACGGGCCTTCGGATTCAGATAGAAACGCAGCGACAGTCCGTCGTCGGAACGCTCCATCTGTTGGGCCACCAGGCCATAAACGGTATAGGGCTCGTCCAGCGAGCGCTGGGCCAGGGGTGAGTAAATCAAGCCGTCGATCTGCGTGACACCCGTGCCTTTGTCGATGTACGGCAGGATATGGTCGAAATGGCCGATTTCCATCGCCGAGCGACGCATCGTGCCGCCCTTGGGCGCTTGCGGGTTGGTGTAGGCGAAATGACTGAAGCCAGCGGGATACTTCGCCGGTTCACCGTACACGGTCAACGCATGTTGCGGTGCAGCGTTCACACCGGCGGCGCCCAATAACAGGGCCACGGCAGTGAACAACAAAGTGGGGAAAACCAGTCGCATTGTCAGCCTTAGAGCCGGGTGGTCGATAACCACAATTTGTACGCTAGCGGCGCGTCCCTCGCCAGCCGTATCACGTAACGAAAACACAACGGCCCACCAAAAGGCGGGCCGTTATGTAGCAAACTCTAGGGTTGATCAGTCCTGACGGCTGGTCACTTCCAGCAGGTGATAACCGAACTGGGTCTTGACCGGGCCTTGGACCACGTTGATCGGTGCGCTGAAAACCACGGTGTCGAATTCCTTGACCATCTGGCCTGGACCGAACGAACCCAGGTCACCGCCCTGGCGGCTGGACGGGCAGCTGGAGTTGGCTTTAGCGACTTCGGCGAAGTCGGCACCGGCTTCGATCTGGGCTTTGAGTTCGTTGCACTTTTCTTCGCTGGAAACCAGGATGTGACGGGCAGTGGCTTTGGCCATGGGAAAATACTCCATTCAATGTTCAATAAAGTGCGGAGCCTACCGGATTCAGTGGGCTATTTCTCTCTCAAAGTTCCGTGAATATCAATTCAGTGGATATCAGTTCCGTCTATCGCATGGCATCAAGACATTGCTTAAAGGCCGGCATTTCTCAAGCGTTCGGCATGCTGTACGTACAGGGCGATCGGGTCGATGCCCTTGCGGACCTGACCGGTTGTCTGGCCGAGGCTATCTAGATGATCCAGCGGATAGTCCGAACGGATCACTTTCCCCAAATGGGCGCTGAATCGACCGACCATGCCGTCATTCTGTTCGGCTTCGGTGGTGAAATAGTGGGAGAAGGCCCGCAGGAATCCGTGCAGCGGATTGAGTGCATGGAGCCCCTCATCGAGAATGTTTCCCTGCAGGATGCCGCTCCAGGAATAGTAGCGCACGCCGTTTACCATTTCACGACCCTTGCCACCCCAGGTTTTCGGTAACCCTTGAGGGTACTTGTCGTTGAATGCGCCAACGCCTTCGGTGGTCAGTGCATTGAGCGCGGCGATGGCGTTCTGCGGCAGGTGCCGGTTGCCACTGAGCAATGAGAGGAAGTCGGCGAACAGGGTGGCCACCGCTCCGGCGACCAGTTCCGGCAGGCGCCCGGGCGTCAGCGCCTTGCGCAGGAAGTCGGCCAGTTCCGAGCCATGGTTCGGCCCGCTGACCGATGTCACCGAAGCGACAGCCTCCGGCGCCAGCGCCCCCGCATACCGTGCAGCCAGTGCACCCTGACTGTGACCGATCAGGTTGACTTTGCTTGCACCGGTTCCTTGCAATACCCGGTCGATCTGCGCCAACAGTTGTTCGCCGCGGGTTTCATTACTGTGGGTGGCTGACAGGTGTGGGATGAAAACCCTCGCACCGGCACTTCTCAGGGCCAGTTTGACGTCATGGAACAGTTCAAGGTTGCCGATGCGATCGAAGCCGAAGAGCCCATGGACCAGCAGGATCGGATACTGAGTGGTTGCATTCCGTAGCATGTACATTCCTTTTTTCACGGTAGGTCAGGTGTGTGCTCAAGGGCGCACTCTAAAGCACACCACCTGCTCGGCGATGTATGAAAAAGCCGCTGTAACCTGATGAAAACGGAATAGAAATTGTACGAAAGCTCGAATGAGCATGAGGTCTTGGTCGGAATATCCGGACATCTTTTTAACGATGACTGCGAGCTTCCTCGCAATGACCTACTGCTGAAACGTCCTTTTACCGTGCAAGACGACGCAATTGTCCGGCAGCGCGAATCAGCACCGCGGGTTTCAATAGGCTTCGTTCGATGTCGACCTCAAGGCGACATTGATTCCAAGGACTGGAGCGTATAAATGACTTCTTATGAAGCAGATAACTTGAATGTTGTAGAGCAATGCCTGGTGGCACCACAGCTGGATCAGGCGGATAACGCCACACTCGATCCGTCCGACAATAAGGCGATTATCACCGTCGCGCCTTACCCGGACATGGCCTGCGGAGACAAACTGGTCATGTTCTGGTCAGGTATTGATTCAGAGGGTGTTGCGTATCGGCATGAGGTATCGCGGTTTGTCAGCGAAGCTCAGGTGGGCAGGGCGATTGTCTTTTGCGTATCGGCCGTGCACATCACCGCATTGGACGGCGGGTCACTCGAGGTTTATTACGCCCTCTACACTGCGCGCTTTTGTGAACCTGTGGAGTCCGGGCGTTTATACCTGAGCGTCGGTGATGCCCGGCCAGATTTGCTGCCTGTGATTGTGAACGATGCGGTGGGCGGCACGCTCGATCCGGACCGAGTCGTGGAGGGGGCGCGCGTGACGATCAGACCGTATGCCCGGATGGCGCCTGGAGATCGGGTCTTGCTGTCCTGGGCAGGTGCTACGCCACAAGCGAGTTTCAATGACACATTGAAAGTCGAATCCTTTGCAGTGGGTGGTGAACTGTCGTTCTGGGTAAGTCCTGACTGTATTGCATCCAATCTCGGGGCTGCCGTTACGATCGGCTACTGCGTCGAGCAGAAGGGGCAGGCGTCACGCTTCTCGGAGCTTGCACCACTGTTGATCGGCGCGCTGGAACGAGAACCGCTTTTGCCACCTACCGTGCTGGAAGCCGATGAGGGTTGGCTGGATGTGCAAGATGCGATCGATGGTGTCACCGTCGTGATCGATAATGCTCAGGCTGAAGAGGGGGAACTGGTCTATCTGAAATGTGACGGAGAGCATTTCAATCATCGCGATGATCGTGAAGTCTCCAGGGAAATGGCCGGTCAACCGCTGGTATTTATCGTCCCCTACAGGTTTTGGCGCGAGCATCAGGACTTGACGGTCCGAGTAGCCTATTCGGTCGAGCGTCTCGACGATGTGAGCCAGCAGTCCGAAGCCACGTTGGTGCAAGTGCACTCGTAAACAGGTTTTAACGTCGACCGCCCTCCGGTTTTCGATTGAAAACCGGAAGGCGGGCATTGGTCACTTTGGCTGTTGAGTATGGCGCTGCGTACGAAGCCGCTCGGCTGCCTGCAGCAACAGTTGTTCCGTCCCGGTCCAGCCAAGGCAGCCGTCCGTTACCGACACCCCGTAACGCAGCGACGGGCTCAATGGCTGGCAGCCTTCGAACAGATGGCTCTCAATCATCATGCCGACCAGCGAACGATCACCTTGCAGGCGTTGTTCAAGCACGTCGTTGAACACGGCTGGCTGACGCATTGGATCTTTACCGCTGTTCGCGTGGCTGCAGTCGACCATGATCCGCGCCGGGATCTTGAGTCTGGTCAAATCGCTGTGCACTTGGGCGATGCTGTCGCGGTCGTAGTTCGGCCCGCGATGGCCTCCACGCAGTACCAGGTGGGTGTCGGGGTTGCCCGGTGTCTGAATAATTGCAGGGTGCCCTTGGCTATCGACGCCGAAATGGCGATGCGGATGGGCGGCCGAGCGCATGGCGTCGCTGGCGATAGCCACACCGCCATCGGTACCGTTCTTGAACCCTACTGGCATGCTCAGGCCGCTGGCCATTTCCCTGTGGATCTGTGATTCGGTGGTACGGGCGCCAATCGCGACCCAGCTCAACAGGTCGTCGAAGTAGCCGGCGGCCATCGGTTGTAGCAGTTCGGTGGCAACGGGCAAGCCCAGCTGGAGCATTTCGCGCATCAATTCGCGGGACAGCGTCAAGCCACCCGCCATGTCGTCGCTGCCATCCAGATGCGGGTCGTAGGCCAGGCCTTTCCAGCCGATCGTGGTGCGGGGTTTTTCGACGTAGGCGCGCATCACCAGCAGCATTTCATCGCTGACTTGCGCAGACAGACGGGCCAGGTTGGCGGCGTATTCGAGGGCTGAACGGGGATCGTGAATCGAGCAGGGACCGACGATGACCAGCAGACGGGAGTCTTCACCGTTGAGGATCGCGCGAACCGCCTCACGGTGGTCGGCGACTTGCCGGGTCAGGGCATTGCTGAGGGGTAATTGCTGTTTGAGTTGCAATGAACTGGGCAGACGCAAGGTCAGCGCTTCATTGGCAGGGCTCAGGGTGGACAGCGGCAGAGCAGAGACGGACGAGTTCATATTCGGGCTTCCTGGGCTGGCGGCGGGTTCGTTCCCGCGCGCTCGGCCCTACTGGGGTGTTCGACAATTGGCCGGATTGGCTGCGTGTGTGTGCTTGCCACCTGTGGGTGACCGATCGGAGGCGGCAGGCTGTCCCGAGCGGAGGCTGGTAAATCGCCAGGCGGTAAAACTGTCGTAACGGTAATAAGTGGTGTAGTTCATGTCGTGAATCCTCAAATTGTCTGGTTGACGCTAAAAATGTTCAGGGCTGAAAAAACAAAACCCCCGGTCGGGGAGCCGACCGGGGGTTGAGAATTCTCTGGTGGCGACCCGTTTAAAGTGGGCGCCGTGTGGGTATCAGGCGCGCCAGTGGCTAAACCAATACCCAAAATAAAAGCTGACCGAAGCACAAACGTCATTCGCCCGGGCAGCCGCAACCGAGCGCGGGGCGCTGGCGGTACGAAGCTGTGAGAGGGCGTTGAGCATGGTCTGTCTCCGATGAATGCGCCGAGCTTACTAGAGGCCGGTACGCGGATTCAATCAGAAAATGCTATCGATGATCATGGGCTTTTCTATCGCTTGAGTACGTCGGGGGTTGTGACACACTTTGCGCTGCGCCCAATCACCACAACGACAAGGACGAACCATGACGACACTGACCATTGCCGCCGCTCAATCAATCTCCATCGCCGGTGATCTTGCCGCCAATATGGCCTGGCATCGGCGCTTCATGCAGGTTGCTGCAGAGCAAGGCGTGCAATTGCTGGTGTTTCCGGAACTGTCGCTGACCGGGTACGAACGCGGCCTGGCGGCGGAGCTGGCCATAGCGCCAGACGCCAGGGTGCTGCAACCGCTGCGCGACTTCGCGCGGGAAGTCGGTGTGACCAGTGTCGTTGGGATGCCGATTCGTCTGTCGAACGATTCGCCGGTATTGATCGGCGCACTGGTATTGGGTGCCGATGGTTCGCTTGGGGTTTACAGCAAGCAACATCTGCACCCAGGCGAGGAAGTGGCATTTGCCCCGGGAACGGGCGGTTCGACATTAAAGATCGGTAGCGACACCGTCGCGCTAGCGGTATGCGCCGATTTTTCTCACGCCAGCCACGCGGCAACCGCGGCACGGCAGGGCGCTGATCTTTACGCTGCGGGCGTGTTGGTCACAGAAAACGGCTACGCTCCGGATACCGCACTATTGCAGGGCTATGCTTGTACCCACTCGATGGCGGTTCTGATGGCCAACCATGGTGGCGCAACGGGTGGCTGGGAGTCGGCAGGGCGCAGTGCAATCTGGGCGGCGGACGGGACGTTGATTGTGGCGGCGCCGGGTACGGGGAATCTTATGGTCGTTGCTCGTCGCAATGCTGATGGCTGGAAAGGGCAAATCGTCGCTGTGGCGGAGGCTTGAATGGGTTTCGAATTGCGTCCGGCAACGTCTCGGGATCTGGACTTTGCTCGTAACCTGACTTGTCGAAATATGCTTCGCTACTACATTCAACATGAGCTGTTGTGGCTGGACGAGGCCTTTGATGTCGCCTGGGAGGGACGCGAAAACTGGCTGATTGTGCGTGATGACACGTTGATGGGGTATGTCAGTCTGAGCCGCGACGCTAGTGCCTTGTATATCCGCGAATTGCATTTATTAACAGCGTACCAGGGGCAGGGCGCCGGCTCCTGGACGATCGATCAGGTATTCGCGATGGCGTGCAAGGAACGACGTCCGGCATTGCGTCTGACCGTCTTTGAAAATAATCCGGCAAAAATGCTTTACGAGAGAAAGGGTCTCAAGGTGGTCGGTCAAGACCAGTGTTTCCTGAGAATGCAGCGTGATATCAATGAACTGCATCGCTGAAACACACTGGCGGCAAGCCTCGCAAGAAGAATTGACACTTTTTATATGCGGCTTGCCGCTAGGTCTGCCAGTTGCTTTTTGCTAAGGTGTCCGACAACCCAATAAGACCAAATCGCGAGGTGTCTGCTTGATTAGGGTGCTAGTAGTCGATGACCATGATCTCGTTCGTACAGGCATTACACGAATGCTGGCTGACATCGATGGCCTGCAAGTAGTCGGCCAGGCTGAGTCAGGGGAGGAATCCCTGCTGAAAGCGCGTGAGTTGAAACCCGATGTGGTGCTGATGGACGTCAAGATGCCCGGGATCGGCGGTCTTGAAGCCACGCGCAAATTATTGCGCAGTCATCCAGACATCAAAGTCGTCGCGGTCACCGTGTGCGAAGAAGATCCGTTTCCTACCCGGCTGTTACAGGCAGGTGCCGCGGGTTACCTGACCAAGGGCGCCGGATTGCCGGAAATGGTCCAGGCCATTCGCCTGGTGTTTGCCGGGCAACGCTACATCAGCCCGCAAATTGCCCAGCAACTGGCGATCAAGTCGTTCCAGCCAACCAATGATTCGCCCTTCGACGCCTTGTCGGAGCGGGAAATCCAGATTGCGTTGATGATTGTCGGCTGTCAAAAGGTGCAGATCATTTCCGACAAACTGTGCCTGTCGCCAAAAACAGTGAATACCTACCGTTACCGTATTTTCGAGAAGCTTTCGATCAGCAGCGATGTCGAGTTGACGCTGTTGGCGGTTCGTCACGGCATGGTTGATGCCAGCCTCTGAAAATGACTGAAATCTTCGATCCAAGTGCTTTTCTGTCGACGGTCAGTGGGCGGCCGGGCGTCTATCGCATGTTCGACAGCGATGCGCGGCTGCTTTATGTCGGCAAAGCCAAAAATCTCAAGAAGCGCTTGGCGAGTTACTTCCGCAAAGCCGGTCTTGCCCCCAAGACCGCCGCGCTGGTGGGCCGTATCGCCCAGGTCGAAACCACCATCACGGCCAACGAAACCGAAGCCTTGCTGCTTGAGCAGACGCTGATCAAGGAATGGCGTCCGCCGTACAACATCCTGCTGCGCGACGACAAATCCTACCCTTACGTCTTTCTCTCGGATGGCCAGTTCCCACGCTTGAGCATTCATCGGGGCGCGAAAAAGGCCAAGGGCAAATATTTCGGCCCTTATCCCAGCGCAGGGGCGATTCGTGAAAGCCTGAGTCTGCTGCAAAAGGCTTTTTTTGTTCGTCAGTGTGAAGACAGCTTCTACAAGAACCGCGCTCGACCTTGTCTGCAATACCAGATCAAGCGCTGCAAGGCGCCGTGTGTGGGGCTGGTGGAGCCCGAGGTGTATGCCGAAGATGTACGCCACTCGGTAATGTTTCTTGAAGGTCGCAGCAATGCCCTGGCGGACGAGTTGTCTGCGGCCATGGAGGAGGCGGCGGTTAACCTCGAGTTCGAGCGCGCCGCCGAACTGCGTGACCAGATCTCATTGCTGCGTCGGGTCCAGGACCAACAGAGCATGGAAGGCGGGACGGGCGATATCGATGTGATTGCGGCGTTCGTCAATCCAGGTGGCGCCTGCGTGCACTTGATCAGCGTGCGCGGTGGCCGGGTGTTGGGGAGCAAGAACTTCTTTCCGCAGGTGGGTATCGAGGAAGACGTTTCCGAAGTCATGGCCGCGTTTCTCGGCCAATACTTCATCAGCAGTCCCGAGCGCGACTTGCCGAGCGAGCTGATCGTCAATGTGGTTCACGAAGACTTTCCGACCCTGATCGCAGCCATCGAAGAGCTGCGCGGTCGCGAACTGACCATCAGCCATCGAGTGCGCGGCACCCGAGCACGCTGGCAGCAATTGGCGGTCACCAATGCCGAGCAAGCGCTGGGCGCACGTCTGGCTAACCGACAACACGTTGCGGCACGTTTCGATGCCTTGGCCGAGGTGCTGAAACTGGACGAGCCGCCGCAACGTCTTGAGTGCTACGACATCAGCCATTCCAGCGGCGAGGCCACCGTGGCCTCCTGTGTGGTGTTCGGCCCGGAAGGCCCGATCAAGTCCGACTACCGCCGCTACAACATTGAAGGCGTTACCCCGGGCGATGACTATGCCGCGATGCACCAGGCCCTGACCCGACGCTTCAGCAAATTGAAGGACGGCGAGGGCAAGTTGCCGGACATCCTGCTGGTCGACGGCGGTAAAGGTCAGCTGTCCATGGCCCGTGACGTGCTTAACGAACTGGCTGTGCCAGACCTGATTCTTTTGGGTGTGGCCAAGGGCGCGACGCGCAAGGCCGGTTTCGAAACCCTGTACCTCAACGATGCGGCCCATGAATTCACCTTGCGCGGAGATTCTCCCGCGCTGCATTTGATCCAGCAGATCCGCGATGAAGCCCACCGTTTCGCGATTACCGGGCACCGCGCACGTCGTGGAAAAACTCGCCGCACGTCTACACTTGAGGGCGTTGCCGGCGTGGGACCTACACGTCGACGCGATTTGTTGAAACATTTTGGTGGATTGCAGGAGCTGTCTCGTGCCAGCATCGAAGAGATCGCCAAAGCACCCGGAATCAGCAAAAAGCTCGCAGAGTTGATTTATGCAAATCTGCACAGCGAGTAGAATGCCCAACTCACCTCGTAGCCAGTTGTGCCGATGAATATCCCTAATCTGATTACCGTTCTACGCGTCCTGCTCATCCCGATCTTTATTTTGCTGTTTTATTTGCCTTACCACTGGAGCTATTTGGCGTCCGCCTCGGTCTTCGCATTTGCCGCCGCGACCGACTGGCTCGACGGGTATCTGGCCCGTCGTCTGGAACAAAGCACACCGTTCGGGGCCTTCCTCGATCCTGTTGCAGACAAGCTGATGGTCGCCGTTGCCCTGGTACTGCTGGTGCAAGAGCATGGCAACCTGTGGCTCACGCTACCGGCCGCCGTTATCATCGGTCGCGAAATTGTCGTCTCGGCACTGCGCGAGTGGATGGCCGAACTCGGTGCCCGTGCCCATGTAGCGGTGTCGAACCTGGGCAAATGGAAAACCGCCGCGCAAATGCTGGCGCTGGTGATCCTGCTGGCCAATCCTTCGGACTTCACCTTCTGGGTCCTGATGGGTTACGCCTTGCTGCTGGTGTCTGCTGGCCTGACGTTGTGGTCCATGGTCCAATACTTGCGGGCTGCCTGGCCACATCTGAAGACGGACGTGGAAAAGAAATAAACTTTTTTGAATCAAGGGGTTGACGGGGGATGTGGATTCTATAGAATGCGCATCACCAAGACGCGGGAATAGCTCAGTTGGTAGAGCACGACCTTGCCAAGGTCGGGGTCGCGAGTTCGAGTCTCGTTTCCCGCTCCAAATATTGCGCTGCAGAGTTCCACTGAATTCTGTAAGTGATTGAAATCAGGGCCTTCGGGTCCTTTTTTCGTTCCAGCGGGAACCACTGAAATCCAGCACCATCCAGTGTTTTTAAGTCCTGAATTGAGTCCCGAATGAGAGTCTTGAATTCGGACGCGCACTGAATCGGTTTGTTGCTGGATCAGCTTGGATAGCGAGATGAGCATCTGGCCCTGACTCTGATCAGGAGCTCGCTATGGCACTCTCGGATACCACCGTTCGGCAAGCCAGAATTACCGGCAACGATTATTCTCTCGGCGACACGGATGGGCTTGCGCTCAATGTGACGGCCCGTGGGGGAAAGATCTGGTATTTCAGGTACTACTGGGCAGGCAAGCAGAAGCGCATGTCTCTGGGCAGTTACCCGCAGATCAGTCTCAAAGACGCGCGTGGCCGCCGTGATGAGGCGCGTGCCTTGGTTGCTCAAGGCATCAATCCTTATGAGCATCGTAAACAGCAACGTCGCTCTGTGCGTAATGCGGCAGAGCACACCTTAGAGGCGGTGTTTGATCAATGGGTCGCGTTCCGCAGGCTGAGCCTGAAGGAGGGGCGCCAGAGCACCCTCTCGCAGATCTTGAGAATCTTCAAAAAAGACGTCCTGCCAACGCTCGGCCGGCGGTCCATCTACGACATCAATCGCCACGACTTGATGCACTTACTGAGCGGAATCGAACAACGCAAGGCGTTAACGACAGCGGAAAAATGTCGGACCTGGTTCAAGCAATTGTTCCGATACGCCCTGGTGAAGGTGGAAGGGCTTGACCAGAATCCCGCATCGGACCTTGATGTGGTAGCGCTTCCCAGACCCCCTGTCGCACACAATCCTTTTCTCCGTATGAACGAGCTACCTGCGTTGCTAGCTGCGCTTCGTGGCTATGGTGGCGCAATCCAAACACGACTAGGTCTTCGCTTGTTGTTGCTCACGGGGGTGCGTACCGGCGAGCTGCGCTTGGCGACACCCGACCAGTTTGATCTGGAGCGGCGGCTGTGGATCATCCCGCCGGAAGTGGTAAAGCAGCTTCAGATGGGGATGCGCAAGGCGGGGAAGCAGACTTCGAGCATACCGCCTTACATCGTGCCATTGTCGGTCCAGGCGCTGGAGATAGTGCGTCACTTGCTGGACCAAGTGCTCCCTGCGCAACGTTATTTGTTCGCGCACCGGAGCGACCTAAGCAAGCGCATTAGCGAGAACACCTTGAATGGAGCGTTGCGTCGAATGGGGTATGCCGACCAACTGACCGGTCATGGGATGAGGGCGACGATTTCGACGGCGCTTAATGAGATTGGCTACCCCAAGGTATGGGTCGACGCGCAGCTTTCTCATGCGGATCCGGACAAGGTGAGTGCGGCCTACAATCACGCGGAATACGTCGAGCAGCGCCGGACCATGATGCAGGATTGGGCGAATAGATTGGACCTTTGGGGGCAGGGGAAACCGAAAGCAGCAAGTTCTCCCCTGACCATTCGTTTAGAGGGCGCAGCTTCGCTGCCCTTACTGGAAAACGCGAAGGGAAATGCTGTTCTGTACAGCAGCAGCTTTGCACCGGCGACCGCCCCATCGACGATGCTGGTCAGTAGCGAGAAAGACCCCATTGGGCCCAACCAATCGCCTGTCGTGCTCGCTCCAATACGGACTGAAAAACCTCACAAATCTCACGTGTCTGAAATCCAGCGTGAACGGGCCGAAATGTTGGCCACGTTTGAAGCTTCGAGTAACTTGCCGCTGCTGGTCTTCGCGAGACTGGCAGGCAAATCCCGCGATCAGATCAATCGCGATATTAAGGCTCGACGCCTGCTGTCTCTGAGCTTGGGGAATCGTGGTCAGCGCATTCCCGATTGGCAGCTTGATCCATTGCGGCACAAGTTGGTGCTCACGGTATTAACGCGGTCTCCGGATGTGGATGCCTGGAGGCTTTATCGGACGCTGTGTAAACCTCATGAGCGACTAAAAGGTCATTCGCCAATCGATGGGCTCACCATGGATAATTTCGAAATTACCGCGCGGATTGTCTGCAGGGCCCTGGGCTCGAGCCGAGGTGCTGTCTTCGAGCGGTGACAACGGATGTCGCCGCTGGCTTGAGTGCATCTGGCGCGGGCTTCTCCTGGATACGTGGAATTCACAAGTCACCTGATGTGTTGGAGAGGGGGCGAAAGAGGCTTCTATTGCGCAGAAGGACACCATTTGGCAATATCCCGCCCCCGCACTCTCTTGTCAGCTCTCCATCCCTCTCATTTGGGGGCTGCGTCTTGGAGATGGTGGGTAACCCGGCCTCGTGCCGGGTTTTTTATTCGTCCGGCAAGCATGGCTGGTGGACAAATTTTGAATATCCAGCTACCCCCATGCATGGGGGGGGCCAGGGGTCGAGTGTTCGAATCACTCCGTCCCGACCATATTTTTCAATGACTTAGCCCAATCTTTTCCGGTTGGGCTTTTTCATGCCTGAAAGAATACTCCCACATTTACTCTCACGAATATCCTGGATCTAGGTAGCTGTGAGCTAGCGATAGCTTAGGCACTGCTTCGCGCCAGCTTTGGCAGCCCACCAACGCCAGGCAGCGCCCGGTGGGTAGCAAGGGCATTGGAATCGCTCAATACAAGATTGGGTAGAGAAGTATTTGCAGCTACTTGAATACGCGGTGATATCGTTAATATGCTGGGTGGAGCGAGCAGCTCCTGACGGCTGATCAACTTGAGCTCAAGCACATTGACTTACACCTACTTCCACTTCTGGCTTTGGTTGAAACTTGGCGAGACGATGGAGTTGGCTTCGACATAGCAAGGACGCGTACAGATGATCGACTATCTCGCAGCATTCCCCATTCCAGCCAATCTGCTGCCGGAGCGATTGCGTTCGCTGCTACAACCAATCGCTACCGATCCTGCGCTTCGGGTGGAGGTCAGTTGTTTCACAGAAGATGACCCCTACGGACCAAACAGCGAGGCAGTGTATATGCTGATGGCTGTCGTTCCCGACGACGGCCAAAACTCAATTCCCATCCTTCACAGCGACCAAGGGCAGGTTGCACATTCGACCCCGGTGCTGCGTGGTAAGGGTAGTGAAAGAGACTTCGCACCCAGTGTGAGCGGGAATGACTATATCGTCGCTTCCTGGGGTAGTGGTGCGTTCTATACCTATCACTTGGCAGAGAAGGTATGGATGGCGCTGGGGCTCACCCCTCGTTGCCTGGGCAATGAACAGCAGCGCTTGGTATACGATGATTTAGAACTGCCGGAGTTTGGCGTTGCGGAGGGCGAGATTTCAGCCCAATACCACTTTACGGCGTCTCGGAACATCCAATGGTTCATGTCCAATGAGTACTTGCGCAAGTACCTGTGGCTACGAGGCGGACGCGGTGTCCGCCACTTCTACTACAAGGCGATGCTTCTGGACGGACCGGAGTTACGCGCTTGGATGAAGGGCTGTACGTTTGTCGAGCTTGGAAAGCCGGGGGATTGGCTCGAGGGCGATCTTCGTGAAGACCGTGACGGTTTGCTGCTCCAGGTATGGGCGACGGTAGAAGCAGTTTCCTGCGAGCTATCCCCGGGGCAGAGTGCCGAGGGTCTCCATTGGCCAGGTGTTGTAGGCGCAGTCACGCACGGCCGCGCCAACAGCTTGATCGATGGGACCAGCGTCTATCTCGACGACAGATTTCTTGAGCGATATGAGCAGAACAGCTTCTACTCCACTACACCGGTCAATCTGCATGGTTTCTGGTGCTGCAATCCTTCCTACCTGGGACAGTGGGCCTTCACAGGCTGCGGGCGAGTTGGTCGCAACCTGATCAAGGTGCAGTTGCGTGAGCTGTACAAGGGCAAGCCCGGCCGAGAAATTCTGCATGCTTATACGCATGCGTTGGATTCAGGGATCGTCGCTCAGCTTGATCTGAACGAAGAGCACATCGTCTCCAAGGTGGACAGGCTACTTGATCAACTGCTGGCCTTGGGAGAAAACCTGTCCAAGCTCGCGGGTGCCCTGGACATAGAGAAGTCGGCCGAAGATCTGATTGGATTCTCTCGCGGAGAAGTAAAGGCCAATGGTTGGTTGCATTACCCACAGCTGGGAAAGCTTGCTCAGGTCGCGCCCTTAGCGATGAGCCAGCAAGCATTCCTTGCTCGGTGCAAATCCATTCATGAAATCTGGCAGAAACTACCCAATGGCATCCTTAAGCAAATTCTCCAAGCAGCCGGTGTCCCACGAAAGCAAATTGCTGACCGGGCTAGCTTGAAGTTGCTGCAGACGCTACAGAACATCTTGGACCGCTTGGATGCAGATGAAGAGGCGACGGATGCATTCAAGAGCGATCAGGAACCTGAAGAGTGGGATGCCAGGAACCCAAGGGTTGCAATGCTCTTCGTTACCAACGATCTTCGAATTGCTGACGCCCACGATTCCGTGGGTGATTCCCTGCAGAAGCTGCAGGATCAAGGATTCGATATCGCGAGCTTGCATCACGGCTATGGTCGGGCGCTTGATTTCGTCATGGATGGCGTGGTCGATTCTTTCGCGGCAATCAATGGTCCATTACAACGCATTCTTGCTAGAGGTTGAAGGCAGAGGCTCCAGGGCGCCTTCATTGCTGCTGCCATGCTCCATCAACGTCGCGAACCGCAGCAGGTAGTTCACTGGGTAGACCAAGAGATAGCCAGCGGCCTCCATCATGGTTCAGGGTGATCGTGCGGGCGCGCACTTTCCCCGGATCAATGTCGACGTGCGTCGCCCAACTCAGGACGCGCGCGTCATCCTGCCGGCTGCCAACCATTTACACGTCGAAGGGTGTCCCGGCCGCCTGAAGTTCACGGGCCGGTGCGTCGCACGGTGCACAGCCCTCTTTGACGAATAGCGCCACATGCCCGCTACCCGTGACCGCCCTCAGGCAGGTTCGCGCGTGAGGCGTAGGGGAAAAGTATCATTTCAAATATCCTTAGCATGCTAAGGAGTGCGTCTGTTTTAATCTGGTCTCTGTCTCCCGCCTGCTGTGGGCCAGGGAACGGCTTGAGGTGTGAGGATCCGAGCCTGCTGGGTACGTATATTCGTTTGATCTTATGAGGTTCGTTGGGCAGACGAGCAGTCGGTTCGAATTGGAGATATTTTGTTAGTCGAGCGAGGGATGTGGGATGATTAGCCTCAAGGGGAGAGTCCTTCAGCTGGACGATGAGTGTAACGTTAGGATGTATCCTGCCTTCTGGCGCTGACGATTGAGTGCCCAGACTTTAGAGGGCGGTCTCCTGTAATGAGACAATGCCTGCGAGACGACCTAGGCAATGTCTAACCAATGTTTCGAATAGCGGTAATCGTTAAAATACTCTAGAGATGTTAGAAAAGTATGAATATAGTTCCATTTACTTCTAGAGATAGCCTGGGTCGGTATTATACAGAAAACGACATAAGTAGTTTGCTAGTGTCCTTGATGGATACTGCTAAAGCCACAAATATATTGGATTTGGGCTGTGGTTTGGGCAGTCTATCATTCGCTGCTTCTCAGCGTTGGAATGATGCAAAAATATTCTCTCTTGATATTGAAAGCAGACATCAGATTGTTAATTCTGAAAATCAGAATAGGCATCATGTAGTCGGAGATGCATTGCTATTTAACCTCCCAAGCACGCTTGGGATGAAGGAGGGGTCAATAGACCTTGCAGTATGTAATCCACCATATATAAAACCTGATTGGCGGGATGAGTTTCAGCAGGTTTCTGAGCAGATTGGAATATGCAAATACTCCTCGATTACAAAAATTTGCTCATCCGAAGTGTTGTTTCTGGCACAGATGATAAGAATGTTGAAAAATGGTGGTGAGGCAGGTGTTATACTGCCAGATGGAATATTTACTGCAGAAAAATTTTCAAGTTTTAGAGAGTTCCTTTTAAAAGAACATTGTGTAAAAAAAATAATTCAACTGCCTCGAAAAATTTTTAAGCGAACTGAAGCTCAAACGCACATATTGATTTTTAATAAAACTTCTTGTGAAAGAAAAAGTGAAGAAATAGAGCTTCGTACCATTCTGGAAACCGGAAAGCTATCTCCGGCTATATCGATTTCCTCGGATGAAGGTGTTCATCGGTTGGACTATAGCTATCACTCGCGGATGCAACGATATAAGGCAAGCTCTTCATCTCGTAGCCTTGAGTTGCAAGCTATTGCGGAAATCAAGAGAGGAAAGCACTCCTCCGTACAAGTCAGAGATCTGGAGTGCGCGACTGTTCACACCACAGATTTAAGCGGCGTACATTCGAAATATGAACTCTTGGGTGGCGTTGAACTTTTGAGTTTGGATCATACTAAGTTTTTAGTAGCGCGCCCTGGAGATATACTCATTGCGCGTGTAGGACGGAATTTTTTTAAAAAAATAGCTAACGTAGTCTCAGGGTATGCAGTTGTTAGTGATTGTTTATTCATAATTCGGTCTGATAAAAAATATTCAAAAAAAATATTCAAATATATGAGTTCGAAAGACGGGCAGTTAAAAGTATCTGAGTTGAGCTATGGTGTTGCAGCAGCTCAAATGTCCATGAGGCAACTTGCTCATCTAAAAATGGATTTGAAATAATGGCAAAACAACAAGTGGAAGTTGAAGAGCTTACGTCTTTTTTAGAAGAGCGTGCGGATTATCTCGAAGAGAATGAGCTTTTAGCGTGTACTGTGCAGGATGGCGATTTTTACAAGAGTATTTATGCCGCCCTGATTTCTCGGGGAACTAAATTGATTGTAGGTCCCCGAGGTTGTGGAAAAACGCATTTAATGCGTTATGCTTGGACTAAATGTAAGGGGGACGAGTCGTTACCCTTAGCTATTTATGTATCGTTCAATAAGTATTTTCGGCTCGAGCCCTTGCTAAAATCGAAGCCTAACGCAATTGCACTCTTTAATACTTGGGTGCTAGCCAAAATACTTATTGCAGCTCATGAAGTGGCATGTGATATCGAGGATGATCAAGAACTCGATTTGAGCTCAATTCTGTTTGCAACAAAGCAAGATCTAGAAAGCATTGTTGAACGGCTAGAGCAAAGCTTGTCACCCACATCTGATTTGGAATTTCTAGTAGAGAAAATAAGTGTTTCAGGAGTAACAAGTGCGCTCCATTCTTTGACGGAGTGGCTAGAGAGAAAGCGGATAGTTGTTTTACTTGATGATGCTGCAATAACCTTAACGCCCGAATATCTTTACGAGTTTTTTGATATTGTTAGGACACTAAAAACGTCCCGTATATCCCCCAAGGCATCGGTGTATCCAGGAACTACTGAGTACGGCCCGAAGTTTCACGTGGCACATGAAGCCGAAAGTGTTGATGCCTGGCTTTCAATTGAAGCAGACAATTACGCTTTAGTGTTGGGTGCGATTGCACAAAAACGATTCAATGAGTATGAGAAAATACCGGATGATATTTCTCAACTCCTAAAATATGCGGCTTTTGGAATACCTCGAGCTTATTTGATGATGCTCCGAGAGTATCATTCTGACAGTTCGCGAAGCTCACAGCAGAAATTTAATAAGCTTATTGAAAAATATACAAGTGTTCGGTTGAGCGAGTATAGGTCTCTAGTAAGTAAGTTGCCTCGGTTGGAAAGTATTATTGATACAGGCGAGGCGACGCTTAATAAGATCGTTGAGTTAATAAAAGACGCTAACTCGCCGGCTAAAAAAACTATTCAAAAGCAGATTATTGTCGGGATAGAGGAGGAGGAAAACCCTCTATTCAATAGAATGATTAGCCTGCTTGTCGAGGTTGGTCTACTTCTAAAGCTCCCAAATGTCTCTCACGGAGAGGATAGGTCATATGAGCGGTATATTCCCCATTTGGCTCTATTGATAAGAAATCGCGTATTCAGCCAAGGCTTACATGGGTTCTCCCCTCAACATATGATTGACTTCATAGGGCGAAAAAATGTTAAGCACCCTGTTCGACGGACCTCCAAAACTCTTCTTGGAGAAGATTTACTTCAGAAGCTCCAGCTTACGTTACCACCTTGTCGAAAGTGTAATGCTATCCGATTGACTGACACGCAACGCTTTTGCCATCAGTGTGGTAGTTTGCTTGTTGATGAATCAACATTTAATAAGTGTATGGCATTAGAATTGTCGAATCTTCCAAGGCTCACATCATGGCAAAGTAAAGTTATCACTGGTTTAGATGGGGCTAAAACTGTTGGGGATATTCTTTCTATGCAAGATCCTGGAACTGAATTAAGGAAACTACGCAGGGTCGGGCGTAAAACCGCCGATAAAATCATTAGTAATGTACTCCTCTACGTTGATGAGTTTTTGTCGTGACCGTGAGAGCCTTAGGCTGGCTGTTGTGATGGTTATGGATTTGCACCCGAAGGAATGAGCGATGAGTCCGCGAAGAAAGGCAGGAGGTGTGTTGCTAGAAGGGGCAACCGCGTCGGAAAGTGCAACAGAAATAGCGTCAAAAGAATTTTTTGAACTATGTAAGCTAGAAGCCATAACGTCACCATTTGAGACGAGTAGTAAATTTGATGTCGGCCATAGTGATAATAATTTATCGCCCATTGACCTATTTATAACGAATACTAAACAGCTGAATAAGTTGGTTACTAGTGACTATAGTCCTGTGCTGGGTAATTTAATTTTACTTGGCTATGTTTCCGCCGCTGAAAGTTATATTCGAGCGCTGATACGAAAATTGATTCACTGTGATGAGTATATATCGGCACTTGTCTCTGAAAAAAGCGTATCGTATGCGGCAGCTTTACATCATAAAAAAGAAATTCTGCCAGAAGCTCTTCTAGAGGATTTTTCTCTGGCGAGTCCTTATAATGTTTTTGAAACGCTCAAAGAACTAATAGGGATGAAGGGTAATCGCCCAAACCCGTTGATTCTCCCATCTCAAGAGTTTAAGAAGGTTTGTGAGCTTCGTCACTGTTGCGTGCATCGATTCGGCAAATTAGGGTCAAAGAATGCAATACGTCTCGGATTGGCGGCACATACTAAGTCGCTAGAGAAGCCGATTTTATTGTTGGCAGAGGACGTGGATAAAATCGCATTCATAGTCGATAACTTTGTGCGATCAATTAATAACTATGTGTTTAAGTTCTTACTTGAGCGATCTGTGAAAAATAAAGATGACTCAGGTGGCGTATGCTATGAAGTTGAATGGCTTTGGGTGTATGCGAACGATAAGAAAAGGTTCAACAAATATTATAAAATATTCAGTTCTAAAGAAGATGTTTACAAGTCAATGACGCTCCGGGCGGCCTACGAAAAATTTTGTTCCGCATTGAAGCCCGAAATTCCGAATCTACCCGAACGCAAACCAAAAGTGCAGAAAAAAAATCCTGCGCAAGGCGCTCAGTAATGTATAAATGGCTTGCCCGTTGTGAGCATCAAGCTTTGCGGTTTAGATAAAAGCTCTTGCTTTCTAAGTGCAGGTCTACTATAGGTCTGACTTGCATTCAAAAGTGTCTCAAGAGAGGGAGAGGCAATGTCATTCGAAATTCCCCCAGGGAAAGAGCGGTTTTTCAGTGATACAAAGCAAAAAATTGAGTCGCTTATCCGTAAAAATATTCTTTCTGGAATAAAACACTATGAGCTGCAGGGCTGGTTAAACAATTTCTCAAGCCAACGCGCGCTTTATCTAGCAGCACACCTTCTTGATGCATTCATATATAGATCTCCTGACATGCTAAAAAGCATGAGGCGGCATATGCTAGAAATGCAGTTAGCATCTGCTTTACAGCGTTCTGGATATAAAGTGCCTGTAACCGTAGATGACTTTCTAAAAGGGTTACGGGAAGGTAACCATAAATTGCCAATCAGGTTTGTTTCTGTGGATGGTGGATTTGATAAAACTCCTGGTAAAAGCGGCGCGGCTCTGCTTAGGAACTTCAGGGAAGATGGATTGATAAACAAAGGTATAACGATTCGACCAGAGGATGTGGCTAAGTTGCCGAAACATGTCGAGTGGTTGGTGCTGGTTGATGATTTTGTAGGTACTGGAAAGCAAGCAGAAAAGTTTTTTAAATATTATGGTGTAGAGCAATGGGCTGTAACTCGTAACGTGATTTTGCTTTCATTTATGGCGCATTCAGCGGGTGTAAGTAAAATTGCAAAAGATTGTTCTTATATTGATTTTGACTGTGCAGAGATTTTATCCGCATCTCATGGTTTTTTTGCATCAATGGCGGGTGGCATGATGTGGGGTAGGGATGAGTATAATACTATTAAAGATGTGAAAGATTTTTATTATAATGAAGTATTATTGTCAAAGGATGTGGTTTTAAAACAATCTGAGTTTGATCTGGATTTGACAGTAGCTTTCAATAGAACTATACCGAACAATACGCTGGCTGCCTACTGGACATCCAAAGGACAATGGTGTCCGCTGATTAATCGGGGCTAAGTAATGGACAAAAATATTGTTGATGCTTTTCTGCGTAATAGAGCTGAATTATTACCAGATGATGTTTGGGGGCAGTTCATTGTTCCACATTTTTTTTCATCGTTAAGTATTTTTAAAGAAAAAAAAGCAGTGAAGATTGAAGGCGGACGTGGTTGCGGAAAGACCATGTTAATGCGTTATTTGTGTCATCCTAGTGTGTTTAGTGCAAATAGAGCCAGTGTTCCGGATCAGTCGCTGAAGTTTATAGGTCTTTACTGGAAGCCTGACATCAGATTTTGTAAATTGCTAACAAGTGCTTGGTTGGATGATGATGCAGATATTGTTTTTTCTTATTATTTTGCCCTGTGTGTTTTGGGAGAGCTGGAAAAGAGTTTGCTGAGTATTTCCCGTGCTTCGCTAGAGTCGGGTGTGTTGGATGTGAGAAGCACAAAGATTCCAGTCGCCGCAAAGCGGTACTTAGGCAATGGTGTTGAAACTTTTTATGATGTCCGCGAGTTTGTAGAAGAGAAACTCGCCGAGTTTGAGTTGTGGGTTCAAAATCCCTCTCTTAGTCGGCCGGTGATGTTTAATTTCAAAAGCGTATTTAAGAGCTTGATAAATGCTGTTTCCTCAAGCGATCCCCGGCTTGAAGGATGTTTTTTTAGGGTTTTTGTTGATGAGTTTGAAAATCTTCAGGATGCGCAACAAGTAATTATTAACGATTATGTCAAGCAGCCAGATGATCAATATTGCATTAATTTTTCTGTTCGCTCTCACGCAATTTCCGAGTTTTTGACTAGTACGCAAGAGCAGTTAATAGAGCCGCATGACTACAGAACTATTAACATTGAACTAGAGTTGGGTCGAAGTGATCAAGGCTTTGATTTGCTAGCTGCAGAGGTGATGCTGCTGCGTTTACAGAACGAAGGATATGAACTGTCACTTGGCGATTTCAATAAAGAGTCTTTGTTTGATCCAGGGCATATTGAAGCCAGAAATACAGATGCTTACAAGGCTGCGGTTTTGGGACGAGCCAAGCAGATATTTCCTCAGTTGTCTGTTCGAGATGTGGCTAATCTTTCTGTTTCAGACAAAGCATTGAAAAATAGGATTGTCACTACTATAAGAAAGGCTCTAGTAAAGCGAGGGGATGAAGGTGTTCCTATAGAGCTATTCTTTGATGGTGTAACTCCAGATGTTTCTGTTGTATCCGCTAGCATCCTAAGTCGCAACTCAGCATCGACTGCGGTTATTCTGGAGGAATTACAAAAAACGAAAAGTGATAAAACTAGAGGGTTAAGTCTTTTTTGTAAAGAAGGTGGCTGGGTTGAGAATACGTTGTTTGGGTCGTTGCTCTATTTGTATAAAGGTCTCCCACAAAAAGACTGTCTTTTGTATGCCGGATTCGGGAGGTTTTGTGGGCTTTCAAAACCTAACTTGCGGTATTTTCAAGAACTTTGTCATAAGACCTTACTAGAGGCAAATGCTAATGGTGAGATGTCAGACTCATCAACTCTGGTCATAACGTCAAAAACTCAAGCGTCAGCGGCATTTGCGGTGAGTAGCAAATTGCTTGATGAGGTAGAGCGAGCAGGGGCAAGCGGGAAAAAGCTACACAGTATGATTATGCGTCTCGGTAGTATATTTGAATCTGCTCAGCGACGACCTAGTCAGAGCGAGCCCGAGATAAATCACTTTTCCATTAACGATAGCCAGCGAGTTGCGTTAGATAGTGAGGTGGTTTCACTAATTAAGGACGGGCTTATGTGGTCTGTATTGTATGAGACATCTGATACTAAAAATAAAAGTGATTATGATATAATGCAAAATGATTATGTTCCGAATCCGATTTTTGCTCCCTATTTTGGAATAAGTTATAGAAAGAAACGCAAGCTTTCACTCTCTGCCAGCGAGGTTAATACTTTATATGTTGGCTCTGGGGAGCAGTTTAAGGCCCTTCTCAAAGATTACGTGGATAAATGGGAAGAGTCGACTGAGACAGAGGTCGGAATAAACTATAAGTTGTTTTAATTATGATGAATTTTAGTTGGGTGTCAGTGTGTGCAGATGATGTTTTCAAAAGTGCATCATACGATGTGGCATTTGTCGGTGCGGTCGTGGATGATCGAGGAGCTCATTGTCTGTCGATAGCGACTAGAGCTGCGACTAAGACACTAAGTGTTAGCTATGTCCCTTCGGAGTATAAAATTCACATTGACGGGAGAAGCTGGAGAGCGAATGAGGTCGAAAATATTGCGCTAGAGTTCCCGGCTAAAAATATTCTTTTTGATGCCACTACATTAGATTTTCCTGATCTGCTACTGATAATTCGAGGGTACCTGTTGCAAGGGGAAGCGGTTAGGTTCTATTTTCTCTATGCCGAGCCTCACACTTATAATAGCGCTACTGGTTCTAAAACTAGGCATGAATTTCAGTTAAGTGATAGCTATGCGTCGGACTACTATCCTATTCCGGGGTTTATAAACTTACAAACAAATCCTAATAGTGTGGGGAGTGTCACTGTATTTGTCGGTTTTGAAGGTGCACGTTTGCGCAATTTAATCGCTGATTCAGAGCCTGAGGTTTTGAAACGGTTTAATGTTGTTTTTGGTATTCCGCCATTTAAAACGGAATGGGAAACTCATTCTTTGATGGAAAATGCGTCAATCCTGTTGGATCAGCAGGTCGAAGAGATTCTTTATGCAGGCGCTAATAATCCATACTCATGCTATGAGGTATTGTTGATGCTTTATAAGTCTAGGGATTATAGCTCTTCATTTGAAGTTGCTCCGCTTGGCACTAAGCCTGCAGCAATCGCATCCGCTTTATTTGCAGCTGAACATCGTGGCGTTTCCGTTAGATATGATTATCCACGTCGTTCTCAGGGACGATCCAGCGGTGTAGGGAAAGTACATCTTTTTACTGCGTGGTGTGATGGTGATGTGGGGTGCTAGTCATATTCAAATGACAGATATGAGTTGTCGCTAGGGTGCTCATCAAAAATTATTTTTGTGTCTTCTATCAAATAACCTTTAAGTTTTGAGGTTTTTCTAGGTCCTTGAATTTTACAGCTCCAAATATTTAGTCCGTTATCGCGTTTTTTATGTATTTTTAAACTTTCGAATTGCTTCTGCACCCAACGCCATTCTTCATTTTCCTGACAGGCACCCTGTGAGATCCCAGGAAACTCCTGAACATAGCGTTGAAAAATGCCTGGGGTCACGAGAAACACAGCGCCCGTCACTATGTGCACCTTTGCTTTGCTGTCGTTGATGATCAGCTTGTGGCCCAGGATGCCTTCCTTGACCCAATTCAGGAATGCCTGGCCAGGGTTATCCGACGAGAGATTTGAGATTTCGAGAGTGCTTGCTGACGATTCGTCGCTGACCTCAGGCTCTTCCAGCTCGAACATATCCAACAGCGTGCCGAGATAGTCAGCGTCTTCCATCGCCATGGGATCTGTCAGCGAAGAGCTTTGACGCGATCCAGTACTGACAGTCTTAGGCGCTGGAGGTGATGCCGAAGCGTCAGTCGGGTGGTCATCGGCTGCCACGCTCACTGTTCCGCTGAAAGCCTCAGGCCGGTCTTCATTCCCCCAAATCAACGTCGGTTGAAGGCGCAGAAAGGTAAAGCTCTGCTGCCAATTTCCCTGAGCGACAAGAGCGGTCCAGATGGCTTTGCCTTCCGGGGTCGACTCGACCAACCCATGCGATTGAAGCTCGTCGAACACCGCGATGTTGGATGAAGGAATACCCTCAATCGATTGCGACAGCAGATAGGCTCGCAGCTTGTCGGTGACCGTCTTGCTAACCAGCCACAGTGCGTCCTGGGTCAGCCATCCCACGGCACCCGGCTGGTTGAGTTTCAGCTCGTGCTGAACCAGATGGCGTAGCCCAGTGATCAAGTGATGTTGCAGCGAATGAATCGGCGCTTGCAGCGCCTTGCTCGGGTTACCGCCGATGTTCTGTGCGGTGGAAACTCGATCGGCTTGAATCACCAACTCGCCCAGCACGCCGGCACGTTCGTACTGGCCGGCCAGGACATACAGCAAGCTGGCCCAAAGCGAAGGAAATCCACTGAGCCAGTCGAGGATCGGGCGGTCGAGAATCTGGATAGAGAGCAAACCTGCGGCGGCGCCATGCAGATGGTAGTCGCGACCTTTGATATAGCGAAAACGGTAGGGTTGATCCAGGGGGCCGTGCCAAGGATGCCAAAGACGGCCATCTTGGCGTTCGACCTGCAGGTCCACGGCGATCTTGCCGATGTCATGCAGCAGCGCACCATAGGCGATGCCAGCGGACCAGGCATCAGTCTGAGCGGCCTGGTCTTCAGGCGCGGCGCCAGTGGGAAGTAGATACGACTGACGCAGTTTCAAACTGCAAGCGACCAGTTCCAGTCCATGGTCAAGCATGCCACCGAGATAAGCATGGTGGTGCGTTTCGCTGGCCGGGAGTTGCTGGACCTGTTCGGCGTAGCGATGGATCGGATTTAAATAGAGTTGGATGAACTGCGCGTGGGAGAGGGCGGTGTATTGCCAGATGCGATCGAGCAACTGGCGGCGGTGCTCCGCTGCTAACAGGCTGTGGGCCGACTCGATGGGCAGGTAACCTTCGGCGACGCTCACGGTCGGTGGCGGAGGGGGCTTCTGCCTTTTACGGCGAAACAGACTGAGCATCGTGGCCTCCAGCAGACGGCTGGGTCAGTGGCCTTTTAGCCTTTTCGGATAGAGCTCTTACCCTTGAGTCCCCATTCCCTTCCAACCCTTACCCGTCCTTTTGGCTCGTGTCCCTTTGTGCGGCAATCGGGATATTGATATCGCTAGACATCGTTTTGTTGGGGGGGCTGGTACGAAAAAGAAAAGAGTCGGTACACTGCGGTGCATATTTTTTGGGTCTTGCCATGAATCTCACTGATGCCACGCTCGTGCTGCTGCTCGCGGCACGTATCCATGGGACCGACGAAGCCGTTAGGGCCTCGGCGAAGAGCGTGGTCAAGAAGTTGCCGCGCAGTAAGCGCGATCTGATCTACAAGGTGATCGACAGCCGGAGTCCGCTCGATTTGGTGGATTTTCTGGCGCAGAACCTGGATGCGGAATGACAGGCTGCGGGTGTGTGCCCCTCTCTGATTCTTTGCATCAGTGCCCCGCGGCATAGGGATCTTTCTGGGCGTAGAAAAAAGGGCTCAACTCGTGTTGGGCCCTGTGATGCGATTGCAGCGGTGAGGTAACGATCAAACTCCATCGTTCATGCATCGTGAGTCATCCATTACCGTCTGCTTCAGTTGCTGCTCCAGGTTGAGCACATACTCCGAGGCGCTTCGGGCGTGACCACTGGCGCGAAAGATCGCGCGTTTGTCAGCCTTGAGCAGGCCGAGCCAGGAATCGATATAGCCCTCGTGCCGCAGTTCTCCTTGAATGCCAGCGTAAGCACATAAAAACGCCGCGCCCATCTCGGCGATCAACTCCTCAAAAGCGTAGCCTGACGAGCCGAATGGGCAGGCTGACGTCATGCCTTCGCGTTGCAACCGAGCGTGATGCCCGGTCCAGTGCGTCAGCTCGTGCAGTGCTGTGGCGTAGTACCCGCCTTCATCGTGAAATTGTGCTTTTGTCGGCAGTTGGATGAGATCCCTGATCGGGTGGTAAAAGGCTTCGTCGGCAGGCCGATGAACGATACGTGCACCTGAACTTAACAGCAGATTATCCGCAACGCTGTTGGCCTGGAAGGGATTGGTCGGTTCCGTTTCAAGCAGGGTTTCATTGAGCGCTTCGAGCCCCTCCGTTTGCTCGATGTTGAACAGAAAATGCGTCCTGAGAATGCCGAAGTGAGCGACCTTGGGTTGACCGTTCTCATCGAGTACGGGTTGGCCTGACTCGGTCTGTTCCTCGCGCTCCATCGGCTTGTAGAGCACCGCTAGGGTGCTGTGCTCACCCTTACGGATGTGCCCGCCGGCTTTTTTGGCTTGGTTGAAGGTCAGCCAACGATCTTGAGTGAACCCCTGCAACCTGGCTTCGGTCCAGAGTAACGGTAAGTTGATACCCGAATAGGGACGATGCGTAATGGCGTTGATGGGGTAGGGTTGATGATGACCGACGTCAGCTGAGCCACTTGAGGACCAGGGTTTGATCCAGGGGGCAACGCCTTGGTCCAAAGCGGTAACGATCTTGTCAGTTACGTCTTGGTAGATATCGCGCATGGCATTTTCCTCGAGAGAAAACGGAGGAACGCCTTACCCGTCGGGGAGGGTTCCCCGATTGGGTGATGGGTGGATTGATGCAGGTCTTGCATGCTGTCCGATGTGGATTTGAGCGCCGAGTACGGTTATCTGCGTTTAGCGTTGGCCTCTCCTGCAAGCGCTATCAGCAAGGCGCCAGGCTGATCCGGTTCTTGGAGTAGGCTGAGACTCAATTGCAGCAACGGGTCGTGGTCTAAGTGATCTGTTGGTTCAATGTGGATTACATCAAACAGCACAAAGGGCTCGTGTGGAGAGGCCAGGTGAGCCTCGAAGGCTGCGCGCAATACGTGGCTCAGCCGATCGACCTGCAGCTTCTCAGCGTGATCGGAACGCTCGAGCAGTACTGCGCGTTGCCACGCGTCAGGAGTGAACACGATGGGCAACCGAAGGGTGTTCAGTGTTTCCGGTGTAAGTGAGTCGGGCATGGTATGTCTCCGTTGAAAACGCGAAGAAACCTGTCCCGAGCGGGAAAGATTTCCCCGCAGTGGGCTGAAGAAAAACAAGAAGGTTTGTCTGGCGAGCAAAGCTCGAAAGGCGCTCAGGAGAGCAGTAGGCGTTCATCACCGTAGAAACGGTCACCGTGCGAGCTACCGAACGCTAATCGCACTTGGGGAGAACCATCACCGAAGTGACGTAGCCTTGAAGGCTCTGGCTACCTGGGCAGGGTGCTGTCGATAACAGCGATCCGTACCTTGTATTTAGCCGGACGATTTACATGGGTCAATCACTGTAGAGACGCTGTTTCACGGGGCTTGTCTTCTGTCTTCCAGTGAAGATTTTTCGGCTGGGCAAACTGATAAGCGGTCAGGCACGGGCCGATTTCAGTAGTAGGCTGTTACTCCTGTCTCAACCATGAAAACGCTCAGAAGAGGGCGAGACCATGCCGACTCAGCAACCTGTTCAGACTTCACGTGCCCACCGCTGGGCATATACCTGTGGCATGTCGATAAAACGCGGGTATCGCAAGTTGAAAGCGTTTGAGTCCCGCGAGGCTGAGCGTGCGGTGACGGCAGGTATGCCCGCAGGTAAATTACTTGTTCGCGGGAGCTTTCTGACTGCCAAGTTGGCGTTGGTTGGGTGGCTGCTCTTTATCGGTTTCTGGCTGGTCGCTTCTGTTGTGGTGATGATCGCTGTGATTGCTCTTCTGCAGTCCAAGGCTGTCATTGACACGGATCTTGAAGAGGATAATCCAGGTCCAGACTATCTTGGGGCTAGCTCCTATCTTGGCAACTACGATGACAATGGCCACTACATAGGTCATTTCAAATCATCTGATGACATCAGATGAGTTTCTTCGTAGCACCCATCAACTGATCTGTTCCTTTGCCCGCTGCTCCATGCGCGGCTTTGCTTGCACCTCCTAACATCCCCTCAAGGCTGTTGCCGATTGAGTAGCCTGCCCAGCTCATGGCGACCAAAAACAGTCCAGGGAGCACCAAGAACATCGCCCCCATCACATACTCAATTACCTGCGCCGTGACGGTCCCCTCCATAAACCCGGATGTGGGCAGCGATAGCAGCATCTGATTGGAAGCCGAAACCTGGTTGTACAGGGTGTCGAGCATGCTGGAGTCGACCCAGCGAGCCAGCTCCCACCAGAAGCTCAACATGTGCAGCGTGAATAGCGTAAACGTCACGGTCATGACGGTCTTCAACTGGTAGGTACTGACCAGCAGGATCAGCGGCAAGCTGATGATGACGCCCATGATCAGGAAGGCCTGCACCATTGGCAGAGCGGCGCGTAGCGCATTCATCGCCGGGAAGTTGCTGAAGGAGCCGAGGGCCAGCCCGGTGTTGGTGGCGAGGTTATTGAGCCCCTGATTGATTGAGCCGCCGCGAGCACTGGAGCCATAGTCCTGGTACACCTGTCCGGGCGACATGGACATCGATTGCTGGCGCGGGCTGACCAGCTCACGCAGGGTGGCATCCTCGATCTCGTTGCTCGAACGACCAGTCAACCAACCTTTCAACTGAGTCAGCAGCGAGGGATCGACCTGCTGGATCAAGCGCTCGCGCAACCCAACACCGCTATCACTCCACCACTGCTTGCAGGTGGGGTAGCCCGCGCCATTCTCCAGCCTAGGTAAGGAAACATCGCGGCTTTCGTCATACGGCCAGCTGACTCGCGGTGTGCGTGAACGATCCGTATCGTAGTAGCCGGGCGTGTCGAGAAAATAGCTTGAGCCGATCCAGGACGCGTCGTGACTTTGTACCTTGTCCAACTGCGGACGGTTGGTGAACAACCGAGAACGGGAATAGCCATAGCAGTCGCGGGTGAAGTCGGCGACTTCCTGCAGCAGTACCTGGCTGTCGATGCGCGAGCTGTCGATCTCCATGCGCATCTGCCGGATATCCGGCGCACAGGGGATGGAAGCGGTGGCCGCCGCGGTCACGCCTTTGCTCAAGGCATGCACCAGAAACCACCAGATCGGTACGTTGGCGGAGCGTTCGCCGATAGTATTGAAGGTCGTCCCCCAGGCGGTTTCCGTCGGTCCAACCACACTCACGCCGCAGCGCTGACTCGCCGCATCATCGAACGTCATTGACGAGAGGCTCAACGGAAAGACTGGCGCGCAGCCGAACAATACGACGATGTAGGCCAGCCACAACCGGTTCTCGATCCGCGGCACCGAGAGCAGTCCCTTGTTGCCTTCATCCGCGCCTTGCTGACGGGCCGACAGCCATTCTTGCAGGATGATTGCGCCGAAGGGCGCGGCGAATAGCCCGGTGTCGGACAGGACACTCCAGAGGCCGTTGTTGATGATCCAGGCCAGCAGAGAGAGGTAAAACTCCAGGTAGCTGTTGGTGCTCATGAGCATGGTGGTGACCTCACAGTCGGGTGAGTTCGACGACGGTCGAGAGCACGAGCCCTAATGCCCCGATGCGTTTCACGCGCAGTCGATCCTGTGGTCGATGTCGGTAGCGCCGAAGCAGGTCCCACCAGAGCGCAAAGAGGGCGGCGTAGAGCAGGGCGCGCCACCACCGCAGATAAGGTCGTGCGGATTCGAATGCCTGCTGCCAGGCCTCGAAACTCCCCAGCGCAGTGCGGCCGATCCAGGCGACCAGTGTGGCGGTCAGGACCATCACCGCGGCAATCCCCAGACTCGAAAGCAAAGTGAATAGCGGTGAGTGTTTCATGGCTCATTTGCGCCTAGCGTCAGCATCATTGAGTCGGCCCGGCTCAGGGTCGCCTTGCTCGACGGTACGCGAAGCATCGGCACCACCCGCATGTCGATCGAGCACCAGGCTGGCGGTATTGGTGGCGAGCATCTGCTGGACCTGCAGCTCGGTTTGTAGCAGGCGTATTTCGCGCTCTAGGGCGTCGATGTTTTTCGTCAAGGCGCTCTGTGCCGACTCAGCTGAGGCGATATTGGGTTCGTGGCTGCCCGCCAGTAGCGTACGCAGTAGCAGGAGCGCCTTGTCGAGTACGCTGGACAAGGCCGTCTCGCTGGCCAGGCGCCGTGCCAACAGATCCTGGTCGGGATCGTCGCGCAGGGCTTCGACCACTCCACGGGTTACCGGCAGCATCGGGCTGGAGGCTTTCGCCAGATTGTCAGGGGTAGGCGGCAGTGAGCCCGACAGTAATCCTTGCAGGGCCTTGAGGCGTTCGCTGTAGGCCTCCTGGATCAGCGGCGTCAATCCGCTGCCAGCGGTCGCACGCAGGGTTTCGCAGCTGTCGCAGGTCGAGACTTCGCTCTCGCCCAGCACGCGGACGGCCCATTCGGATTCCTCCTGGGGCGAGGCCCAGGTCTGGCAAATAGCCCCACCGAGGCAATCGCTGCTATTGATCGAGGCACTGTCATCCACCGTCCGGTTATGCAGCAGGTTGTAGCCTGCTCGCACTACGTCGGAGGTCACACGGATGGGGGGCTGCCCGCTACCTCCAGCCTTCTGGCCGCCGACCCAGGACACCCCATTGTTGCCGTTACGCGCCTCGGTGTTTTTCACCGCAACCACCGCATCACCGCCAGTTTGCCCCAGATTGCCCTGCATCTCCTGGTTCTTGGCCAGCGCGCCCCAACCGGCTTGACCGACCTTGTCCGCCATCTTTTCGGCCATGGCCTGGCAGGTCAGCTTGGAGCGGTCGAAGTCGATACGCCCCTGCATCACCCCGTTACTCAGCAACTCATAGAGACCGGGGTTGGCGCGCTGGATGATCAACGCCGGCAGCGACATCACGGCTTGAGTCGCGTTCTGCACGATACTGCCCATGATCTGCTGGAAACCTTCGGTGACGCCGTTCAGCTGGTTTTGCAGGGTGTTGGTGAGACTCATGTTTCCGCACATCATGTTCGCTCGCCAGGAGCCGCCGACCCCGAGACCACTGGGTCGGTAGAGCGAGCTCGGTGAGCCGACTGCCGAGCCGCCACCGATGGTGTACATCACCCGGTCGTCGAGCACTTCGCCTTGAGTGCCCAGGCGGTAATCGCCTTCGGCGGCGTGGGCATGCGTGGCAATGGCGAGCAGTCCGTAGAACAACAGACTCATCACGCCCAACCATGGTCGTGCGAGAAGCCGACTCATGAAGCACCGCCTTCGAAGTCGATGCTGAACAGAAAGGTCTGCCCCTCACGTTTGCAGCAGCTATAGGGCCGCCACAGCGACCAGGCGTAGCCGCCATCCGCGCTCTGCACTGGATCGCTGGGGAAGAGGGCACACGTGGGCTGAATCTGGGGGGAGAGCAACTGCCATTTGTGGGTTGATGCGTCGTTTTCAACGATAGGACCAGGCGGCCAGTAACCGTCACGTGGGGTGGGGGTGAGCGGTACATACACATGTGGTTGCCCGTTACGGGTAATCACATCGCCGGCCCGTTGCGCCATGACTGCGGCCGCCTTGAAATCGTCGGGCTGTACCAGAAAACCCTGACGGGGATAGACGTTGCCCCACATGTTTCCTGAGGCCTGACGACCGACTTCATGGATCCCGGGCATGAGCGACTCGGGGTAAAGACTTTCGGGTATGCCATGGCGCCAGGCCAGTGAGTCCAGGGTGCTCAGGTAGTAGGGCATGAACGCAGTCGCACCGCTGGCGCAGGCGTAGCCGGATTGCGAGGCCAGTTGCGTGGCGGCCCAGCCACCGGGATGACCAATGCCATCGACGTTTTTGAAACGAGGCAGGTTGTCGCGCTGGGTGTTCGGGGTGATCAGGTTACCGCCACCTTCCGCACCGCTGATGGGAGAGGAGAGGGTGGCCATTTCAGTCCACGGGTTATTGCCGGTGGTGGCGTAGCTCGAGACCACCAGTTCAGGAATGAAATGACGAACCTTGGTCGAGGTTTTGACTGTGCAGCCGAAGGGCGTGCAGAGCAGCCAGAAACAAATGCCGACGACCCTGTAGGCGAGACAACTTGGCGAAAGTACGGAGGACGTGATGCTGCCGGTGTCCAGCGCCACGCTTGGCCCGCACGCCAGCAGGATGCTCAGCGCCAAAGGTCGTAGCTTCTGGGGCGCAATTGACGGACATACGACAGGCATGATCCAGGCTCTTTGGGCTAATGGCCTGGACACGTTCAATGATTGAACCTACACCGTCAGTGATAAAGCTGAAGCTGGCGTTGTCGGTTTACAAGGATTTTCAGGGCGACGAGGTGGCTATTCGATGCTCAGCGCACGGCGAAGGGAGTCTGGCTCGATAAGTAGCTGATCCGTCGTAACCTCGAGAATGTTGGCGAGCTTGCATAGGACCATCAGCGACGGATTGCCCGTGCATCGTTCGATTTGACTGACGTAGGTACGATCGACCTCGGCCGTGAGCGCCAATTGCTCTTGGGTAAGGTTCTTTATACGTCGCATCAAGCGGATGTTTTCCGCCAGTTGCAGACGCAGCTGTTCGTAGTCTTGAGTCATGCGCGCAAATTGCGCCTTGAGGGACTCTCAATCCACGGGATATAGTCTACATTGGTATTGATCTAGGCCATTTGATGCTGATGTCTGTTATCGAGCGTTCATTTGGTTTCGTTATGATTTCCATGCTGGGTCCAGCGTCTAACAATAAAATCAGACATCTAGGGTGTGTATGGACGAAAACTACATTTCAATTCCTGCGGCGGATGGTTGCCCAAGTCTTCTGACACCTTGGGGCAACGAATTTGCTCCGATGATCGAACGTGGCGTGCAATGCGCCCAGGCTTGGCTTGATACGCCCGGTGAGATTCCACTGTGGTGGGAGCTGGCGCAAACACGCAAGACCTTTCCGGTCGGTGACTGCCAAGATGCTTTTGAAGCCGGATTCTTGTTGAGGATTCAGCAGCGGCTTCGAGGCGCATCGTAATAACCTGTCACTCGCTTTAGAGCGCGATACCTGAATAGATTCCCTATGCGGGTTCTATTCCTCGCGCTCTATCGATCCGTTCGGCTACCCGGTAAGCCGCTTCCAACTCTGAGCAGCCATTCTCTTGCATCAGTGTCCAGCGCTCGGCTTTTTCCTCGGGCTCTGTCATGGCCAGGGCGAGATAAAGACTTGGCGGCACGGCTCGAAACAGCGTTTCGAGTTTTTTCGACAGCACGACCCCCTCGGTGTATTTACCCGGCTCCTTGCTGGCGGAAAGCAACAGCGCTTTCTGCGCCGGCGTGAGTTTCTTGAACCGTGCGATTTCTTCGATTTCCGCCGGTGGCATGTTCAAACAAATCCACCATTCGATCATGTTGAGCATGGTCTGCGCAGCAGCGGGAAAGTCGGCAAGGTTTTGCGTCGCCAGCCAGAACCAGGCGCCAAGCTTGCGCCACATCTTCGTCCCTTTGACCACGAAGGGCGCCAGCAGCGGGTTTTTGGTGATGATATGGCCCTCGTCGGTAACCATGATGATCGGTCGGCCCAGGTACTGGTCGCGCTCGGCAAGGTTATTTACGGTGTTCATCAGGCTGATGTAGCTGATGGACATCTGGGCTTCGTAGCCTTCACGAGCATAGGTGGCCAGGTCGACAATGGTCACATCGCTCTCGGGCCAAGGCGTGCCCTCACGATCGAACAGTTCACCCTCGAAGCCTTGGCAAAACAGGTCGATGGACTCACCCATTTCCTGGGCGCGCTCGCGACGCTTTTCCGTCAAGCACGGGTCGGCGGCGACGCGCAGCAAGGCGTCGCGCACATCGCGAGTCAGCACCTGACGACCCGCCGCGACACAGGTCTGCGCCGCATCCAGAATGCACTCGCGAATCAGGCTGCGATCGGCTCGACTCAGGCGGGCTTCTTCCTTGGACTCGCCGCCGGTGATCATCAGGCGAGCGGTGATTTCCAGTTCGCCGAGAATATCGCGTTGGTCTTCGCGACTGGTTACCACCTCATCGTCCAGCTCATCGATCGACAGACTCGCGACCTGATCCGGTTGCTCGACCAGGCGCCAAGCATCGGTAAAGGGCGCGAGACTGACCGAGGCGCCAGGTTTCAATTGGACCTTGTTGACCGACAGGCCCAGTGTCGCGAAGTAGTCGCCCTGCAAGCCGAATGAGTTGCCGGCCTCGACGATAAACAGGCGAGGGCGGTACACCGCCATGACCTGCATCAGCAGGGTGACCAGAGTGGCCGACTTGCCGGCGCCGGTGGGGCCGAACAACAGCAGATGACCATTCATGGCTCGGTCCAGGCGTGACAACGGATCAAAACTCAACGGCGAGCCACCACGATTGAACAGAGTGATGCCCGGGTAGCCGGTGCCGGTGCTGCGGCCCCACACCGGAACCAGATTCGCCAGGTGCTGGGCAAACATCAGGCGGGTGTACCAGTTGCGCGTGTCGCGGGCCGGGTTGTAAGCCATCGGTAACCAACGCAGGTAACTGTTGCAGGCGGCGACTTCATCACCTTCGCGTACCGGTTGTAGGCCCGCACCCAATAGTGCGTTAGCCAGGCTGACCGAGCGCTGGTGCAATTGCTGTTCGTCGTGACCGCGTACGTAGAACGCCAGGGTGCCTCGGTACAGCTTGTGCTGGCGGCCGATGATCGCGCGAGCCTCTTCGACATCCTGACGGGTCTGGGTCGAGGCTAGGTTTTCACCGATGGCTTTGCTGGCCAGGCGGTTCAACTGCTCCTCAAGTACATCCTGCGGTTTGACCACCAAGGTCAGACTCATCACCGTATCTTCGGGTAACTGGTCGAACAGAGCATTCACCGCGTCGCCCTTGCGGGTTTCTCCAGTGAGTTGACCAATCGATGGTGCCCGCCGCAGTTTGTCCACCACCATCACCCGGTGGGGTTGATCGTCGAAAAACCAGAGTCCGTGCTGCACATCCGAACGCGGTTCGTTGAAGAACAGCCGCTCGGCAAAGTCATGATCGAAGGGCAGATCCAGCGACTCACCGTCACCCGACTCCGGATAGGCCACGCGGCGGTAGAACTCCTCGGGCGCTCCATCGGTGAGCTTGGGCGCAGGATTGAACCAGGGCACTAACCAGGCATAAAGACCTCGGCCATCGATTCGTGTCGTTTGTACCCCGCATGCCTGCAACGAAGCAGCGATACGTTCGCAAGCTTGATGCAGGGATTGCACCGGGGTGAGTCCTGCCTCCTCAGCGTCAGACTCGAGCCAGCGATAGACCACCAGGCGCACCCGGCGGTTATTGCCACGCCAGGGCAGGCGTGTCACCACTTTATCCTCAAACAGACCACCGGGCTTTGCGATGGCCTTCAGATGATGGCGGCTTAGCTCCAAATATGCCTCGGTGAAGACCGTGCCTCGTGCTCTATCTTGGATATAGTCGGTGAACCGGGTCAGGTAGGGGGTGAAGTCGTTGTCGTCCTGGCAGAAAAACTGCGCCACCCAAGGCGCTTGATCCAGCTCGTCAAAGCTATCCTGCAGGGCATCTTCAAGGGCATCGCGGGCCGCCATCAACCAATCGGGTTCGCGCCCTTCAGTGCCGATGGGCAGCAACTCGAACACCGCGCCCACCGAGCGATTGTCATCGAGCAGAAAACACTGCTCGGCGTCGAGGTACTCGACCCACGGCAGGTGATCGGTGAAGCTAGGGTTGTGCGCATAGAGTGCGGCGTCATCGGCCAACGTGGCGCGAGGGCGTAATGGGTTGCGCCAGGCTTTCCACGCGGCAGTGCGGTTGCCCGAATCGCCAGTACGCACTACAAGTCTTCCTGACGTTCACCAGGTAATGCGTACTGCACACGTTGGTAGAACGGAAAGACCGTCGAGTAACCCGGGACCGGTACCTGCTCGGTGCCGCTCAGATGCGGATACACGTACAGCACCAGGTCGGGATTGGGCAGGCGAGGGAACAAATTGTGGATCTCGTTCGTCGCTGTGCGTGTGTACGGTTCTTGGAGAGCGGCGGAGAAATTCGCCTGGGCCAGCGGACGGCGTAACTGCTGCCGAGCATCCAGCAGTTGCTGCTGAGTGCCTTGCGAACCGGCACCGTTCCAGATGTCCAGCATGGTTTGCTCGCCATGGGGCAAAAGCGTGTCTTTGTCGGTGGAACACCCCGTCAGGACCCAGCAGAGCACGCTAATCCAGGTCAGGCAAAGAAGCATGGTCTTTTTCATGGCGAACGCTCCGGCCCTTGGGCTCGTAGTCGATGGTGATCTCATGGTCGAGGTGCAGTGCGACCTGTGCTGCCGGTGGCACGTACACGGCAGCAAAGGCTTCGCCATACAGTTTGTTGACCCACTCGCGGATGTCGCTGACCCCACCACTGAGAATTGAATTCAGTGCGCTATTGCCACTGCTGCTGGTGACCCCGAACGCACTGCCGCCCGAACTGATCACGCTGCTGTTGTTTTGCTCATTCCCGAGCAAGGCAGCGACACCCGCGCCGGCCGCAGTGATCAGGCTCTGGCTGCCGAGGTACTGCTGGGCGTTCGAGCGGCGCTCGCCGGCAATGCAAGGAATGCCATACGGATCGGACAGGTAACCGAGTCCACCGCGGATCTTGTCGGTGTTTGAGCTCTGGGTGGTGGAGGCATTGCGGCTGGCTACCGCTTTCGGTTGAGGCACCGTGCGGATGGTGCCATCGGTAAACACAAAGGTGATCGACTCGACCTGTCCGCGTACGCAAGACAGGGTCCAGTCACCGGAGGCTGTGCCGCTCATCACGGCCCCCGCGACGTCCGGCAGGTCGATGCCGTTGGCAGTCAGGTTCTCCGGACCGACCAGCACCTTGAAGGGATAGGGATCATTCACGGTGCCGTCCACCGGAACTCGGCCGATCAGTGCGGTCATGGCGACCGAGCCCATCAGCGTGGCGTTTTCAGGAATGGTGTAGATCGGTTTTGCTCCGTCGGTACGGTCAACGGATCGCGTCAGGTCACGCTCACCCTGGGTGACCGCCCGCACCTGTTTCTGGCTGCGATCAATAGCGTTGTCTTTCAGGCCTTCCTGCGAGTTGAAAGCGGTAGGCAGACTTAGCGTGGAGGAGGTCTTGGCTTTTTCTCGGGTGTCGGTGGGCAGAGTATCCGAGGGTTCAATCCACTGCATCGTGTCACCGGCAGGATGGCCTCCCTCGAACTGAGCGCCATCGCCTGGCTGAAGCCCCAGTCCGACCGGCAGATCCTGACCCTTGCCGGTCAGTCCGGACAACTGATCCTGCAACTTTGTCAGCAGCCCATGGGCCTGGCGACTGTCTTGTTCCGCTTTGAGTCGGGCCTCGTTGGCTTGGCGACGGCCTTCGTCAACCTGCTGGGTCACACTGCCGAGCGCCGTCTGAATACGCGAATCGACACTGTTTTCCCGCTCGCGCAGGCGGTTGTTTTCCGTCTGCAATGAGTCATTGTGTTTCTTCAAACCGAGCATGTCGCTGCGCATGGCCTTCACCTGGCCGACCAGGGTGGCGACCGTGTCGCGTGGGGTATCGCCCGCAATGCCGAGCGACTTGGCTTGCTCCGCGGATAACTGAATATTGTTCTGATCAACTGGGTGCTCTGGAGAGGGAGTGCTACTACCCGCGACCCAGCTTTTCAGGATGATCACCACCACGGCCAGCAGCGCAGCCGGTACCAGCCATTTGAGCAACGCATTAGTTTTCATCGCCAGCACCTCGCGCAACGGGCGGGGGTAACAGCACCGTGTGTTCGAGGCCGGCACCGCGGGTGACGAGGTAGGCAATCGTGGTGTCTTCAGCGCTGCCGACAGGCCCGAGAAAAGCATGCTGGAAGGCCGCGGCGAACAGCGTGACCTGAAGCCGACGTGGATCGAGTTGCACAGTCTCTGAACCACGATTGCGTAACTTAACCGCCGTCACCCAATAGTCACCGAGTCGCCAGGCGGCGATGGGTGTGCTGGACACGTTTTCGCTCGGTAGCAGGGTTGGCAGTTCGGTGCGCAGCTTGAGCGGGACGCGGCGTACACCGGGCAGGGACTCCACGGTGCGCAACGGCGCGTACAGGCTCTGTGCGGCGTAGCGCGTCAACGCGACCGGGATCGGCGTGCGTTCTGGAACAGGGGCGGTGCTCGATTCAGCCTCGGTAGCGTGCACCTGAGCATTCTTGAGAATACGCACGGGCTCCAACGGTTGATCGCCAGGCGTGGCCGCGATGTCCAGGAGGATGATCTCGCCCGTCGCGACCGATTGCAGTTGCAGGCGGGTCGGGGCAATGGCTTCCGACGCGCGCAAGTACAGCGTGCCGCCGGTTGATTGCACGCGTAGCTTGCCCGTCAAGGTGGAGGGCACGCCGACTCGAACATCCTCATCGACAAAGACCACCCGTTCCTGATTGATCACCAGCGGGACCGCGAGGGGGAGGCGTTCCCAGTGCATCAGCTCGACGGCCTGCGTTCCGGCTCCCCATAACATCAGTACGACGGTGAGTCCCAGAGTAGATATCCGCTTCATGGTTCACCTCCAGGCAGGGAGATTTTTTGCGGAGTGCCCTGGTAGCAGTCCAGCGCCAGCCCCCACTTGTTGCGCTCGGGATCCAGGTCAAAACGCACCACGCGCAATGGATAGCGCACCACCACCCGTTTCACCGGTTCAGCGGCGTAATACTCATCGGCGTTGAGGTCGAGCTTGACCAGCCAGCTGTCACGGTCGAGTTGCTTGACCCGGAGTTCAGGATCCTCGCTGTAGCCTCGACCCAGAATTTCGTAGACGCCACGCACCCGCTGACGCAGTTCGCCGGCGGCCTTGCGGTACTCGTAATCACCGTCAAGGAAGGCCTTGCAGGCGGGTGTCAGGTAGGACTGCAAGCCATAGATGGCGTGGCGATAATCCTGCTCGCCATCCGAGGGCCAGCGGTTGAGTTGACCAAAGATGTACAGGGCAAAGGCATAGACATTCTCTGAGGGGATATCCCACCATTTGCGCGTGCTACCCGAGCGCAGATCCGGGGGGACATGCACAGTCAGATCGGTCGGTGCCGAGCGCCAGCCATACCAGAGTCCGGCGCAGAGCAGGGTGAGGATCACTACCGCCAGACGCAGGCTGAAGATATGGGCCTGTTGGGCATCGACCTTGTTCCGAAAACGACTCATGGCTGCCACCGGGACAGGGCAGGACGCAGCCGACGTGAACGGCGGACCGTCCAGGCACCGGAGTGGAGGATCAGATTGCCGCGACCCAAGCGCCAACGGCTAGCCAGTACCCATTCGAGTTTGCGGTACAACCAGGTCTCGGGGCGAGCCCGTTTGGCCCGGCGCAGTAGCGTGCCACCGGCAAATAGCACAAGCGCCATGCCTGCGATCATGCCGGTCGGCGCTACGGCAATGGAGGCGGTGGCAATCGCCAGAGGAACGCCCAGCAGTAGGCCAATGACGGCGCCGGTGCCGAGTGCTACCCACATCTCATCATTGGTCAACCCGCGCAATACGGCGGGATCACGATTGAGTCGCTCAGGGAGAAAGACCAAGGTGCCGTCGGCCAGGCGTTCGATAGTGTCGTTCATGCCGACCTCACAGAATCGCGGCAGCCTTGGTCAGGAACCAGATGATGATCACCACCAACAGAGCACCGATACCGACCACCGCACCTAAGTCTTTCCAGGTCTTGCGTTGGTTCTGCACGTCGGCATAGACGGTCAGTGAGTGCCAGGCCACACCGAGAAACGCGAGCAGGGCGATCAGCAGACCAAGCAGAATGCCGCCGTCGTAGGCGTAGTTTTTGATCGTCTCGATCAACCCGGAGCCTTCACCGCGTGAAGGAGCTTCCATAGTCGGTAGTTCGGCAAAAGCCAGGCTTGGACCGAGTACCAGCAGCAGACCGATCAAGCGCTGGGTCGCACGATCACGCAGGTTGTTTTTCAGGGGGACAAGGCACTTGAGCATGACGGCGATCTCCTGGTTTAGGAAAGGGTGAAAAACATCAGGACCAACAATGTGAGCAGTACTCGCGCAGCGCTGCCGCCAAAAGCACCGAAGCGCACACTGCCTGTCGCCCATCCCCGGTAAGCCGTCCACATCACCCAGGCGCACCAGAGCAAAGCCAGGACGAGAACCAGGGACAGCCAGAGCGTCGAACTGCTCTGCGCCGAAAAGCCGGAGGCGTTTTGGAAGGCCGCGGTCTGGGCGTCGGTCATGCTCATGGCGAGGGCTCCGCGGACGGAGTGTCGAGGCTGTAATCGCCTAACAGTTCACTGGGATCGCGGGGTTGAGCGCGGGAGGGGGACAGGTAGCTCTGCACACCGTGACGGATACGTTGGATGTCTTGGAGCAATTGGGGGTAGTCGAAGCGATAGCGTTCGTTTGATTCAGGGGTACTGGCTAACTCGGCTCGCGTCGTAAGGCGTTCGATAGTGTCGAGTTGCTGTTGGACCAGGCTTAGCTGTACTTGCTCATCAGCCGATGCGGCATAGCTACTGCCATGGACGATAGCTAGCGAAAGTAGCAACGAGCAGCGAAAGGCGGAAGTCGGCATGATGCTGGCCCATAGTGATATGAAGTCAGAATCAAGTTAAAGGGTGGGGATAGCAGTAAGAAAAGCGAGACGTGAGGAATCGCTTTTCTTCGGTCAGTTCACTGTAGGAGTTGAAAATTGTTGTTATCTGGCATTGTGTTTTTGGGCAACCTCTATTCGTGCTCAGTTGAATTGAACCAGATAAATACGGGTTGACGATGATGCTCAGGTGTTCCTCAAATGAGAGTTTGTCGGAGCGATAAGCATAAAGAAGGAGCCGAAACCCGGCGTTTACGCCGGGTTTCATTGCCTTACAGAATGTTCAGCGGGTAGCTGACGATCACCCGATGCTCGTCGCTATCGCGTTGTGTCGACACCTCAGTGCGCAGTGACGCATGGCGCAGTGCAATGCTCAGGTCCTTCAGCGGCCCCTGCTGAATGACATAGCTCACCGTCAGGTTGCGTTCCCACTCGCTTTTGTCGCCTGTCGGGGTACGGATGTTCGAGCCGCTTTCGTACATGCCCAGAAAGCTCAAGCCCGGAACCCCGACCCGCGCAAAATCATAGCCATAGCGAACCTGCCAGGTGGTTTCCCCGGCGCGCTGGAACTTGCCGATCATTGACTCCGTCATGAAATAGGCGGTGGAACCGTCACCTTGGTTCAACCAGACCGCGTCGCTGTCGCCGCTGACTTGTTGCAGGCCGGCGGCGAAGGTGTGGCCGTTCACCAGGTAGGTGAATTGCGCGCTGTCCAGCCGACTGTCGACCTTGCCCTTGGTGACGCCGTTGCCGTAGTAACCGAAGGTGTAGAACGCCGGGTCATGGCCGTTGGCGCCATCGGAGCGGTTGTCGAAGTGACGCAGATCGGTACGCAGGGTGCCCGGGCCGATCTGCATATCGTATTTGAGCCCGAGGAAGTTCTGTTTGTAGAAGTCCTGCAGGTTGCCGTAGTAGTACTGCAAGGTCAGGTCTTTGGTCGCTTTGTAATCCACGCCGCCGTAGTAGAACTTGTTCACGAACTCGCCGGTCTGCGCGTTGTTCGCGCCGGGTATCGACATGCCCATCTGGTTGCTTGAACCACGACCTTTGACGTGCTCCAACTGGCCGAGGGTAAACGTGAAGTTCTCCAGGTCCTTGGACTGAATCTGCCCGCCATTGAAAGTCTGTTGCAACATGCGGTCGGTGGACATCACCACAGGCAACATCGGCACCAGCGTGCCGTATTTCAGTTCGGTGTTGGAGAACTTCGCCTTGGCCGTCAAGCCCAGGCTGCCGAACTCATCCACGGCACGGCCATCACTGTCGGTGGGGAAGATGTTGCCGTTGAAATTTTTGCTTTCGGGGTTGTAGTGCCGGCCTTTACCGGAGTCGAGGCGGACTCCGAACATGCCAATGGCATCCACGCCGAACCCGACTGTGCCCTGGGTGTAGCCGGACTGGAAGTTGGCGATGAAACCCTGGCCCCATTCCTGGGTATAGTTGGGATCGGCCGCGCCGCTGCGGTTGTCGGCATTACTGAAAAAGTTGCGGGCCAGCACGCTGAGCTTGCTGTCCTCCACCAGGCCTGCGGCGTAACCCTGTTGAGCGATGATCAAGCCGCAAATGCCGGCCATTACTTTAGGTGCGCGATTGAAAAGCTCCATCGGAGTCATCCCCATGAGTTATTGAGTGTTGTGAGAGGCAGTCAAAAGCGGCAGTCAGGTTTTTATTGTTTTTCAGGAGCAACGCTGGCCGGCAAGACGTTCAGTCTCACGGGCGGCAAGCGGTACAGGATGAACAGCGCCAACACGCCGAGCCCGGCGCACAGCAGCAGGCCGACGCCCACCGACTGCGCCAGGGCATCGCGGGCCAGGTTCAGCCATTGCGGGTGTTCGAGCAGGGCGGCATCGGGGCGCAAAAGGATTTGCGGATCGGCGTACAACGCCAACCCGTCAGCGTGTTCTTGGGCGATAAAAAGTCGTTGCAGGTTGGCGCTGTACAGCAGGTTGACCAACACACCCATTCCCGCCGTTCCCAGCAAACCACCGACCAGGCGCAGCGATTGGGTCAGCGCGGTGGCGATGCCGAGGAACTGGCGCTCGGCCAGGGTCTGGGTGAAGACCGTCAGGTTCAGCAGGATGAAACCCAGGCCAAGTCCCGCCAGCAGGATCAAGCCGAGCAGGGCATTAAACGAAGCACTGCGTCCGGCGATGGCCAGCCCGAGGCAGGCCAGCAGCAGCGCGACAAAACCACACAGCGGCAACAGGTTCGGATTAGGTAAGCGGGTCACGATGCGACTGTTAACGATGGCGCCCAGGGTGATGCTCAACGCCAGCGGCGTAATCAGCAGGCCGGCATCCTGCGGCGAGTAGCCGTAGCTGCCTTGCAGTAACAGCGGCAGATAGAACAACAACGAAAACATGATCGCCCCGGCCGCCATCGACAGCAGAAACAACAGGCGCATGCTCGGTAATCCGAGTAACGCCGCCGGCAGCAACGCGTGTTGGCAGCGTCGTTCCCAGTGCCATAGGGCGAGGGTTGCCGCGATGCAGCTCAGTCCCAGCGCCGCACTCAGCATCAGACTGGAATGCCCCAGCCATTCGACGAACAACTGCAGACTGCCCAATGCCAGGGCGATCAGCAGTGCGCCCGGCCAATCGAGGCTGATCTTTGTCAGTTGTTGAGGACGGTAATAAGGCAGGTAGCGCCAGGCAAAAAACAGCGCCAGGCAACCCAGCGGCAGATTGAGATAGAACACCGAGCGCCAGCCAAACGCCCCCGTCAGGTAGCCACCCAGCCCGGGGCCTATGGCGTTGACCACGCTGAACAGGGCGCTGAGCAGCATCTGCCAGCGCAGGCGTTGTTTGGTGTCGGGAAACAGTTCCGGAATGCAGGCGAATGCGGTGCCGATCAGCATGCCGCCACCGACACCCTGCAAGACGCGACCGATCACTAGTAACAGCATGTCACTGGCCAGTGCACAGGCCAGTGACGCCAGGGTGAAAATCAGGGTAGCGGCGATCACGAAGGGCTTACGCCCGTAGTAATCCCCCAGTCGGCCAAAGATCGGGATGGTGACGATAGACGCCAGCATGTAGCCCGTGGCGACCCACGCGTAAAGTTCAAAGCCCTTGAGTTCGGCGACGATGCTTGGCAAGGCATTGCCGATCACCGTCTGGTCGAGTGCCGAGAGCATCAACACCAGCGAGATGCCGAGCATCGCCAGCAAGGCCTGTTTGAAACTCAGGGGAGGGTGAGTCGCCACGGCCATCGTCGGTCCTCAGCTCAAAGCCGCAACGGCAGCAGCAATACGCGTGCAACCTTCGTCGAGGGTCTTGATGTCGGTGGCAATCGACATCCGGAAGAACGGCGCCAGGCCATATGCGGTGCCTGCCACCACGGCCACACCCTGGCTTTCCAGCAGGTACATGACCACGTCGTAGTCGCTGTCCAACTGCTTGCCCTGGGCCGTGGTTTTGCCGAGCAAACCTGAGCAGTTCACATAGAGGTAGAACGCACCGTCGGGCTTGCGGCAACTCAGGCCATCAATAGCGTTGAGCAGGTCCAGGCAACGATCACGGCGTTGCTGGTAGACCGCCACGCTTTCCTTGACGAACGTCTGGTCGCCATTGAGTGCTTCCACGGCTGCGGCCTGGCTGACCGAACAGGCATTGCTGGTCGATTGCGATTGCAGGGTCGCCATGGCAGCGATCAGGTCGACCGGGCCTGCGGCGTAGCCGATACGCCAGCCGGTCATGGCATAGGTCTTGGACACGCCGTTGACCACCAGGGTGCGCTCGGTCAATGCCGGTTCGATGGCGAGGATGTGCGGGTTGTCCAGGCCTTCGTAGCGGATGTGTTCGTAGATGTCGTCGGTCATCAACAACACCTGCGGATAATCCAACAGTACATCGGCCAGGGCGCGCAGTTCGGTGGCGCTGTAGCTGGCGCCAGTCGGGTTGCTCGGCGAATTGAGCAGCAGCCAGCGAGTGCGCTCGGTGATCGCGCCGCGCAGTTGCGCCGGGGTCAGCTTGAAGGCGTGTTCTTCCGGGCAGGCGAGGGTGACGGGTTCACCTTCGCAGGCCAGCACCATATCTGGGTACGACACCCAGTACGGCGCTGGAATCAGCACTTCATCGCCCGCGCCGAGGGTGGCGGCGAAGGCATTGAAGATCGCGCTCTTCGCACCGCTGGTGACCAGGATCTGATTCGCACCGTAGGTCAGGCCGTTTTCTCGGGCCAGTTTGGCGACGATGGCCTGGCGCAGCTCCGGGGTGCCGGCATTTTGCGTGTAACGGGTTTCGCCGCGCTCAATGGCTGCGCTGGCTGCTTGCCGAATGTGCACCGGGGTATCGAAGTCCGGCTCGCCGACGACCAGATTGATGATGGACTTGCCTTGCCGGCGCAGTTCGTTCGCACGATCGGAAGCGGCGCTGCTGGGCGATGGTTTGATACGTTGCACACGGGCGGCGATGCGGGAGGCGGTCACGTGTCGTTCCTCGTTGATGGCGTTGACGAGGCCCTACAGTACGAGTCGCTACCCGGGCAGCCATAAGACGAGATCGTTCTGGTCGGATAGGCATCGCTTATGGCTGGAACTGAACAGTGCTTGCACTAATACGGTGCGTACAGGCCTGTATGCCCTTGGCGGGTATCAACGCCGCCAGCAACGATCAAGCCATAGCAAAGGCTTATGGTTGAGACACAGAAGGGCTGGCCTGGCTCTTGCTAAAGCTTGTGGGCAGCCCCCCTTTGTTGAGCAAGAGCATCGCCACCGTGAACCTGCGTCGTTTGAAGTATTTCGTAAAACTCGTCGATATCGGCAGCATGACCCAGGCCGCCGATGTGCTGCATGTCGCCCAACCGGCACTCAGTCAGCAACTGGCCACGCTGGAAGCGGAGCTGCAGCAGCAATTGCTGATTCGGACCAAACGCGGCGTCACCCCGACCGAGGCGGGGAAGGTGCTGTACGGCCATGCGCAAATCATTCTGCGCCAGTGTGAGCAGGCTCAAAGTGACATCAATGCCACCGGGCAGGCTTTGTCCGGGCAGGTGTCGGTCGGCCTGGCGCCGGGCACCGCCGCATCGACGCTGTCCTTGCCGCTGTTGCGCCGGGTACGCGAGCGTCATCCGGGCATTCTGCTGTACCTCAATGAGAACTTCGGCACCACTTTGAGCGAGTTGATCATGAACGGCCGGATGGACATGGCCGTGCTCTATGGCGGGCGTGAAGTCCATGGCTTGAGCTTCGTCTCGCTGCTGCGCGAGCACCTCTATCTGGTGAGTGCCGACCCTGCTGTCAGCGCTCTCGACGAGATCCCTCTGGCTGACCTGGCGGACATGGACATGCTCCTGCCGCGTCCCTACAACGTCATGCGTCGACTGGTAGATGAAGCCTTCCTGCGCATTGGCTTGAGCGCAAGGGTGGTGGCTGAAATCGAGTCTTCGATCACCCTGACTGCCGCCGTCGCCGAGCATTTCGGTTCGACCATCCTGCCCGAATCCTCGGCGCGGGTGATGGTCGCCGCCACCTCGATGCACATGTGCCGCATTGTCGAGCCCGAGGTCGAGGCGCCACTGGCGCTATGTTTGTCCGGTCACCTGCCGCTGTCGGTGCCGGCGCAGGCGGTCAAGGCGATCCTGTTGGAACTGGTCGCCGAGATGCGCGGCAGCCTGATCTGAGAGGTCATAAGGACGGCTTATCACCCCAAAGCCAAAGCGTCTTGGTCGTCTTACTTCGGGCTCGCTACATTGACCCCATCCACTCAGACACGCTCGACAGGCAGGGGGCCACGCATGGATTCAGAACGCATCAAGGGGTTGATCGATTTGCTCGCCGAATCCGATCTGCTCGAACTGAGTCTGACCGAAGGCGACAGTACGATTCGTCTTTTCAAGCAGGCCGGAAAGGTTTTGACCGCAGAGCCGTTGACCGAGCAATCGCCGGTATCGACACCGCCGCCACCTACGGTCGATACCCCGACGGTGCAGGCCATCGAGGTCAAGGCCAGCCTGTACGGCGTGCTGCATCTGACGCCTGCTGCGGGGGAGGCACCCTTTGTCACGGTTGGCGAGCAGATCGAAGCCGGGCAAACCCTGGCGGTGATCGAGGCGATGAAAATGTTCCACCCGGTCAAGGCCAAAGCCGCCGGACGGATCGCTGCGATCCTCGCCCAGAGTGGCGCCGAAGTCGAAGCCGGTCAGTCGCTGTTTCGACTCGGCTGATTCCAAGCCCATTCTCTTTCAGGTGAATTCAATGTTCGACAAAGTGCTGATCGCCAACCGTGGCGAAATCGCCCTGCGCATTCAGCGTGCCTGCCGTGGCCTGGGGTTGCAGACCGTGGTCGTGCACTCCGAGGCTGATCGCCACACCCAGTATGTGCAAAACGCCGATCAGGCCCTGTGCATCGGGCCGGCGTCACCCGGTCAGAGTTATCTGAACCAGGCTGCGCTGCTGTTCGCGGCCAAGGTCAGCGGGGCCCAGGCGATTCATCCGGGTTATGGCTTTCTGTCGGAGAACGCCGGGTTTGCCGAACGCATCGAAGCCGCCGGCCTGACCTTTATCGGGCCGAGCGCCGAATGCATTCGCACCATGGGCGACAAGGTCGCCGCCAAACGGGCGATGCGCAAAGCCGGCGTACCGTGCGTTCCGGGTCCGGATTCAGTGATGCCCACCGATGATGAAAGCATCTGCGCCATCGCGCGTGAAATCGGTTACCCGGTGATCGTCAAAGCAGCCGGCGGCGGCGGTGGTCGCGGCATGCGCGTGGTGAAAGAAGAGAGCGAACTGCTGGATTCCATCGCGCTGACCCGGGAAGAAGCACGGCTGGCCTTTGGTAATCCGGAACTCTACATCGAGAAGTTTCTCGGTCATCCGCGGCACGTGGAAATCCAGGTGTTGTGCGATGCCCATGGCCATGCGATCTGGCTGGGTTGCCGTGATTGTTCCTTGCAACGTAGGCATCAAAAGGTGCTTGAAGAAGCGCCGGCGCCTGGCATTGATCCCGAGCTGATCGCCAAAGTCGGTGAACGCTGCGCCGCCGCTTGCCGGCAGATCGGCTATCGCGGCGTCGGCACCTTCGAGTTTCTTTACGAAGACGGTGAGTTTTTCTTCATCGAGATGAACACCCGGCTGCAAGTCGAGCACCCGGTGACTGAGATGACCACCGGCATCGACATCGTCCAGCAGCAACTGCGCATGGCCCGAGGCGAAGTGCTTGAGCTGCGTCAGCAAGACGTGCAGCTCAATGGCCACTCGCTGGAATGCCGGATCAACGCCGAAGACCCGATCACGTTCATGCCGACCCCGGGGCTGATTCAGCGCTGGGAAGTCCCCGGGGGCTTTGGTGTGCGGGTCGACTCTCATGTCACCGCTGGCTATCGGGTGCCGCCTTACTACGACTCGATGGTGGCCAAGGTCATCACCCACGGCGCGACGCGTGATGAGGCCATGGCTCGCATGCGCCTGGCCCTGAGTGAAATGTGCGTGGAAGGCATCTCGACCAATATCCCGCTGCACCGCGACATTCTCGACGACCCGGCGTTCTGTGCCGGTGGCGTGGACATTCATCACCTGGAGCGCTGGCTGCAACAACGGAGTCCGACATGAGTACTGCTTCTGTATCACTGCGTCCGCACATCAGCCTGCTGGGGTCCACGGCTTTGTTGTTCGAAGCCCCGGGCGAGCTGGATCTGGCGCCGCAACAACGCATTTGGAACCTGGCTTTGCAGGCCGGGCAATGGGCTGAAATACACGAAGCGGTCCCCGGCATGAATAACCTGATGCTGACCTTCATCAAGCCGCCGCGCGACCTCAAAGGACTGTGCGAGCGATTGCTAGAGGCCTGGGAGCAGAGCCAACCGCTGCCTCTCGAAGGGCGCATCGTCGAGTTGCCTGTGGTGTACGGCGGCGAATTCGGTCCACACATGAATGATGTGGTGGCGCACACCGGGCTGGATATCGACACCATCGCCAATCTGCATTGCGAGCCGCTGTATCCGGTGTACGCCTTGGGCAGCCATCCCGGCTATTGCTATCTCGGCGGCATGGATTCGCGTCTGGCCACACCGCGGCGGCAGGTGCCAGTGATCAGCATTGCCGCCGGTTCGGTGTCGATTGGTGGGGTGCAGACCGGTGTTTCCGCCTCCGCCGGCCCCAGCGGCTGGAACACCATCGGCCGCACCGAAATGTCGTTTTTTGACCCGACCCAAAACCCTCCGGCCATGCTTCGGCCGGGCGATATGTTGCGCTTGCGCATCGAGAGGATCATTCGATGATCGAGATTTTATCGGCTACCGCCCTGGCCACCGTGCAGGACTTCGGCCGCTTCGGCAGCCTCGGTTACGGGGTGGGAACTTCCGGCGCGATGGACCATCTGGCGCTGGCGTTGGGCAACCTGTTGCTGGGCAATCCCCAGGACGCAGGGGCCATCGAAATTCCGCTGTTTCCATTCGAGGTGCGGTTTGTTCAGGACTGTGACTTCGCGGTGACCGGTGCGGCCTGCGAAGCCTCCCTCGACGGTCAGCCACTGCCGCCGTTCTGGGTAGCGCAGGCCAGGAAAGGCCAGGTGCTTAGCCTCGGCTATCCGACCTCTGGCAGTCGCGCCTATCTATGCCTGGCCGGTGGCGTCGATGTACCGCAGGTGCTTGGCTCGCGCAGTACTCAGTTGCGCGGTGAGTTCGGTGGTTTGCAAGGACGGGCCTTGCAACAGGGCGATCGGATTTCGGCGATGCGTCCTGGTGTGAGCATGCTGCCCACTGATTACGGGGTCGTGTCGCCGAGTCGGGCGTTGCCATTGCAACGCGATGGGCTGCCGGCTATGCGCGTCCTTCCAGCGGCTGAATACGAGTGCTTTCTGGATGAATCCCGTGCGGCATTCTGGTCCGGCGAGTGGAAGGTCACCACCCAGAGCAACCGTTACGGCTACCGGCTCGAAGGTGCGCCGATCTTGCCCAAGGCCGCGATGGAAATCCGTTCCCACGGCATCGTCCCCGGCGTGATTCAGGTGCCCCACGGTGGGCAGCCCATCATCCAGATGCGCGACGCGCAACCCAGTGGCGGTTATCCGAAATTCGGCACGGTGATTGAAGCGGATCTCTGGCGGCTGGGGCAGGCACCGATCGGCAGCAAAGTGCGGTTTATTGAATGCAGCTACACCGAAGCCGTTGCGGCTCTGGAAGACAATCAGTGCTACCTCGAGGAAGTTCGCCGCCTGGTCGAACTTCACGGTCTGGCCTCGCGTTAAGGACATTCGAACATGACAAATCAGGAAATCCGTCAGTTGGCGGTGTGGCTCAAGGAGACCCACCTGGCTGGCGCGGAAATACGTCGTCCGGGGCTGCATCTGGTGCTCAAGCGCAGTGCCGCCGAAGTCGCCATACCTGCTCAAATCGTGGCGCCAGTGACATCAAAGGCTACGGATGAATCGCTATTGAAGACGCCAGGCCTGGGTCGGTTGCTGCTGATGCACCCCGAGCAGAGCGACGTGCTGGCGTCGGTCGGCAGTCGGGTGGAACAAGGGCAGCTGATTGCCCTGCTGCAAGTTGGCGACCTGCTGCTGCCGGTACGCAGCCAAAGGGCAGGGCGGGTGACGGCGGTGTTGGTGCCTTGTGGCACGACGGTCAGTTATGGCGAGGCGTTCATGCGCCTGGAAGCGGCATGAACGGGCGAGGAAAAGAAGTGATGAAAATCGATTTGAACGCTGATCTGGGCGAGGGCTTCGGATCTTGGCGAATGGGCGAGGATGAGGCGTTGATGAGCCTGATTTCCTCCGCGAACGTGGCGTGTGGTTTCCATGCCGGCGATCCGCTGATCATGGATAACACGGTGCGTCTGGCCAAGGCTGGCGATATCGATCTGGGCGCCCATGTCGGCTTCCCCGATTTGATGGGCTTCGGTCGGCGTCAGATGAACATCGAGCTCAAGGAGTTGGCGACCTATGTGGTTTATCAGCTCGGCGCGCTGGCCGGGATGGCAGCGGTCAATGGCCACCGCATGACCCACATGAGCTTTCACGGCGCGCTGGGCAACATGGTCGCGGCCGACGCGGCGCTGGCTGAGCCATTGGTGTGTGCGGTGGCCGCGTTCGATCCGACATTGATTATCAGCTCGTCGAGCAGTCGGGCCATTGAAAACGCCGCTGAAAAATTTGGGCTGCGGGTCGCCACGACGTTTCTCGCCGATCGTGCCTACGACGATGACTGCCTGCTGGTGCCGCGCAAGGTGCCGGGGTCGGTGATCAAGGAACCGGCGGCAGTGCTGCAACGGGTTCGGCAGTTGTTGGAGGAGGGCACCGTCACCAGTCTCAATGGCAAGCACATTGCGGTGCCGGCGCATTCGATCCTGTTGCACGGTGACACGCCCGGCGCCGTGGAACTGGCCCGCACCATCCGTCGCGAAATCGAGCTGGCGGGCGGCTGTATCACGCCGATTTCGCAGTTGCTGGCTTAAGTGTTGCACCGTCATAAGCAGGGCTTATTGCCACACAGCCATTCCGTCTTGGTGCCCGGCTTCAGGGCTGGATAGAGTCGAAGTCATCGCGATCACCCGAGTGATCCGCACACGTAATACGAGGACAGATTCATGCCATTTTCAGATTACAAAACCGCGCTGGTGACCGGCGCCTCTTCCGGGATTGGTGCCGCAGTCGTCGAGCGTCTCTGTCAGGAAGGTGTGCAAGTGCATGCCTTGGCCCGCAGCGCCGACAAGCTGCAAGAACTGGCCACGAAAACCGGTTGTATCGCTCATGCCATCGACGTCACCGACTTGGCCGGGCTGACTCGTCTGTTCGAAACCCAGCCGTTCGACATTCTGGTGAACAACGCCGGTGTCGACAAACCGGGCTCGATTCTCAAGGCCGACGCCGAAGGCATCGACTTGCTGATCGACGTCAACCTGCGTGCGGTATTGCACCTGGCGCGTCTGGCGTTGCCGGGGATGGTCGAGCGTGATTGCGGCCACATCATCAACATCAGTTCGATTGCCGCGGCGTACAACTTCGGCGGCAACTCGACTTATCACGCGACCAAAGCGGCGGTGAGCATGCTTTCGCGACAGTTGCGCATCGATGCCTTCGGCAAGCGGGTTCGGGTCACCGAGATCTGTCCGGGCCGAGTGGCCACCGACATTTTCGCTCACGTCCACGGTGACTCCGAAGAGACCTACAAGCGCTTCGTCGAAGGTTTCGAGTTGCCTCAGGCCAAGGACATTGCCGACGCCATCGCGTTTGCCATTGCCGCACCGATTGCGGTCAACGTCGGGCACATGGAAATCACCCCGACCCTGCAAGTGCCCGGCGGCCTTTCCACTGCCCGTCCGCAGGATTATCAGGGCTGAGTTTCCCCCGCACGAGACACTACAGAAGAACGGATCGATCCGTCATCGCGGTACCCACGCCACGCCTGTGCTTGGCGCCTTATCCCTGCCCTTATCCCAATGCCGATGGGGATTGACCATGAAGCATGACTTCGATTTGGCCGCGGTTCTGCAAGGCGAATATGCCGAGCTGATCGTCAAGGGCATCGAAATAACTCTACAACTGGCGCTGTTCGCCTGGCTCTTGGCGATGGCCCTGGCGCTGTTGTTGGTGACTGTGCGCCTGACTGGCAACAAGCTCGCCGATCGTCTGGTGGCGGGTTACGTGTCTTACCACCGCAACGTGCCGACGCTGGTGCAGTTGATGCTCTGGTATTTCGGTGTGCCGACCTTGCTCAGCGAATCCACGCAACTGTGGCTGGCGAACTACAGCACCGAATACCTGTTCTCGGTGATTGCCTTGGGACTTTGCCAGGCCGCGTATTTCTGTGAAGACATCCGCAGTGGCCTGCGCGCCATTCCGGCCGGGCAGACTGAAGCCTCCAGGGCGCTCGGATTGGGTTATGTGCGCTCGATGCGTTATGTGATCCTGCCGCAAGGCGTGCGTAACTGCCTGCCGTCCTTGATCAACCACACCGTGCTGTTGTTCAAGAACACCAGCCTGGCCATGGCCATCGGTGTGGTGGAGCTGACGTACGCCACCCGCGAGGTCGAGAACTACACCTTTCGCACGTTCGAGTCTTATCTGGTCGCCACGGTGTTCTACCTGGTTTTTTCATTGCTGTTGATGGGGCTCGGCGCGTTGTTGGCGCGGCGCTTCAACAAAGCGCTGGCGAGGTAGACCACGATGTTCGATATCTTCTCGATTGTGCAGCAGAACTGGACCTTGTTCCTGATCGGTCAGTACCCGCATGGCCCTTTGGGTGGTTTGGCGAGCACCTTGATTCTGGCGGCGCTGGCGCTGTTGCTGGCGTTCCCTTTCGGCTTGCTGCTGGCGTTGGCTCGGGTGTCGCCGTGGACCGGACTGCGCTGGGCTGCCACGGTCTGGGTGTATGTGCTGCGGGGCATCCCGCTGCTGATGGTGATCTTCTGGACCTACTTCCTGGTGCCGTTGTTGATCGGCCACAACATCACCGGGTTCGTCACCATGCTCTGCACGTTGGTGATTTACCAGAGCGCCTACCTGTGCGAAATCATTCGCGGCGGCATTCAGGCGCTGCCGTCGGGTCAGTACGAAGCGTCCCGGGCCTTGGGCCTTGGGTATCTGCGCACGACGATCTGGGTGATCTTGCCGCAAGCGTTGTACAACGCGCTGCCCAGCCTGATCAGCCAGTTCATCTCTATCATCAAGGAAACCTCTCTGGGCTACGTGATCAACGTCCAGGAAGTGACCTTCGCCGCCAACCAGGTCAACAACCAACTGCTGACCAAGCCGTTCCAAGTGTTTTTCATCCTGGCGATCATTTACTACCTGCTCTGTTTCGGTCTGACCCATCTGGCCGCCTGGGTGGAACGCCGTATCGCTCGCAAACGTCTGGGCAACGCCGGCCAAGCCGTGGCTGCCGACCCCTTGCTGGCCATTGATAATTGAAGAGGGTTGCGTCCATGCATCCAATGATCATGTTTTCGAACATCAACAAATGGTACGGCGAGTACCACGCACTGACCGACATCACCGCTGAGGTGAAGCCCGGAGAAGTGGTGGTGTTGTGCGGCCCGTCCGGCTCCGGAAAATCGACGTTGATCCGCACGGTCAATCGTCTGGAAGACATCCAGAAAGGCCAGATCCTGTTCGATGGCCAGGACGTGCACGGTACCGACGCCCACATCAACCGGCTGCGCAGCCGGGTGGGTTTCGTGTTCCAGAGCTTCAATCTTTTTCCGCACCTGTCGGTGCTGGAAAACATCACTTTGGCGCCGAGCAAAATTCGCGGTCTGAAAGGCTCGGCCGCGAAGCAACAGGCCATGCAATTGCTTGATCGGGTAGGGCTGGCACACAAGGCTGGCGCCTATCCGGCGCAGTTGTCCGGCGGTCAGCAGCAGCGGGTAGCGATTGCCCGGGCGCTGGCGATGGAGCCGCCGGTGATGTTGTTCGATGAACCCACCAGTGCCCTCGACCCGGAAATGGTCGGGGAAGTGCTGAACGTCATGAAGAGTTTGGCCAAGGATGGAATGACCATGATGTGCGTGACCCACGAGATGAATTTTGCCCGTGAAGTTGCTGACACCATCTGGTTCATGGACGCGGGTCAGATTCTGGAAAAGAGCACGCCCGAGCGTTTTTTCAATCAACCCTCGCACCCGCGAGCACAACGATTTATCGCCGATTTGCGCGCTCACTGAATCGCAACGGTTTTGCTTGCTCTGCCATTCGACTTTCCCATCCCCGGAGTTTTTCCATGCGTATGAAGCATCTGTTAGTCACGCTGGCGTTAGGTCCTTTGGCTGTTGCGGTCGCCCAGGCCGATCAATTGAGCGACATCATGGCCAAGAAGTCATTGAGCTGCGGTGTCTACGCCGACGTGCCGCCATTCTCGGCGCCTGATCCGAAAACCCGCGAACTGGTGGGCATGGACGTCGATTTGTGCAAGGCCCTGGCCAAGACCATGGGCGTTGAACTGGAGCTCAAGCCGCTGTCGGTGGAAGCACGGATTCCTGAGGTGAAAATGGGGCGCGTCGATGTGATCTTCGCCAACCTGGCCTACACCAAAACCCGCGCCGAACAGATCCAGTTCAGCGACCCGTACTACATCGCCAAGGAAACCCTGGTGGTGCGCGCGGTCAACGCCGATCAACCGAAAAGCTTCTTCAAGGACAAACGCATCAGCTCCACCAAAGGCTCGACGTCCGAGCAGTCGATCCGTATCGCCGGGGCCACGCCGGTAACATTCCAGGACACCGGCTCGGCCTACATGGCCTTGCAGCAAAACAAGGTCGTGGGCCTGGTGACCAACACCATGACCGCGTTGAAACTGGTCGGTCAGGCCAAGGAAAGTGGTGTCGAACTGGCACTGGCCAAGGAGCCGATGGCGCTGGAACCGATTGGCGCGGGCATGCGCCGGGATGAGCCAGCGTTTCTGGCCAAGGTCAACGAATCGCTGGCGTCGATGGAAAAAGCCGGGGAGATCGATGCGATCTGGGACCGCTGGATTGGCCCGAACACCGCCTACAAAATGGTGCGTGAGGACAAAGTGCAGAGCCTTAGCGACTTGAAGTTCGATCCCTTGCCTTGAGCGTGGTGAGTTGTTGCGCGGAAATCGTCTTGAACGATGAGTTGTCCACTTGAAAACTCAATCCCGATGAATGTCCGTGATGTGGTCTAGTTAGAAAATTTGACTAATCCCTGCGCATCGGGGAAGGCCGGAATCTGATAAGGATTCCGGTTTTTTATGCCCCTCCATTAGCCTTCGAGAATCTTCCTCTGATTAAGCTCAACCATTTGTGATCGGCATAGCTTTTATTCGAGCGCAGAGATAGCCAAGAAAATCCCGGATAGCTTGTAAAAAACTGCGTAGTACCGATACGTTGGAATGCCGATTAGAAGCCGTCAAAGATATTTTTTGAATGTTGCTGCGGTGATCGCCATTGTCACTCCAAGTAACACGGCGCAAGGTAAAAACACAGCCATAGGGTTAAGCGAAAAGGGGATAGATAAGTAAATGATCCAGGGCACGACTAACAGTGGCACCACTGCTCGCTTGACGCGGTGATAAACAAAGCTGCTTTCCCGTCCAGCGCCAAACTTGCGTAGGTCGCGGTGCATCAAGCCATCGACAAAACCGGTGAACGAAGCCAACAAAAATAGTGGTGTGGACAGGGTCAGAACGGTTAGGCGCACCACAAAGGTAAAAGTCACAAACACCGCCGCCAGCATGAAATCCTCAATACTCACGTAGAGCTGATTGGTCCAGCTCCAGAAGCCGTTGCGCTGGCTCGGCACTCGCGCCTGCTGGGCAAAATCTGCAAAGCCAGTCTTGACCAGCAGCCACTGATTGAGGACATCCAGCCACTGGACAATCGTTAGCCCAGGCTGTTGGATGAGAAGTGAAGATTTGAAGTGCTCGCCGAGCCAGCCTAACTCCTTGGTTAGCATGGCCTGACTATGTCGCCAGCCCTGATCACCCCAGAACAGCAGCAGGCCAACGAACTCGATGAGGATCGAGAACAACAACGAGGCAATCAGCAAACCGATGATGCGCAGGACCAGGCTGATCGCCGAGATGATCAGTCCTGGGCGCTGGATGGGTTGTGGCTGCGTGTTCTGGGCGGTAGTCGCCATAGTTCACTCCATTGCGTGCTGCAGAGCTGATGTGGGCACGACGCCTTCTGGATCGGTTTTTACTGAATCGAAACCTGTGGCGGGGCGGGCTATCCGACCTGATCCAGATCGAAGTTGGTAGTTGGCCCGCCACCGCTGGCAGTCCACCATTGCCCCGCCTGCGCGTTATAGGCCGCCCGCATTCGCTCGGTGAGCTCCTGCAGGTCTTTGGGCATGGCATCGTCATTGGAGGGTTTTGGCAAAGGCATACGAACTTTCCAGAGCTGCCCCCCCGCCTGGAAGGAGAACATTTGCCCCTTGGGCAAACTGACGATGTGCGCGGGTTCGATCAACGGCACGCTGGTGCTACTGATGCGGTCCTGCGAGGAGGACGTGAAGTCCGTGTTGGCCTCCGGATCGGAGGTGTCGGTGGCGCCCGACACCAGGGTTTTGGTCAGCACGTTAACCTTGGGCAACTGCTGGGTGAGCAGTTCTGCGGTCGCAGTTTCGCGCACCCGCAGCATCTGCAGGGTGTTGAAGTTACCAATAACCTGGCCAGCTTTGGCGCGGTTACCGATTCGCGCTTCGATATCGCTGAGGGTTTGGGTGTAGGCGGTTACCTGGATACCGGCGCCGCCACCCTTATTGATCAGTGGGATGAACTCATCGCCCATCAACTCGTTGAACTCATCAGCGTGCAGGTTAATCGGCAGCTTGTCACCGCTGCTGCCCGATGGGGGGAGGCCATGGTCAATGCCATGCTTGTAGATGTGTCCGGCGACCGAGACCAAGTCGGCGAACATGGAGTTGCCCACGGCGGCGGCCACCTCGGCATCGGTCAGCGCATCCAGACCGACGTAGACGATGCCGCGTTTTCGGATGATCTGCATCCAGTCGAAGATTGGCCGCGGGTCATCTAAATCGGTGTAGTTGGGGGCCAGTAACTGGGCGGTCTTGCCGGTGGTGAGTTTCTCCAGCAGCGGCAGTAGCGAGGCCACGATTTTGTCGAAGTAAGTACGGTCATACCGCACCGCCGAACGCAGTCCGTCCATTACCGGATCAAATACCCGCTTCGCCGCCAGGTACTGCTCAATGGCCACCACCCGCTTTTCGCGCCCGATCATATGCCGGGGAATGTTTTTCTCGGTGAGCTTGCCTTCCAGTTGGACGATCACTTCCCAGGCTTTCGGATCGGTCTTGGCGAAAAACTGCTGGGCGTATTCGATGAACAGCGCGTCGATATTGACCACATGTCGCTGGATCTGCAGGTAGTCCGGTCGCCGGCCCAACTCGATCAGAGCGCGGGCGATGATATTGACGAAACGCCAGGCAAACTCACGAAAGGCCGCAGAATTACCTTCACCGCTGAGCTGCCCTGCGATGCGCGATGCCACCTCCGAGATGCGCCCGAAACGTCCCACGGCGTTGTAACGCGCGGAGATCTCTGGCCAGCCTAGATGGAAAACATAGAATTCCTTTTCCCGACCGGCGCGTTTGGCTTCGACGTACATGCGCTTGAGCAGGTCGGCATCGCCCTTCGGATCGAAAACGATGACCACCTCAGGTTCGACGCGGTGAATGTCCTGGGTGATGTACACCTCGGCGAGTCGCGTCTTTCCGACACGGGTAGTGCCGAGCACCAGGGTGTGTCCTACCCGTTCGCCCAGCGGCAGGCTGACTTCCGTTTCGTCGGGTTCGACCCCATGCAACAGCGGCGAGCCACCGACCGGGGGCAAAGGGCGCAACGGATTGAAGGCACTGTCCCAGGCGGTGACACGCGCCAATGTCGAGAACGGAAACGGTGCATGCTCCAAGCGCCATTCGAGTGCTCGGGCCAGGCGGTAACGGGTCGGTTGGTCGACATAGTGAGCGACCGCCGGATCCTGGGCCTCGACCAAGCGCTGGGTGTGCAGGCGGCTCCAGCGAAAGCCGCGCCCCATAAACAAGCGCTGACGGCTAACCGGAATCTGCCGACTGGTCAGTTCGTAGCGGGGCAGCCGGCGGATATTGCGCCGATAGCGCAACACCTCCCAGGCTTGTCGCAGGCGGATAAGGCCGAACAGGGCATAGGCCAGCGCCGCAATCAGACCGATCTCGGGTGACAGGGCTACAGCCCAGGGCGAGTACACGCACAACACCACGGCGGCGATACAGATCGCTACGGTGTACAGCTCCACCGCTGGCCGGAGCTTGGACTCCATCGCATGCTCGGCCATGACCTGGACTCACTGTTCCAGTGAGGTGGCAGTGATCAAGACCGGGTAGTGCTCAATCTGCAGGCGGGTGGCGATGTCGTTGCCATTGACCGGCAGGATGGTGATGGCAGGAGCGGCTGCTCGAATCCGGGCCAAGGCTTCAGTATCAGCCACTTCGACGGCGAGGCCGGCCGCACCCATTTCCTGCAGTTCAGCCGCGCGTTGACGCAGCCAAGTCAGTGATTGGGGATCTTCACCGACCAGGAAAAATGGCCGCAAGCCCGGCATGTTCAGGGCGCGAGACGTGATCTGGCCTGGGCTTAACCGAGAACTACGGATCGGCAGTATCCAGGCTTCATCGGTAAACGTGGACAGGTCCGCATGCATGGCCCGATCAGGCTGGGTCTTGTTGTTGATGGGCGGTCTGGAAACTTGAAAATGGTTCTGGGTGACGTCGTTAGGCTGCCCCCCAGCAACGGTTAGTTCCAGCTGGGCGAAAGGTGCCAAGAGCAGGAGGAAATAACAGGTAAGAGATATGGGCTTCATGGCGATGTGCCCTGTTCGAAGGAAACCAACAACCGTTCGAGTTGCCGGGAAAAGCCGGAGCGGTAACGCGCGGCTGGCGCTCCGCCCGCCGGGCGGTGATAGCGTCCGGCAGCTGACACCCAATCACCGGTGGCGGCGTGGTGCTCCTGCAACAGCGCGGCGGTCACGGCGAGATTTCGGTAGGGATCAAGGGCTTCGCAGGGGCTGGAAAAGCGTTGTCCGTGGTAACCCAGGTTGGTTTGCCCGAGTCCGACATCGACCCGCTTGGCGTCATGTCGGGCGAGTGCCTGAAGTAAGGCGTGACAGGCGGCCTGGCGAGTGGCGAAGCGGTAAGGGCTACCGGCAATATTCAGCGTCCAAGGCCAGGGCCGCAGTCGACCACGGACGCGGATACTACTCTCCTGCAGGGCAATCGCGAACAGCACCGTAGAAGGGATGTCGGCGTCATGCGCCGCCAGTTGGTAGGCAGGAGGCGGGAGTTCATCCGCCTGGACGGCGAGCACCGTCAGCAGGAGCGCAATACGACTCAGTCGAGGCGTTGCCATTGTCCATTCACCTGTTGAAATGTGGCAGGCAATGGCCCCGGGGCACCGAGGCGGAACCAGCGTCCACGGTCATGGTTCAGGGTGATCTGCCGGCGTTGAACCTTGGCCGGATCGATGTCTGCTTGCCGAGCCCAGCGACGGACGCGTTCATCCTCACCTTGGCTGGCCACCAGGTAGATATCGAACGCCGTGTCACTGCTTTGCAAACGCTGCGCTTCGGCGGTGCACGCTGGGCAGTGGTCCTCCACAAACAGGGATTGGCGCAGCACGACCGATGAGTTGGCAGGGGATGGGGATGGGGATGCCATGCCCTGGATCGGCAGCAGCCCGGGAAACAGCTTGGCCCAGGCCGCGGTGTAAGCGTTTTGGTAGGCCATCTCGCGCTCGGCGCGTTTGGCTTCCAGTGCTACCTGTAATTCGGCATAGCGCCGGCGCTCTTGGTCGGTCTCTGCCTCGACTCCGAGTGCGGTCAACGGATCGAGGTTCGGGCTCCAGAAACCGCGTGGGCCGGTTTGGATCTGTTCGAAGCGCGTCCACTCCTGCTCCGTCAGACCCCAGCTCGCAGCCTGTTCAGAGTCAGAGCGCCCCAGGGGAGCGGACTGCGTTTCCTGGATCCGTGACTGTGTCGTGGCGGGGTTGCCAATCGCAGCGCCCATGGCCAGTAGCGAAACGAGACAGGCAACGGTGGGCAGTAGCGCTCTGTTCATGATTGCGTCTCAAGGGAGGTGCACGGTCTGGTCTGGCTGAGCGGCCACTGCGAAGATGGCTGAGTTCGGTTCAAGCACTTTCAGGTGCCAAGTTCCGAGCTGCTCGCCGCTATGCAGCAGCCGGACGTCCGTGAGAGAGCGACTGTCATGAGGAGCGACCGCCAGAAAGCGCTCACCACCGCGGGACTCGACACTCAACACCGAGAACGGCGGCGAGAGCGGGACGGGCATGGGGCGAGCGGTCTTTTTCGGTTTGGTCGCGGAAGGCGTCGGCGGTGGGGGGGATGGCTGAGACTTGAGGTCCAGGAGCTGCTGCTCGATGTGCTCAAGGCGTGCGCGTAGCGCTGTCAGGTCTGCCTCGGTGGCACGGGCTGCCAGATCATCGCGCAGTTCCTGAATCTCTTGTGCCCATTGATCCAACATCGGATCGAGGGTATTGGCTTGTTGCTCGCCGGTATCGACCATCTGCTTCAGGTCCTTCATCGCGTACTGCAGTTTTTCCTGTGCATCCATGAGGGCGTTTGAATCACGTTGCAGGGTGTCCAGGGTTTGTCGGTATTGGGTGTTCGTGCTCTGTAGCTCGGCGATGCGCTGATACTGGTTATACAAACCACCACTCAGGCCGGCAATTGCCAGGCAAAGCAATCCGACAATGAGGGTTTGAAACGTCGAGGCTTTCATGGGCGTGCCTCCGACTGATGGGGCGAAACGGGTGTGATTGGCGTGACGCCAGCCTCCGTTTTCAACTGTTCGAAGCAGACCGAACGGCTGACTTCATCAGTTGTGGGTTGCCAGGCGGGGCCAGCCAGCACTTGTAGCGCGCTGCGCAACGGGATTGGGCCAAGCCGGTAATGAGCTGCGGGCAGAGGGCGGGTAAACAGCACCTTCACCGACGCGGAAACTGGACAGAGCGAATAGCCCGAGCGCTGCAATACATACTGCAACGCCTCCTGCACTGAAGGGCTCAGGCTGGACGGGATGTTCACGTCGATGATTTGCTCTAGAAGATCGCGTTGTTCCGTGGTGGGCTCGGTGCTGACCAGCGTATAGCGACCATAGCGGAGTTCTGTCGGATGGCTTCCTTCGGCAGTGCCCATCGGGAGCTGGGCTCGATTGGAGCCATTCTCTATAGCTGGAGTGGTCGGCAATGGGCTGGGGATTGGTGCGGTGCAGGCGCTCAGCAAACCCAGCAGGCAGACAGGCGTGAAAAAACGCTCCATGGAAAAAACCTCATGTCAGATTCAGTGCAGAACCTGACATGAGGTGAAGGAGCGATTCAGTGAGAAAGTCGATTCAAGGCGGGTCGTGTTAAAACTGAACGCGTTGTTACTCATCAAAAACGGCGAGCCCATCCAAGACGGCAGCGTCGGGGTCGAAGATCAACAATCGCACATCCGCCAATGCCGCCAGATACAGTACGTTGACCAAAGTTTCCGGCGTGCCGGCGTCGAGCTGCTCTTGTCTCAGGGTTGAATAAGGCTGGCTCTCAATGTTCAGCAGGTTGTCGTCCGTCCATGGCGTGCCGATCAGTTTGCATCCGATACCGCAGCAATCCGGCAACGCGAACAGTTCGAACAAGAGGCCAGTTTGCCTCGGAACGAAGTGACTGACCCATTCTTCCAGATAAAGCATCGCTTCTTCGGGAAGGTGTGCGGTACTGATCTCCCAGGCTCGACTGTAGTGTCCCGTTTCGAAGCTCAAGCGATGGAACACGGCTTGGGCTTCTTCCAGGGAGTACAGGTCGCCGACGTGATGCCGCTCGTTGAGCACTTCTCCCATCACGGCGTAGATCACTTGGCGCACCAGCCCGGTGGACTGGCAGCGTTCATCCAACTCATCCGGAATGGATTGGCCTTCGCTGATCAAGGCGAAATCGTCATTGAACAGACAGGGGAACAGCTGCAGCTCATCGTCGGGCAGATGGGCTTGTGAGTCGTGTACGGGTCGAAAGCAGGGAGGGCAGTCGTCTTCGTAGGTGATCTGCAGCAGCCGTTCGATATGAAAGTTGTCGTAGCCGCGAGCAAATGGGTTTGAAGCTGCCAGCAGGGTTGGGGCTTGGGGTGTGGGGGGCATGAGGGTTCTCCAGATGAAAATGAACAAGGCGCCCGACGCCTGTGAGGGTTAAAGCCAGCCATGTTCGGCAAGGGAGAGCGGACGACCTTCACCCACGATGAAGTGATCCAGTACACGCACTTCGATCAAGGCCAAGGCCTCTTTCAACCGTGCGGTCAAGATGCGATCCGCCTGGCTGGGTTCCGTACACCCTGAGGGGTGGTTGTGCACAAAAATGGCGGCTGCGGCGTTATGCGCGAGGGAACGCTTAACGACTTGGCGGGGGTAAACGCTGGCGCCATCAATGCTGCCGTGAAAGAGGACTTCGAACGCCAGCACGCGGTGCTTGGAATCGAGAAAAATTACACCGAAGACTTCATGCTCTTGTTGCGCAAGGTGCAGTTTTAGATAAAACGCTACGGTGTCAGGGGCGGTCAGGATAGGGCCGCGGGTGAACAGCCGACGATCCAGAATTTGCAGCGCTTCGTCGATCAGCTGGTTTTCTTGGACGATACGATCGGCCTCGAAATCCGAGGTCTCGATCAGGGTGAATTGGGTGCTCATTGCGGTACCTCCGAAGGGAACAATCAGGGGTACACGCCCGAGGGGAGTGGTATCCCCAGTAGGTGTGGAGTCGCGGGCGTTAGCCGATGGCGCGCTGTTTACAGCCGAGTGAATCGGTGGCGTTGACCGTGTTGGGGTGAGCCACAGCCGTCGCAGGGCAACGGAGAAAAGGCTTTTATCCCCCAGCCGGCTTCGGGATCGAAGTCGGCACTGATGGGCATCAACTGAACCAGTCCACGATGGATACCTGCGATGCGTTTCTCGATTTCATCCGTCGTGTAGTAGAGCGATAATGTGCTGTAGTCCTCGTAAGCCACAGCGAACAGGCAGTCATCGCAAAGCCAGAAGGATTCCATGTTGGTTCTCCTGTTCTGATTGAAGAAAAGGCGCTCAACGGAGCGCCTTGGTGAGAAACATCGTGTCCTGTTCAGACGGACTGAACGTTACGGGTAGCATCACGGCGAGCCGTGCGAGGAGTGGGTGGAGAGTCAGGTTCAACCCGAGCCTCTGTTGGGTTTTCGATTTCCTCAGCTTCGGCATCAGCCGATGGTGGGGAGGGCTCACTGGTGGACGCTTGCTCAGCAGGTGCTGTTGCTTCCTGCCTGGCGGGCGCTTTGTACTCGAACGTGCCGTCGACCTTGATCCAGTCGATGAACAGCAAACGACCTTTCAGACTGGCGCCTGGTTGACCTTGTTTATCACCTTTCTCGTAGAGAAACGGATCGATCCACAGGTCGCCGATACGGAACGACAGCAAGACCTTTTTCTCGGCCTTGACGGCGTCCGTATAGAGACGAATCAAGCGTTCAGCTTCGCCCCCCGCGACTTTGCAGTCGAAACGGGTGTACTCGACCGCATCGGAGGCACCGTGCAGGGCGGCGATATCGCAGGCCATGAACGGCTGGCCGCGGCGGACTTGGACTTCACGAACACGGTTGAGGTAACCGATACCGACGGTGTGCAGGTTGAAGTAGGTGGTCGCTTCTTGGGATTGGTTGGCGTGGGCCATGGTAGTTCTCCTGTTTCAAGGGAAAACGGCGACGCACAGTCCCTGACGGGGAAGTGAGCCCCCGTCAGGGTGGGTAAGGTGAAGGCGAGCGATGAATGACTCTCCACCGGCAAGTCGATGACGAGCAGAACGATGCGTCTGGGGGAGTAGCGGTGCAGCAGATGAATGTCTGCGTTGGTGATCCGCAGGCATGGGGTAGTGGGCATTCATCACCGCTGAAGCGGTAATCGCGCGAGCTTCCGAACGCTGATCGCACTTGGGTAAACCACCACGAATGTGGCGTAGCCTTGAAGGTTCAAGCTACCTGGGCTGGGCTGTCAACGACAGCGAACCACGCCCTTTATATAAGCCTGTCACAGGGGAGCGTCAAGGCGCTGCAACCCGGTTTTTTATGGCCGGAATTCAGCGGCAGTCACTGTACTGAAGAAAATGAAGAGTAGGCCTGACGAGGCGCCAGGCGAGGAACAGAAAAGCCACCTTTGACGGTCTTACGCAGTCACAAGCTCCTCGCAAAACTTGGTTTAACTGCGCCATGATTCGCCAACCGACCCTTGTCGTGGCCTGGATCGGAACATGCTGGCACGCATCCGCGCACAAAGGGCGCCCAGTGTTTCCCCGGCGGGCTCCGGGACTAAATACGATCGCCGAAGCGGATGACCGCTATTGCCTGGCAGAGGCAACAGTGGTCATCCGCCACCACGATCAGGTCGAGCACAAAACGGGAACGAAATCCCGCAGAAGAGAAGGCTCCGAACTCAAGGAGTCCGACCGAACTATCCGGAGCGAATCGGTCTTGGGTCGCCGTTGGCGATGATCCTGAGGCACTACAGCAGAGAGGGTGGGACGACGTCAAGGCAGAGGACGCACCCAGCGGTCCCTATAGCGAATGCGAGCGAATGAGCTCACTTGTTGGCGAGATGTGCGGCCAATTGTTCGACGGTTGCCAAGATGAAGGCACGGTCGTTTTCTTTCAGTCCACTCAGCAAACCAGCGATCATCTGGCCCTGGTCATGGGGACGATTGCTCGACGCCGTCAGCAGTTCATCTATCCGACAGTCGAAAATATCTGCTAACTGCATCAGCTTGACCACGGAAAGCTCCACCACACCTCGCTCCAGGCGCGAGATGGCTTCGCTGCCGATCCCCAGGCGTTCAGCCACCTCTTCCTGGGTCAGATTACGCTCGGTGCGGTGCTTCGCGATCATGCGCCCGATTTGGGCTTGGGTTGGATGTTTATGTGCCAAGTGATGAGTTCTCCAGTTCAACCCGAATGGTTGAGCAAAGACCCATTGACATGAACATCCTTAAAGGTTGAGTATAGACTTTTAGGGTTGTTATATTGGCTGAAATCGCTGTGTAATGCGATGTGGCTTCTATTCCTCCAGGAATCAGAGTCCGAGGTGGCCAGTGAGAATGAACGGTCTGATAGGACCAAACGGAGGAAAGGTTGAGCATGGAAGAGGAGAGCGAGAACGTCATGGATCTGATTTGGGATCGAACACTGGAGTTGTTCATCAGGATTCATGATTGCCCAGATAACCCTGAGCACTTCGACAATCTTGTCCATTGGCTCAACGAAGATCCTGCTTACCTGAAAGCGTTTAACGAACTGGGGCAGATATGGATTTCGACAGGCATCGCCTTGGCCCGTGAAATCGGACAACCGCTAAGCGACTTAGAGAGGGACCAGCCGCCGTTGATGATGCACTGACCAGTACATCGCCCCCAATACGCATGTTGGCCTCCAATGGCGTGTCATGGGCGACGCGTATCTTGGCTGATCGGCACAGTACCCTTGCAGTCTGGGTAGTAGGAGCATGACCAGAACGGTCCTGATTTCCCCTTTCGCCTGAGCATTGAGGCGTTGCAAGTTGGGCAGGCCGGACCGACTTCGATAGGCATGGCCAAAGTAAGTGAGCCGCAGCGTGCGACCAACTGCGCAATCCAATTCGCCTGCTTGGCGACGAATGCATCCAGGGTCAGACGTCCCGCTTCGATTTCGTCCAGAGCCTGCTCCCAGATCGCGGTCATACCCGGATCCGCGACTGCAACGGGTACCGTCTCGATCAGGGTATGGGCCGCTGCTGAGGCCATCAAGGCGCGTTTTTTCTTCAGTAAATAACCGCGATCAATTAACCCCTTGATGATGCCGGCTCGGGTGGCTTCGGTACCGATACCGGTGGTGTCTCGCAGTTTCTGTTTCAGGCGAGGGTCGTTGACCAGCTTGGCCACGTTTTTCATGGCCTTGATCAGATCACCCTCGGTGAGCGGTTTGGGGGCGGCAGTGCGCATCGACTTGAGTTCGACGTCGTTTACTGCGCACTGAGTACCCTGTTGCAGGACGGGCAAGATTTGGGACTTGTGACTGGGCTCATCCTCCTCGGTGTTTTCGGAGAGCAAACCTTTCCAGCCCTGGACCAGGATCTGTTTGCCAGCCGCGGTCAATCGTTCTCCGCCACACTGCAGTTCGACCTGGGTTCGATCAAACTCATGGTGCGGCAGAAATTGCGCGAGGTAGTGGCTACGAATCAGTTCGTAGACTTGGCGTTCTTGTTCGGACATCCGTGCCAGGCTCGCCGGCTCGGTGGTGGGGATGATGCCGTGGTGTGCGGTGACCTTGGCGTCGTTCCATGCTCGTGAGCGCAATGCTCGATCGAGGCTTCCGAGTGCGGGCCGCAGTGCGGGATCCGTTTTGAGCAGGGCATCGAATACCGCAGTGACCTCGTCGAACATACTCGCTGGTAAATAGCGGCAATCGCTGCGCGGGTAGGTGGTGGCTTTGTGGGTTTCATACAGGGCTTGGGCGATGTTCAGGACCTCCTGGACACCGAGTCCCAGCTTGCGCGAGCAGACCTCCTGAAGGGTGCTCAGGTCGAAGGGTAGGGGCGGCGCTTCGCGGAAATGCTCTGTCTGCAGCGTAAGTACTGTGGCGGTCTTACTGTCCGTGATTGTTTGGACAGCATGACGGGCAAGCGCCTGCTGCAGGCAGCGACCGGCCTCATCTTGTCCTGCGCTGGGTGGTTGCCACGACGCGATGAACGGCTGCCCCATGGAGGACAGGTGCACTTCCACTTCCCAATAGGGCACTGGGACGAAGCTGGCAATCGCACGATCCCGATCGACCACCAGACGTAAAGTCGGTGTCTGGACGCGTCCCACCGACAGTACGCCATCGTAGCCCGCCCGCCGACCAAGGAGGGTAAACAAGCGACTCAGGTTCATGCCGATCAGCCAGTCGGCGCGGCTGCGGGCGAGGGCTGAGTGGTAGAGCGGGAAGGTTTCCTGGCCGGGCTTCAGCGAGGATAGTGCCTTGCGAATCGACGCCTCGTTGAGTGCAGACAACCAGAGGCGCTGAACGGGGCCTCGATACTGGCAAAGCTCCAGTAACTCGCGAGCAATCATTTCACCTTCGCGGTCGGCGTCGGTCGCGATAACGACGGTGGTGGCTTCGCTGAGCAGGCGCTTGATGACTTTGAATTGTGCCGCGGTCTTGGGTTTGACCTCGACCTGCCATTGCTCGGGAATGATCGGTAGATGATCCAACGACCAGTTCTTGTACTGAGCGCCATAGGCTTCAGGCGGTGCTGTCTCCAGCAGGTGGCCGATACACCAGGTGACGGTTGTCTCTGTGCCGTTCAGGCAACCATCACCACGCCGGGTGGCCCCGAGTACCTTGGCGATGTCCCGACCCTGGGAAGGTTTCTCGCAGAGGAATAGGCGCATAAAACTGCTCCGGATTGGGTCCAAAGCAGCGTTGTTGGAAACACTAGGTGTGGGATATGAGAAACCTGAATTTCAGGTCTTCCATATTAAGTAAATGGGGCAACAGTTGAAGGGGAAAAGCGCGAGCATGGTGTGAGAACACGGATAAAGCTCGTGTAGTCGATACGCCTGGTTTCGCATGCCACCCCTGATGGCTAAAAGGGGAGGTGCGTAAGACTCTACGAGCTCTTCTGTATTGCGATAGTTAGACTGTTTATTGTCCATTTGAGCCAGGTTTGTGCGCAAACGATTAGTGCAGTGCAATCCTTAACGTTGTCCAAATTTTTTGTCTTGATAGGTATGGTACGGTACGATACCGTACATGATGTGATCCTGGGAATCGTATTCGAAGCGCCGGATCTCCATCAAAAAACTTTGACCGAGAGGATCAGAACCTCATGCTCAGAATTGCCTTGATCGTTGGGTCGACTCGTCCCAAACGCTTTGCCGATAAACCGGTGGAATGGCTTGTCGAAGGCGCGAAAGCGCGCACTGACGTCCAACTCGATGTACTCGATCTGCGAGAGGCGGATTTACCCTTTTTCGAGGAGTCCATTCCTCCGTCGATGCTTGGGGGAGTCTATTCCCATCCTAAGGCTGAGGCCTGGCGGCGTCGTATTGGTGAATATGATGGTTATATCGCTACTGTTGCCGAGTACAACCACGGCCCGACCGGGGTCCTGAAGAACGCGCTCGACAGCGCCTTCCTTGAATGGAATCGCAAGCCTATTGGCTTTGTCGGCTATGGTGGAGTCGGGGGCGCGCGGGCCATCGAGCAGCTTCGCGGTATCGCCGTAGAAATGCAGATGGCGCCACTCAAACACGAGGTAAATATTGCCCGTGAGCCGTTCATGGGTGTTTTAACGCAAAGCAAGACACTGAACGACTATGACTATCTTGTTCAAAGCCGTACCGATCTCTTTGACAATCTAGTCTGGTGGGCCGAGGCGCTCAAAGTTGCCCGAACTAAATTACGGTTGGTGCAATGACTATGGATGCACATCGCACCAAGCACGGGGCTGCGAGAGTACGCTCGCTGACCGACGCGGCGGCCGATATGTTCCTGGATCAGGGATATGAGGCTGTGTCACTGGACGCTCTCATTGCTCGGGTTGGAGGCTCACGGCGTAACATCTACAGCCACTTCGGCGGCAAGGAAGGCCTGTTTATAGAGGTCGTTACCCGGTTATGTGCTGATCTCGCCCGCCCGCTTGAAGGGCTGGAGATCTCTAGCGAAGGCGTGAAAGATACCCTCACCATCTTCGGGAGCCGCCTCCTTGAGATCGTCTTGCAGTCGCGCACCCTAGCTCTGCATCGCCTGATGATTGCTGAAGGTCAGCGGTTTCCCGAGCTGGCTCAAGCGATCTGGCAGGCTGGGCATGACAATGCCGCGCGGATCCTTATCCCCTGGATCGAGCATAAGCAATCCAATAAGCAGCTGCGGGCCGATCTGCCGGCTAAAGACCTTGCTGGGCAATTCGTGAGTCTAGTGGTTACCGAACCGCAACTGCGCTTTCTCGTCGGTTTCATTCCTGACCCAAGTCGATCAACAGAGAACGCTCAAATCGTTGAGCGGGCGGTCGCGCTGTTCCTGAGCGGAGCCCTCATTCAGAAAGGTGGTATCAATGCGTAAATTCTCTTGGAGGCCGATTCTGGCCTGGACGCTCGCCGCTTTTTTCCTCGTCGGAGCCGTAGGTAACATCTTTGTTTCGGAATCGATCGCTGAAGACTATCTGCGTTGGGGGTACCCGGACTGGTTCCACTTTGTGACTGGAGCACTGGAACTCACCACGGCTGTTCTGCTGGCTGTTGCGGCTACGCGTCTTTGGGGGGCAGCGCTTGGCTGTGTCGCCATGTTTGCGGCAGCAGCCACCGTCACTGTTCACGGTGAGTACGCCCATGCGATTCCTCCTGTAGTCGTGCTGGCGTTGTCGGCTGTTGTTGGTTGGACAGCATGGCGGCTCCGCTCATCTACTTCGGCATGATTCCCCCGTTATAGACGATGGAAAACGGCATGCTTTTGGCGTTTTCCATCGGGTTCTCTATCAGATGGTTTCCGCTTGTGAATCTGTGAGGTAATTCGCATGTCAGCACCCCTTCCATCGCGCCTTCTCGTCACTGGTGCCAGTGGCTATATTGGTCGACGTACCGTGGAATTGTTGCTGGAGGCGGGAGCTGAAAACGTCATCGCCGCCAGCCGTTATCCGGAGATGCTTTCAGACCTTGCCTCACGTGGGGCCGAGATACGCAAAGCCGATTTCGATGATCCGGCTACTCTTGATCTGGCATTCGCTGGCATAGAGCGTCTGCTTATCGTCTCTACGGACGCGTTCGGAGTGCCCGGCAAGCGTCAGCGCCAGTGGTTTACTTCGTCGGGTGAGGGATGTGCCGGATATGTGACACGCGATGATGTGGCGGCCGCTGCCGCTGCTGTCCTTTCATCCGATGTTATACACAGCTGTCGTGTTGACGTACTGGGCTGGAAGCACTATCGGCGACAGCGGTCGTTGGCATTGTGAATGAGGTCTTTGACTCTTCGATTCAAGTCGTCCCGGTGTGCGACGAACAACTCGCTGAGGGCATGTCGGCTGTCGGTGTCCTCGCTCCAATTGTTGAGTTGCTCGTCGCGATGGATGCCACTGCTCGCGCTGGAGGAGTCAATATAGTCAGCAACACGATACAGACTCTTACGGGAAAACCTCCACGTTTGCTACGCGAATTTTTGATCCAAAATCGTGCGGTACTCCTTCAATGAAGTAAGAGAGCTCAAATCAACTCGTTGTCCTGGCTCAATCCTCAGAAGACCTTGTTTTCGTCTCAAATGCATATACCTATGTCGCGGATCAGGGGCCCAGTGTAATCCTGGACGTTGAAGTGGTTGACAAAGCCATGCTTGCAATCGCCCGAAGAGACGGGACGTAGACAGCATCAGAGGCAGGGAAATCTAATCAGCTGGCTTCATTCAAGTGAATTGACACCATTCTCTTGTCCTTTAAATGAGCTGTTATCGCCGAGAATGCTAATGCTGCAAAAAAAACTGATCCGTCGTCTGGATATGATCACCTTGCAACTCTTCGTTGCCATCCAGGAGGAGGGTACGCTAACCCGTGCGGCGGCCCGTGAGGCGATTGCGGTGTCGGCGGCGAGCAAGCGATTGATGGAGCTGGAGGAGGCGCTGGGTATCAGTCTGTTCGTGCGCCAGGCCAAGGGCATGACCCTGACGCCTGCTGGCGAAACCCTGTTGCACCATGCGCGGCAGATGTTGCTCAACGTCGAGAAAATAGGCCTTGAGTTGGGTGAGCACGTGCAAGGTATGCGCGGTTATGTGCGGATGCTGGCTAATCTTTCAGCGATCATTCAGTTTTTGCCGGAAGATCTGCGGGACTTCTCCGAGCTGCATCCGCAAGTCAAAACGGACCTTGAAGAACGCCCCAGCAACGGAGTGATTCAGGGTGTGCTGGATGGCGTGGCGGACCTCGGCATTTGCTCCGGTGACATCGATAGGAAAGGGCTACACAGCGTACCGTATCGATGCGACAAATTGGTGGTGCTGATGCGTCCGGATCATCCGTTGGCCATTGAGCACGAATTGGTGTTTGCCGACACGCTGGACAGCGATTACGTCGGCCTGCACGCGGGTAGTTCTATCAATATGCGCACTCACTCGGCAGCACGGGCGGCGGGCGAGGTGCTGCGGTTGCGGATTCATGTGCCGGGGTTTGACGCCATGTGCCGCATGGTCCAAGCCAACATGGGCATCGGCATTCTGCCGCAGCGGGCCTATGAACTGTTCGGCCGGGCGCTGGGTTTGCACGCGGTGCCACTCTGCGACGAATGGTCGGCACGCACGCTGATTCTGGTGGTGCGCGATGAAGCATCGCTGTCGCCGGTGAGCCGAATGTTGTTTGAGTGTTTACGGGGGGAGCAAGGTTGAGATTTGTTGGTACCTGTAAAGAGGCCTTCGCGGGCAAGCCCGTGAAGGCCTTCCTGAGGTCGCAAAAGCTTTCCGAACCCCCTTCGCATTTCACGAACGATCAGTTTCCAACTGAAGGTTGGATTCCTTGCCCCTCGGTCCTCTAGCCTTGGCTCATATTCCAAGAACAAGAGGTACCCCGCGATGACTGCCCCCTTGAGTGCAATCAAAGTGATCGAGATCGGCACACTGATCGCCGCGCCATTCGCCGCGCGCATGCTTGCCGAGTTCGGCGCCGAAGTAATCAAGATCGAAGCCATGGGCCAGGGCGATCCCCTGCGCAAATGGCGCAAGCTGCACGAAGGCACTTCGCTGTGGTGGTACCTGCAATCGCGAAACAAGAAGTCCCTGGCGCTGAATCTGAAATCCCCCGAAGGCATCGAACTGGTCAAGCAACTGGCGACCGACGCCGATGTTTTGATCGAAAACCTGCGCCCCGGCGCCCTGGAGAAACTCGGTCTGGGCTGGGACGTGTTGCATGCCCTCAATCCCAACCTGACGCTGGTGCGCATTTCCGGTTACGGCCAGACTGGCCCGTACCGTGATCGTCCGGGCTTCGGTGCGATCGGCGAGGCCATGGGCGGGATTCGCTACACCACCGGCACCCCCGGTTCACCGCCGGCCCGGGTGGGTGTGAGCCTCGGTGATTCCCTCGCCTCGCTGCACGCGGTCATCGGCGCCTTGATGTCACTGCTGCGGGTCAAGACCGGGCAGGGCGGCGGGCAGGTGGTGGATGTGTCGTTGGCCGAAAGCGTGTTCAACGTGATGGAAAGTCTGGTGCCGGAATACGACATGCTGGGCCATGTGCGTGAGCGCAGCGGCGGCGCCTTGCCGGGCATCGCGCCGTCCAACACCTACCTGACCGCCGACGGCGCCTACGTGGTGATCGCCGGCAACAGCGACCCGATCTATAAGCGCCTGATGATGGTGATCGGTCGGGTCGATCTGGCCGAAGCGCCGGAGTTTGCTCATAACGATGGCCGCGCCGCGAAAAGTAATGTGCTCGACGCAGCCATCACTCACTGGACCAGCAGCCTGCCCATCGACGAGGTGTTGTCTGCGCTGGAAGCTGCCGAAGTCCCGGCCGGGCGCATCTATTCGGTGGCTGATATCGTCGCCGATCCTCACTATCAGGCGCGGGGCATGCTGCTCAGCGCCGACCTGCCCGGTGGTGCCACAGTGAAGATGCCGGGCATCGTACCGAAAATGTCCGAGACCCCCGGCGGCGTGAACTGGTCGGGACCGAGCCTGGGTCAGCACACCGACGGCATCCTCGCGGGGCTGGGCCTGACTGACCAGGACATCGAACGGCTGAAAGCTGAAGGGGTGGTGCAATGATCACTGATTATTCCCAGAGGCTGATCGTTCAGGAAGTCTCCCCTCGTGACGGCTTGCAGATCGAGCCGACCTGGGTCGAAACCGTCGACAAGATTGCGCTGATCGATCAGTTGTCTCTGGCGGGGTTCAGCCGCATCGAAGCAGGCTCGTTCGTTTCGCCCAAGGCCATTCCAGCGCTGCGCGATGGCGAGCAAGTGTTCAAGGGCATCGCCCGACGGCCGGGCATGATCTATGTCGCATTGATCCCCAACCTCAAAGGCGCGCAACGAGCGCTGGACGCGGGGGCCGATGAGCTGAACCTGGTGATGTCCGCCAGCCAGACCCACAACCTGGCGAATATGCGGATGCGTTGCGAGGCGTCATTGGCGGCGTTTGGCGAGATCGTCGAATTCGTTCGCGGCACGCAGGTGCGGCTCAACGGCAGCATCGCCACGACCTTCGGTTGCCCGTTCGAAGGCTGGATCGATGAGGACCGAGTGCTGCAGATCGTCGACGCCTATCAGGAGCTCGGGATTCAGGGCATTACCCTGGCCGACACCACTGGCATGGCTAATCCGCGTCAGGTCGATCGGTTGGTGCGCAGAGTGTTGCAGCGGGTTTCGCCCGCGGATCTGACCCTGCATTTCCACAACACTCGCGGCCTCGGTTTGTGCAACGTACTGGCCGCCTACGAGGCCGGTGCCCGACGCTTCGACGCGGCCCTCGGCGGCCTTGGCGGTTGCCCGTTTGCGCCGGGTGCTTCGGGCAATATCTGCACCGAGGATTTGGTCAACCTATGCGATGAAATCGGTATTCACACCGGCATTGATCTGCCGTTGTTGCTGAAGTTGTCCCGAGGATTGCCTGCGTTGCTGGGCCACGAAGTACCCGGGCAACTCGCCAAAGCCGGACGCAACTGCGACCTGCATCCGGCACCGGATGACCTGCTAATGCGTTAACCACTCAACCAGGCAACAAAAACAATCTGACAACTACAGGGCGTGGTGTCGGGTGGCTCCGAGTACTTTGGTAATGTCCTTGTCCAGGGGCGTTATTTAGCAGAGAAATATAGCTCTTAAGTCAGCCGAAAGTGTGTAGAAGGCAGAGAAGAGATAAGTCACCTGACTGCCCATGCAATACGTTGCTGGGCGTCCAAGTTCATCACACTTTTCCAACGTGTATTTCGATGGAAAAGTAATGGTACGGAATCCAGCTGTCCAAGCCTCGACTCTAGCCTCCCTTGTTCACGTAGGTGTATGACCTCTGTTGAGGAGCTGCGCGTTAGGGGTCAATCCCATGCTGTAGTGGCTTATGATCTTCTGCGCCTTATGGGTTTCGATTCTGGTGAACTAGCCTGTTCTGGACTTTGCCCATTGTGTTTTTCGGGAGGCGCTTGTTCACTAGATCGCTCCCGCATGGCCACGCTTTGCACTCGGTGAGGGAGGATGCCAACTCGACGGGCCTCGATTTTGAAGGTCACCCGCGCATTGTCTTCGCTGTCCTCCCACTCATCGCGCACGGTGCGGCCTTCGACCAGCACACGCATGCCTTTCTGGTATAGCGTGCTCCAGTGTTCAGCCTCACGGTGCCAGAGCTCAACCGGTGCCCAATAGCCGCCTCGATCTTCATAGCTGCCATCGCGTGGCACGGGGTTGTCGAAGTACACATTCAGTCGCAGCAAACGCCGTGGCTCGTCATTGCCTGATGGAAACTCCTGGAACTCTGGCGCACTGCCGATATTGCCTTCGCCGACAAAAAAAGTACTCATCCTGATACCTCCACTGCGGTTGTGAGTTGGCGCAGTAACCGATCGGCACTGGCCATTTTGATCGCGCAGGTCGATGCCTGGCGGTAAAGCGAATGCACCACGCTCATCTGCAGGTTGAGTGCAATACGCTCGCGTTCGAAACGGTGCAATCCCTCGCGTACGGCCTGCGGCAGGGTTTTGCTGCTGACCTGGCGTTCCCAGACTGCAATCCCCATACGGGCGAAGTCACGGGTACGCCAACGCAAAAAGCTGCTGCCAGCGCTGGTGTTCTGCAGCACCAATCGAATATCCAGCAGTGAGTACGGGGGATGTCCGGCCTGCTGCACCACAGCCTCCATCAGGTGACATAATTGCGCCTCGATTTCCCTCGCCACCTGCGCCAGGTGCTCCAACTCCCCCTTACCCTTAAAAGGTTTTAAAAGGCCTTTTAGGGAGGCAGCGTGTTCGAGCTGTCGATAGGCATCCGGTGGCAGTGCTTCGAATGGCATTGGTTGAGCCGGGATCATGGGATTCATGCTTCGTCCTCCTGTGCATCCACTGTCGCAGATGGCTCGCCCGCTTCCTCTGCCAACGCGTCAGCGTCATCCACTGCCACAGCACCACGACGAATGATCGGCGGCGCGAATTGGGAGCGGCGATGCCCCTCAAGGATGTCCATGGGGGGCAGACCTAATTTATCGATGGCCGCCAAGGCACGGGCGTTGTTCGCCGCCATGTCATCGCGGGTGACACCAGCATGCCGATAGCGCTGCGCCTGGCCGAACAGGCTTCGTAGGAGATGGGCGCCGTCGTCGATCCAGGCTTCCATGTCCCTGCGGCCGATCAAAGCAGTGTGATGGGCCAACAGGGTACGACGTACCAGGGTGTCGTAGTCGGTCAATAGGTAGACCGCGAGAAAACCCAACTGACTGCCGATGTACAACGGCAAGGTGACGGGGTGGATGTTGAGGTTATCGCCCATGTCGATCTGTGTCGGTAGGTCCTGTCTGATCCGATCCAACTGTTGGGTCAGCTCCAACATCCCAGCTTTAGCCTGCATCAGTTTTTCTTCGAGTTGCACAATGGCCCAATCGGCATAGGGATCGTCCTGGGCCGCGGTTTGTTTGATCAGATTGGTGACACTTATGTAGCCGGCCATGCCCATGATCGAGTGGACGCCTTCGCGTGCGGTCCGGCCTTGCCAGATACGGGCAGCGTGGTGGGTGTGCAGGGTCAGGGTGATGCTGCTACGCAATGAGCCCAGGTTGAGTTGGTAGTGATCGGCCACGGTGTTGTCCTCGCATAAGCTTGGACGGGAACGTTGCGATATTTGAGGGGCAAGGGCAGCCAAAAAGCTGAATGCGCTCTGTTCGGTTTGGTGTGAGAGGGTTAATTTCAAAGACGTTCGCGGGTGAGGCCGGTGGCATCATTTCCATGGATGGCGATGGCCATACGTCGGACTGCACAGGTTCGGCCCTTTGCGATTTCACATTAGAACTCAGTAGATTTGATGCCAGTGGCATCAAATCTACTGACGTCCAGGGCGTTTGCCGCGCAGTTGGCGCAGCTCATTCAGGCACGCTTGGGCGAGGGCAGAGGCGGGTTCACCCTGTTTTCGGGGCGGGCGTGACGGTGCTGTTGGGGGCGGTTCTGCAATGGGGGAGGGTTCTGTTTGACCTGCCCAAGGATGAAAGTCACCGTTCAGTGCGCGCTGGATCAGTCCCATCAGGTAGGCCGCTGGTCTGCGGATACCTCCTACCGCACAGCGTGCACCGGCTTCGTTAAGCACCGCCTGACGATCAGCTGGGGTGAGCTTGCTCAGCGCCACGGCGATCGCCTGACGCTCGCTTGGACTCAGGTGCAGCGGAGCGGGCCAGTTCAGGTTATCCACCGTTGAGGTCGCGCGCGGTACAGTACGAGTACTTTCTTTTAATACAGTACAGGCGGCGTTCGGATTCCGAACGGTGCCGGAAACGCTGGCGTTCAAGCCTGGTTCGGAATCCGAACGAGGGCTTGTACGATTCCGAACGCGGCGATCGCCACCCAGTTCGGAATCGTGTAAGGCGTCTTCAGTCGCGAGATCCAATCCTTGCTGCGTCCAGAGTTCGCCCCAGCTGTCGAGCTGCGTCGGTAGTCGACCCTGATCGATATCCGTGTCTTGGCGGATTTCTTCCAGAATGTGCTGAGCGACAATGCGCACGGCCTTAGTCGCATGAACGAGGGTATGTCCGACTAGCTCCAGGTAATCCTGATCCAGCTCCATGGCTTCGGCGGGGGTTAACGGTTCATCGTGCAGGACGTATAGAGAACCTTGTAGGCGCCCGCTGAGCTGATCGCGGCCACGACTCACCAAGCTGAGCCAGCGGGTCAGTCTGAGCATGGTCAAGACGCGCGCGATGGTTTCACGGGAGGCTGACGCACCGTAAGGCACGCTCGACAGGTAAGGCTGCAAATCCTCATAGCGCGGCGTGACCACGCCCTGATCTTGCAGCATGAGTCGAAATACTTGCCAGGCATTACGTTCCAATGGCGTCAGCCGATGGTCCAACAGCAGGCGACGCGGCACGACTTCGTGTGATTGACCACTGAACAGAAAGCCAGCCTGCAAAGCCTGGTTGGAGGGTTGCTCAGTGGTAGTGCGTGCGGGCCAACGTTCACTTAGCTGCTGGGTGCATTGCTGCAGGACACGCTGCCAGCGACTGGAAGGGACAGCGTTCATGTTCCGTTGCTGTACTGGTCGATCTGCTGCCAAACGATGGTCAAGCTGATCTGCTGCTCTTCGGCCAGCATCATCATGGCGTCGAGTTTATCCTCGGTCCCGTCCTCTGTTCGTAATTGGCACCAACGCTGCCAAAGCGCATGTTCCTGCTCTTCGCTCAAGTTCTGGGGGCGGCCCTTACGGGTTTCTAACTTGAGTAGACGTCGACGCAGGGCGGTTTCCGAATGCGCCAAACCGAAGCACTGATACATGATGGTGCTGCTGGCGCCGAGCTTGAGCGCTCGGTTGATCAATCGCTCGTTCTGCTCGTCGCGTTCGGCTTGCTCGATCAACCTATGCAGCACCGGTGAGTCAATCTTGACCTCAACCCAGGGGACGGAGGCATGGGCCAGGCGCGACAGTGTGGTGGGCGGCAAGGATTGCAACAGGTAGATGTCGTCCTCACCCAGTCCGAGTGCCTTACAGCGTTGCAGATTACCCAGGCGCAGCTCATGCAGCACCTGGGTCAGCATGGCCTGGTTGAGCACATTGAAGGACAGGTTCATGGCAACTCCTTCGGTGAGTCGTCTTCAGGGGTAAGCGTTAGGTCGATCAGACGACGGGCCAGGCGGATCAGGCGATACAGTTTGATTAGCAGACTGTCAGGCAGTCGTTCCAGTCCCACATCCACGGCGGGACGATCTGTCAGCGGGAGTTGATAGACCCCCAACAACAGCTGGCCGAACAGGGCTGATGGCAGTTGCTTGCGATCCTCCCAGTTCACGTCGTCTTGAGCGCGCAGCAGGGCTAGGAGCATTAGGTGAACCCCGGTCGCGCCAGGTGTCGCAAGATCTACCCGCTCCATATCTAGAGCAAAACCCAATCCATGCTGCTGATCGATGATGCTCGCGGGATGTCCGGCATAGGCCGCCATTTCCCGCGCCAGTCCGGCGATGGCTAAACGCAGTTGTTCGGGGGTATCCAGTATTGGTGCGATGCTCCAGATGTCGTCGATCGTGCGGGTTTCGACGGTCGGTGTTACTTCAGTGGCAGTGTCGCGATCGATCTGTTCGCGAATCTGTTGGATACGTGACGGAGGGCTGACTGCTGATACGACATTCGCTTGGGGCGGTGTGAGCAGCTCCTCTCGCGCTGTTTCGGTCTGGGTTCTGGTCTCAGTTGATTTGGGAGGGGACTCGGAGGAGGGAGGTTCTGCCGCGACTTCATCAACGCTCGGCGGATGGCTGTTCTCAGGTGTGGTGACGACAACACCATGCGTCGAGATGACCCGTTGGGTATCGCTCAATTCCAGGGCCAACATGCGGTAGGACTGTCCGAGTAGGCGGCTCATGCGTTCGAGCAGTTCATCCTGGATTTGCTCAAGATCGAAGGATTCGGGATCGGCATCGAAGTCGCCCAGGGTCTCGAGCCAAAACTCGGAGAACGCAACGGTGGCGGTTGGATAACGGTTCCAGGTTCGTTCAGCCTGGCTACGCAGACCGATCAAGCGTTCGACCTGGGGCTTGCCCAATCCGGCATACAGGGTTTGTGGAATGGCGGGCAGTAAGTGTTCGAGGGTGTCCAGCATCCGGCTGATATGTGACTGCGAAATGGGATAGCCCCCAGCGGCAAGACGTCGTGCCAGCTCCCGTTGCGAGAGCGCAGCGCCATCTGGTTCGAGCATGGATTTGAGTTTGGCCACAGCCAGTGCTCGTTCGATGAAAGTGAGTTGGCCGTGCAGATCGCTTTCGGCCAGATGGCCGAGCAGGGCGGTGAGTTCATCGGTCCAGGGTCGGAACAGGCAATGAATGCGGAAGAAGCGCTCGTCGCGGGTTTCCTGCCACAGTTCGCCGAGAATCGCCAAGCGAGTATTACCGCCATTGCGGATGATGAAATAGGCTTCTCCCGGGCGGCGGGTAATCGGCGGCGGTTGATCCAGCCCGCGTTCACGGATCGAGGCCTTGATATCGTCGTACAGCGGATTGCGGATGAAGCGTGGGTTGTTTTCGTAGGGTCGCAACTGCTCCAGGGTGACGAGCATAGGTGTATCGATGAGTGGATCGGATAGACGTTCAAGCTCTGGACCCCGAGGGAAGTGGCCCTGCTGCAGCTTGTCGATAATCTCCTCCTGACTGAGCTTCTTCATCGGAACAACCTCAGTTAACGCCGGTTGTGCACATGGTCACCGACCGCGAACTTGACGATCTCGGCAGTCCCCGAACCTTCGAAGTGTCGGGAAAGTTCTGCGAGGAACCACCCCATGGCCGAGCGCCCACCCTGCAAACGAAAGACCACGGTGCAGTACTCCTCGCACGGTGGATGGTGTGGTCGAACGAATGGCTGAACGATGATGGGAAGTTGATCCAGCATCAAAGGACTCCTTGCCAAACGCTGTTGGCCTCAAGGTCGATCAAACAAAACAATTGGGTGAGAAATACCGGTTTGGTGATTCGTCTCATTGAGCCTCCGTGCACCTGCCCACCGTAGAGATCGCATCGCGCCATTCCGGAAACAACTCGATGGCCAACGCCTGCATGGTTTCCAGCGCTGAGGGCGAGCGTCGTTCACGTGACCGGCGCGCCTCGATTCGGTGGACTGGTAGACCGAGGGAGGCGGCATTGAGATAAGCCACTCGGTCTGGAACTACGGTGTCCAGAACCGAGATATTGGTAGCCCCCACGAAAGTCTCGCGCAGGCTTCTGATGATCATCCGCGTGTCCATCCGAATGGCGTTCACCTGGTTCAGTAGCAATCGCAAGGGGGGTGGTGGAATGCCCAGGTGGCGGAACGAATCGAGTTCGCTGAACAGCTTCAATGTGCCGCGGCGCAGTTCGCGGGCGGCGAGCATTTCCGGCGGGATGGGGGAGAGAGCAAGATCGGAGGCAAGGACGGCCATCTCCAGTAGCACGCTACGTGCGCCCTGGGTGTCGATCAAAAACAAGTCATAACTGGGGCGGAAGTTGTCGAGTAAATTGCGCAGCCGTAATCGCCCGTCAGGGGCGTGTAGCAGCAATGTACTCAGCTGGCCTTGATCGTCGTTGGAGATGATCAGATCGAGTCCGGTGATCACTGTCCTGGAAATCATCTGGGCAGGTGCTGTTAGATTGAGTGCTATCAGCTCGTACGCACCAGCAACAGCTTTTTGGCTCAAGGCGTAATAGCTAGAGAGGGTGGGTTGGCTATCTAGATCGAGCAGCAGGACGCGTAGACCAGCATCCGCCAGCAGACCGCCGAGATTGGCGGCTATTGTGGTTTTGCCTACTCCACCTTTGGTGGAAACCACCGAGACCACACGCATGGCATCAGACCTGTTGGCCTAAACGCTCGATGATCCACCGTTCGATCTCCACTGAGTCCCAGCCTACGGCACGCAATCCAATGCGTTTGGCTTGAGGGAATTTGCCTTCCTTCATCAAGTTGTAGATATGCGCACGCTTGAAGCCGGTTTTACGCTCCACCTCCTCACGCCGCATGATGTGACGTTCGTGCGGTGGTTGGAGTAGGTCTGCAATAGGTGAGAGCTGGTTGGACATGATGGTCACTCCTGGCGCCGATTGGCGCGTTCTGGGAAGTGACCTGAATTGAATAGCAGAAATGGGAATGAGTCATTGCACCGCAATTGGGGCGATTGCAGCGCAAAACGACTCAGCGCTTGGAGAGGCTGCGCTTGGCAGCGGCGAATTTCTCATCCAGGGTACGCTTGGAAATGCCAGACAGGTTTTTATGGTGAGCGGTCAGTGCGTCGACAATGGCGGCTTGGGACCGGAAAACAGAATGAGGTTTCCCAGAGGGGGAGTGATCTAGAAACAGGCTGACCATTGCGCCGATAATGTGGAGGTAAGCGGTTTCGCTCCGGTCGCTGACCTTGCTATTGGTCTTGATCAGGTGATGGATGTTTTCCTTTTCCAGCCCGACAGCTTCAAGTTCATTCAGCAATTGTTGATAAGCTGTTTCCATATCCTTTATCTGTAGCTGCAAGGCATCCCGGTCGGCTTGTAAGGCCAGGTAGATACCGATACTGATATCTCCTTGTTGATCGAGTGATTGCTCGAAAAGAAAAGCTGGTCTCTGATCAGGGTAGTAGCGCGACATCCAAAATCTGAGGTCAGTATGGCGGACGGTTAGCTGACTGTGATCGACGGTGGTGCCAATGGCGACAGGCATACCCAGGCAGCCGTAGGTCAGTTCACCATGTTGAATAGCATCGAGAATCTTCTCGGAATTGGTATTTAGGCATGGCCATTGTGGGAACGCTGTATTGAGCAGCTCTGGGTTGCGCCATGCTACCTCAAGAATTTCCGTTTCGTAGGCCATTAAATTGCACCAGCGCAACGCTGCTTCAATGGGGCGATAGAATAGTTTGGCGTCTGGGTTGCAACTTTGGACAGCATACATGCTGGAAGCCTCCTTGAAATGCGGGTGATGTCTTGACTATTTGGAATGCGCTCAACCTTATCGATTGCTTCAACCGTTTAACGTCGATGGGCAAGCACCCTCGGCGAGAGATGTTGCACGGCAGCGAGTAGCCGTGACTGAAGTGATTCTGCCGCCCCTTCTGCCGCCGCTTCTGCACTGATATCGATCCCTCGCCGACCTCAAGACGAGTGAGCCGCACTCTGCACGTTCTGGAACTGATATTCATCCTTCTGAGGGGGCTGCTCCTTACTTTTTCGATCCTCTGTATCTGATTATTAAACATTTGATAATTTGACATTTGTCAGGAATATATGGATAAATGTTTGTTATATTTAATAGGTATAACAATTAAAGAATAACACAGGAGAAGCCTATGACCCATTCCAATTCCCCAGCCCTGGCGGCCTTGACGCTGGAGCAGAATCAAGCCGACGCGCAAGAAATGGTCGAATGGCGTGAGGCTCTGCTATCGCTGATAGAGAATGCGGGGCCGGAGCGTGCGCGGGAAATCCTCGACATGCTCACGACCATTGCTCGCGATCCTGCCATCGGTTGGCATCCCGTCCACGGAACGCCTTACATCAACACTATCCCGGTAGAGCAACAGCCAGCATTTCCCGGTGATTTGGCTATCGAGGAGCGGCTAGCGGCAATCATGCGCTGGAACGCGCTGGCGATGGTGGTACGGGCTAACCAGGCTTATGGCGAGCTGGGCGGACACATTGCCAGCTATGCGAGTGCTGCGGATCTTTTCGAAGTCGGCTTCAATCATTTCTTCCGCGCCAGCAATGGCACGCTCGGCGGCGATCTGGTGTTCTATCAACCGCACTCGTCCCCTGGGGTCTATGCCCGCGCCTTTCTGGAAGGGCGCCTGAGCGAACATAACCTTGAGCATTACCGCCAGGAAATCACCGCACGGCGTAGCGGCATACAGGGGCTTTCCAGCTATCCGCATCCCTGGCTGATGCCTGACTTCTGGCAGTTCCCCACCGGCTCCATGGGCATTGGGCCGATCAGCTCGATCTACCAGGCGCGGTTCATGCGCTACCTGCAGCACCGTGGTTTGCAGGACACCACCGGGCGGACCGTGTGGGGGGTATTCGGCGATGGTGAGATGGATGAGCCGGAGAGCATGTCGGCACTGACCCTGGCTGCCCGTGAAGGCCTGGACAATCTGACCTGGGTGGTCAATTGCAATCTGCAGCGCCTGGACGGTCCTGTGCGTGGCAACGGCCGCATCATTGACGAACTGGAGGCTTTGTTCAGCGGTGCCGGCTGGAATGTCATCAAGCTGGTCTGGGGATCGGATTGGGACGGTCTGTTTGCCCGCGACAAGGACGGTACGCTGGTGCGGACCTTGTCGCAGACGGTGGACGGTCAGTTCCAGACCTTTGCCGCAAAGGATGGGCGTTATAACCGCGACCATTTCTTTGGCCAGAACGAGGCGTTGGCCCAGCTCGCCCAAGGTCTTACTGACGAGCAGATCGATCGCCTCAAGCGTGGCGGGCATGACATGGTGAAAATCTTCGCCGCCTACCAGGCTGCGACGCTGCACAGTGGTCGCCCGACCGTGATTCTGGCTCAGACAAAGAAGGGCTACGGCATGGGCGAGGCAGGGCAAGGCAAGATGACCACCCATCAGCAGAAGAAGCTGGATCGGGACGCGCTGATCGCGATCCGTAACCGCTCCAATCTTCCGCTTTCGGACGAGCAGGTCGAGTCTCTGAGTTTCTACAAGCCTGCCGATGACAGTGCGGAAATGCGCTATTTACATGAGCGACGCCAGGCGCTCGGTGGTTACATGCCAACCCGCAGCACCACTGCGGCGGTCGTGCCAGTGCCTGACTTGAAGGGCTACGGTGGTTTCGCGACCCAGGCCGAAGGTAAGGAAATGTCCACCACCATGGCCTTCGTGCGCATGCTCGGCAACCTGCTCAAGGACAAGCAGTTGGGGCCGCGGGTGGTGCCGATTGTCGCTGACGAAGCACGTACCTTTGGCATGGCTAACCTGTTCAAGCAGATCGGCATCTATTCGAGTGTCGGTCAGCGTTATGAACCGGAAGATATCGGTTCGATTCTCAGTTATCGCGAAGCCATGGATGGGCAGATTCTTGAGGAGGGCATCAGCGAGGCGGGGGCCATCAGTTCCTGGGTTGCAGCGGCCACCAGCTATTCGGCGCATGGTCTGGCCATGCTGCCGTTCTATATCTACTACTCGATGTTCGGCTTCCAGCGTGTTGGTGATTTGATCTGGGCCGCCGCCGATCAGCGGGCTCGCGGTTTTCTCCTCGGTGCTACAGCCGGCCGGACCACGTTGGGCGGCGAGGGGCTGCAGCACCAGGATGGCAGCAGTCACCTGATTGCTTCGATGGTGCCCAACTGTCGCGCCTACGATCCGGCCTTCGCTGGTGAGTTCGCGGTGATCCTTGATCATGGGATGCGACAGATGCTGGAACGTCAGGTTGACGAGTTCTATTACGTGACCTTGATGAATGAGAATTACGCGCAGCCGACGCTGCCGGAAGGTGTCGAGTCAGACATCATCAAAGGCATGTACCGTTATGCCACACAGTCGGTGGACAGTTCGCGCGGGAGCGTGCGACTACTCGGTTCGGGAACAATTTTGCTTGAAGTGATCGCTGCCGCTGAGCTGCTGGCTCAAGACTGGAACATCGAAAGCGAAATCTGGAGTGTGACCAGTTTCAGTGAGCTGGCTCGCGATGCTCGCGAAGTCGAGCGCTGGAATCGCCTGCACCCGCAGCAGGGGGCCAAACAGAGTCACGTCGGCAAGTGCTTGCCGGTGGGGGCGCCGGTGATCGCCGCGACTGACTACGTGCGTGCCTTGCCAAATCTAATTGGCGCCTATGTCGAGGCGCGTTATATCGCCCTCGGCACTGACGGATTCGGCCGTAGCGATACGCGCGCGGCCCTGCGCAATTTCTTCGAAGTGGATCGGCACCAGATCGCGCTGAGTGCGCTCGCATCGCTGGTGCAGGAAGGCAAGCTCAAGCCTGAGGTCTGTGCCCAAGCTATCGAGCGTTATGGCATCGATGCCGACTCGGTCGCGCCCTGGGAGTGCTAAGTACGGCACCAAGGCTGCTTGTTCCGCGCGGCGCCGCCAGGTGCCGCCGATCATCTTGTTCGGGCTGACTGGGTTCAGTCCGGCTTACTTCGTCAGGAGTTTAGGCATGAGTACACTGCAGGAGATTCGGGTTCCCGACATCGGTGATTACAAGGAAGTGGACATCATCGAAGTGCTGGTCAGCCCCGGCGAATCGGTCGTCGATGGGCAGAGCCTGGTCGTCGTCGAGACCGACAAGGCCTCGATAGAGATACCCGCCGCGCAGGCTGGTGTAATCAAGACGTTGAATGTCGTGGTGGGCGACAAGATCAGTGAAGGGTCGCTGATCGCGATGATGGAGGTGGCTCCAGCACCCGGCATGGCGATCCCGGTCACCGCCCCCTTGCCTGAGCCAGCGCCGGCAGCTGTTACGCTGTCTGTAGAACCACCGGCTCAGCCTGTAGAGCGTGCGCCCGTCGTGGTTTCGCCACTCGCACAGGAATTGACTGAGGCCAAGGGCGAGCTGCCCTTTGCATCGCCTTCAATCCGTAAGCTGGCTCGCGAACTGGGTGTCCCTCTGACCGAGATTCGCGGTACAGGCGTTCGAGGTCGAATTTCCCGGGCGGATGTCGAGAGTTTCATCAAATGCGTCATGACCGGGCAGGCTCAGACTGAAGCCCAGAAAGCCAACACACCTGCTGCAGGTGGCGGTTTATCTGGCCTGCTGCCTTGGCCGCAGGTGGACTTTGCCAAGTTCGGTCCGGTCGAGCGCCAGGATCTCTCACGCATCAAGAAAATCAGCGGCGCGAACCTGCACCGTAACTGGGTGATGATCCCTCACGTCACCAACCATGACGATGCCGACATTACAGAGTTGGAAGCCTTCCGCGTACAGCTCAACAAAGAGTACGAGAAGGCTGGGGTGAAGGTCACGTTGCTGGCCTTACTGATGAAAGCTTGCGCAGTGGCCCTGAAGAAATTTCCGGGATTCAACGCCAGTCTGGATGGCGAACAAATCGTACTCAAGCAGTACTTCCATATTGGCTTTGCCGCCGACACCCCAAACGGTCTGGTAGTACCCGTAATCCGCGACGTCGACCAGAAAGGGGTGATTGCCATCGCAAGGGAGATGGCTGAATTGTCGGCCAAGGCGCGTGACGGCAAATTGGGACCAGCTGAGATGAGCGGCGGTTGCTTCTCGATCTCATCGCTTGGCGGTATCGGCGGCACTTATTTCACGCCCATCATCAACGCACCGGAAGTTGCGATCCTCGGTGTCGGGAAGAGCGCTACCAAGCTGGTTTGGAATGGCAAGGAAGGTGTGCCTCGCTTGATCTTGCCTCTGAGTCTCAGTTGGGATCACCGGGTAATTGACGGGGCCGCAGCCGGACGTTTCAACGCTTTTCTGGCTCAATTGTTGGCGGACTTCCGGCGCTTGATGCTGTAAGGGAAGGGGTGTAAGGCGTTAGAGGGAGGGCTTGATAATGCACGCTCCCTCATTACCTACTTAGGTAAAGAAAAGCAACGCAGCTGTGGGCTGCGTTGCGATACCAATTGTTCAGGGCAAGCTTGCGAGCAGCCTCTCCCGGAGAGCGGTTAGCTTCCAAAGCGTATGAAGCTCGCCTGTGCCTCGGGGCTACTGGTCATCTCCATAAAGAGGCTATTCGCGGCGATGTCAGCACCTTCGTCCGCACACTGTGACGCGAAATAGCGCTTCACCGCTTCGGATTGTCGACGTGGCAAGGCGGCAAGCTGGCTGGCAATCTTCAAAGCTGTATCGCGAACTTCGCTTGCGCTGTCGACCAGAATATCCGCCAGTCCGAGACGATGAGCCTCTGCGCCCGTAAGCGTCTCTATCCCCCAGGACAGCCGCCGCGCAGCCGGCATCCCGATTCGACTGCCGACCGACGCAAGGCCCCACGCGGGGAACAGCCCAATTGGCACTTCTGGCAGGCTCCATCGCGAGGCCGCGTCGGTGACGACGATGTCGCAGGATGTGGCAAGGGTGAGGCCTCCACCGACGGCAAAGCCATGAACAGCTGAAACCACCGGTTTAGCACACTGTCCGATCATCCTGGCGAGGCGACCTGATTCTGCTTCAAAAGAACGTCTTTGAGCTGGAGTCATGGATGTCAGGCCGCCAAGGTCACTGCCGGCGCAAAAGCCTCTGCCTTCACCAACGAGCAGGATTGCACCGACGCTGGCATCCTCGTTGATGTCCGCTAAAGCCTCGGTCAAGCTGGCGACAAGCGCACTGGACATTGCATTGCGTTGCATTGGTCGATTAAGGGTAAGGATCTCAATCTCCCCTTGCCTTTGGCGTAGGACAGGCTTTATCAGATGGGGGGCTGGCGTCGAAGGTTGCATGATGATTTCTCCTGAAAAGCTTGATGATTAAGGTCGGTAGGTCACGGGTATTACGGCGAAAAAAAGGCTGCTTAACACCGGCTGTTTCGTAGTAGCGACAGGTGCTATCCAGGAGAGCGCCGTATGTCTGGATTGACTCGGTAGCCCTCTGCCGGGGTTATATTGACATCCCTGCAAAATAGATCTAATTTGCGTTCTATGCAATGTCATGTGCTGGCTACTGGCGCAGATGTTCTACTCAATATAAAAATAAAATGGAGACAAGAAGTGACTCTAATCGCGAAGGGCCGCGTGGCAGTGCATGAGCCTGTTACACGCGTTGAACTTGTCTGCCTCATCACCGCGCTGGAGGGTGTCAAATGAGTTTCTCAGTGCGTTTGATGCCCAGTGAACTCTCCTTTCCCGTGGATGAAGGACAGACCATCCATGCGGCCGCCGCCGCTGCGGGGATAGGCTTGCCCTATAGTTGCAAGAAGGGTGTTTGTCGTACGTGCCGCGCTCGGGTGACTGAGGGCAAGGTGTTGCACAAGCACTCGTCGCTGTCTGCTGAAGATCTTGCCGCCGGTTATGCGCTGCTATGCCAGTCAATGCCCGTCACTGACGTGGTGGTTGAAGCGAAGCCTTTACCGGTAGTTGCCAAGTCTGATATCGCTAAGGCGCTGGTGGCTGACATGCGCCTGGCCGCCCCTGATGTGATGATCGTTTCGTTGCGACTGCCGCCTCGCAAGGGCCTTCAATTCAATGGCGGGCAGTATGTCGATATCCTGCTTCCCGATGGCGCTCGTCGTAGCTATTCGTTGGCGAGCGCGGCGCGGGCGGAGGGGAACTGGGAGTTGGAGTTGCATATCCGGCACAGTCCCGGTGGGCTCTTCAGCGATCATGTATTCAGCGATATGAAGGCGCGCGAGCTGCTCACCATCTGTGGGCCGCTGGGCACATTCTTCCTGCGCGAAGACAGTGATAAACCCATTATTCTCGTGGCCAGTGGTACTGGTTATGCCCCCATTCGTTCGATGCTCCAATATGCCTTCGAGGCAATGCCGAACCGTGACATCCATCTCTATTGGGGCGGGCGAACCAGGGCGGATCTGTATTTGGCTGATGAGCCCACGCAATGGGATGCTCAGCACGAACGTTTCCACTTCATTCCGGTCCTGTCCGATCCTGCTCCGCAAGATGCCTGGCAGGGGCGAACCGGCTTTGTTCATCAGGCGGTTATAGCCGATTACCCTGATCTGTCATCCATGCAGGTTTATGCCTGTGGGGCGCCAATCATGGTCAATTCTGCCCGCCGCGATTTCGTTGAAATGTGTGGGCTGCCGGGGGACGAGTTCTTTGCCGACCTGTTTCTCACGCAAGCCGATTTTGTCGAGAGTGAAAGCGTCGCGGCAAGCTGAGAGCGCTTTCCAACCATTACAACAACAGCCGAGGAAATGCCATGAACGCAAACGCAGAGACGCCAACCTGGGAAAAGACATCGGTGGCCAATCCGGTCATCAAATCGATGCTTCTCACCCATGGCACCGCTGAAAGTTACGATATTGAAAAGAGCCGCCAGTTTTACGAAGAGTTTCTTGGGCTGAGCTGCGTCAGAATCTCACCCGAAAGCGTGATTTTCACTATCGGCGTACGGTTTCACGTGGTCGTGCTCGCGCTGGGTGAAGAAATTCGCCCGATGGGCTTGGCCAATCACTGGGGTATTCAGGTTGAAACCAAGGAGGAGGTCGATCACGCCTATCGTGCCTGTCTTGAACTGAAGGACAAGTACGGAATCCGCGAGACTGTTGAGCCCATGGAACAGGTCTGGGGTGCCTACAGTTTCTTCTTTCAGGATCTCGACCATAACTGGTGGGAAATCGAATACTACCCTGGCAATCTGACCGACGACTTCTTCGCCTTCGGCGATATGGTCTGACGTCTTGTTAATTGCGCTGGGTGCCGGCCGAATAACGCTTTAGTGGCCGCTCCCAGCGCAGGGCAGTGTGTATCCTCTTTTGGCTTGCAGCGTCGATATCGTGATGATCGGCGTTAGTGCCACGCGCAGTCGCGCAGATAGTTTTGGACAGGCTTGTTGAGCTGAGGTAGGGGGGCAGTGCCAGGACCTGTTGCCTGGTTCCGGCACTACCGCCCGTTATCGATTATGTCTCCCAGTGCTACACGAACGGCCAACGTGAGGGGACTTTATGACCTGAGCGTGCGACGAGCTGCTCTGCCGCAGCGCGAAGATCATAGATGAGCTTGTCTTCGGAGATGAACGTCGGTGATCCGTTCTCGATCTTGATCTGGCCATCGACAATCACCGTTTCGACGCTACGACCGTCTGCGTTGTACACCAACGAATTGATCGGATTGATCAGTGGTTGCCACTCCAGTGAGTGGGTGTTGAGGATGACAATATCGGCTTTCTTCCCTGCTTCAAGGGAACCAATTTCGTGATCAAGACCGATTGCCTTGGCGCCCTGGATGGTTGCCATTTCAAGCGCGGTTTCCGCATGAATCATCGAGGTGCTTTCGCGCGCATCCTTATAGATACCGGCTGTCAGACACATCACGCGCATCATATCCACCGAGCCGAAATCGGCACTGTCGGTGCCCAAGCCTACCACCACGCCCTGTTTGAGCATCTCGGGTAGTTTGCCATGCTGGGTTGTGCCATAACCGCAGCGCAGCGACGTTGTCGGGCACATGACCACGCGGGTCTGCGTGCGGGCAAGAATATCGATTTCAGCCTGATCCAGCAGAATGCCATGGCCCAACACCACATTGGGGCCGACAACGCCAAGCTTCTCAAGATACTGGATGGGCCGCATATTGTGGTCGCGCAAGGCTCTCTGGATATGGCGCGGTCGTGCAGACTGGTGGAAGGTCATTCCGACGCCATAATCGTCGGCAATCTTTTTTGCCGCCGTGGCGAACTCAGGTGAGCAGTCGGATGATGCATAGGCCAGCATCACCCAGGCACTGACCCGACCGTCGCAGCGACCGTGGTAGGTTTTGATGATCTTTTTCAGCTCGGCGAGCGCATCCGGCGTGGACTGGACGTTGATATGGATCTCGTTCGCGGTATCTGTAACGTTGCGCCCCATGATGACCCGTGCACCAGCCGCTTCATATGCCTGAAAGGCTGTTTCATGTCGTTGCGAATCGCTCGGGTTCAGGATGGTGGTGGTGCCATTTTTGAGGTGTTCGGTCAGGCTGGCTAGCGTGGCGATGTATTCCTCATCTTCAGACATCACATTACGCACTGCGCACGATTCTTCGACATAGGTGGATGTCAATTCGTCGAGAAACAATCCGCGCATGATCTGTGGATACAAATGGTCATGCGCATTGACGAAGCCGGGCGTTACGATCCTGCCGCGAGCATCGATGACCCGTTCCGCGGTGGCGTCGGCCAGCTCGGCTTTGGTTCCCACTCGCGTGATTCGGCTTCCCTCTATGAGGATGGAACCTCCACGAATGATGCGGCGTTGGGGGTCCATCGTGAATAGGTAGTCAGCATTGTCAATCTTGATTGAGCGCGTAGGCATGTGATGATCCTCACTATGAGAGGCGTTCCCGCGGTTGAGCCTGGGTACACCGGGTCGACAAACCGAAAGGCGGTGGATTGCATTGGATCGCTACCATCATCTCCCTCCGGGCAGGTGTCATCCTCGTGGCTGCGTGTCTGTCCTGTCTGCATACGTCTTTACTATCGGCCGGCCCGGCTTCGACTCGCCGTGGCCAAGGGTAAGCCGGTGTAGCGACTGCTGATCAATGACCAGGATACGAGAGCGCTCGAGTCCAATGACCTGCATTTCCTGCAGTCGATGCAAGGCCGAGGCGACAGTGACGCGAGTTTTGCCGGCGATCTGCGCCAGTCTTTCCTGGCTGAGGGGGACGGTGCCGTTGTGATCGCTGTGCTCCATCAGAATTATCGCAATGAGAGTGAGGGAGTCGCTGAATGCAATCCGTTCAAGCTCTCTCAAAAGAAGCGAGGTGTTTTCTGCACTGTGTTGCATGAGCTCCAGGATCAGTGATGGATCACGGTTGACCGCTGCAATGATGCTGGACCCTGAAATATAGCCGATCGTGCACTTCGTCAGCGCGACAGCAACGAGGTTTGTCGTGATGCTGATCCCGCCCAAGGCAGATTGTTCGCCAAAGAGGCCACCCGTGTGCAACACCATCAGCGAGCGAAGCCGGCCGTCCGACGAGAGCATAGCTACCTGAACTGAACCTTCGATGATGCCTAAGGCCTGGTCCTTTTCAGGCAAGGTTATCTGGCAGTCGGGTCGATATTGTTTCACGGTATCAATTGAGAACCGGTCGAGCCATTGCGACTTGAGCGGGTAGCTGTGCATGGGTCATTTTCCTGCGCGAGGGACGTAATTGACAAAATTAATTTTCGCACATAAATTGACAGGGTAGTAAATATTGTTCATGTTGAGACATGCCATGAGCCATGGGTCAACGTTACGCCATATCTGAATAAAAATAAGAAGGTGAATGGGATGGTATCGAATGCAGTGTTCGGAGCCAGTTCGACAGCGGCAGATGTCGTGCGTGGTCGTGACCTTTCAGGCGTTGTTGCGATTGTCACGGGTGGTGCGGCAGGCATCGGCATCGAAACAGTAAGGGCCTTGGCCAGTGTCGGCGCGGACGTGATGATCGCCGTGCGCAACCCGGCAGCGGGTGAGTTCGCAGCGGCGACCATCAATTCCGAGTTAGGCCGGGAGGCGGTTAGCACCGGGCTTCTCGATCTGGCAGATCTGGTGTCCGTTCGTGCTTTCGCATCCGCGTGGGGCGACCGCCCGTTGAATCTTCTAATCAACAACGCAGGGATTATGGCCGGGCCGCTGGCGCGGACAGCGGACGGTTTTGAAATGAACATCGGGATCAATCATCTCGGCCATTTTCTGCTGTTCCAGCTGCTGCGTCCCAATCTTGAGCTTGGAGCACCTTCGCGAGTCATTCAGCTCTCGTCGGGCGCACATCTGCGCTGGCCGTTCGACTTCGACGACTGGAATTTCCTGTCCCAACCCTATGATCCAACAGCAGCCTACGGGCGTAGCAAGACGGCGACGGCCTTGGCGGCCGTTGCTATCAGCGATCGCTACGAATCGCGTGGTATCAATTCCTGGTCGGTGATGCCAGGTGTCATCCGAACCGGCTTGTTCAAAGATATGGATGAAAAAGCCGAGGCGGATTTGATGGCACGCGTGGGATCCATGCAGAAGACGCCACAACAAGGCGCAGCGACGACGATCTGGGCGGCCCTTGCGCCGGAGTTGGAGGGGCGCGGCGGACTTTACCTTGAAAATTGTGCTATCGCTGGCGCTCCAGCATTGTCGCCGCCGTCCGGGGTTGGACCGCATGCGCAAGACCTCGATGCGGCGCAACGGCTTTGGGCGATATCGAGCGAGGCAGTCCATGGCTAATCCGGCGCGTTGGTCTGAGGAGATGGCGACGCCTGTCATGGATGGGCATGGCAATGAGGGGGTGGTTTCCCCCGAATGGCTGCGCCAGATCCCGATTGCCCGTCGGCACGAGGTCGCAGAAGGTATGCCGATCCCAACCACAGGCAAGGATGGCGAACCGGTCATCATCATTATCCTTGAGGGGTGCGCCCGTTCAACGTTACGCGGTCGTGATGGGCGTGAGCATCTTCTGGGGTATCTCGGTCCGGGCAGCCTCATCGGTGAACAAACCGCTATTGGGCGCACCCGGTTTGACAGCGACCTGGTCTGCATAGCGGACTCCAATTGCAGGGTTGGCGAGATATCGCCTTCCAGTCTTATCGCTGCGATACGCGCCCACCCGGACCTGATACCGGCACTCTTGCACGTTATCAGCCGCAAGACCGCGACTTTGTTGCGCGACATCGAGCGTGGTGCCTTTGCTACCAGCGCGGCACAAACCGCTGCGCTGCTGCTCAAGCTTGCTGACGACAACGGCTATGTTCACGTTAGCCAGGCGCGTTTGGCGCAGTTCGCGGGCAAGACCCGGATGACCATCAGCACACAACTCAGGCGATTGGCACGGCGCGGCACTATCGCGCAGGAGCGTGCCTGTATACGCCTGGTTGATTCAGCATTTCTCGAGAAAGTGAGCGATCAGCGATGACCATCGCCTATTCGGAACTACGACAAATCATCTGCAGATGCCGGGCGGGATCGCGCTTGGACTCAAGTCTGAAAAGTCTGTGCGCGGGGCTTCTCGCGTGCCTGTCGGCTGGCGTGACAAACGCTCGCCATAACAATAAGGGAGAAGCGAAATGAGTTATATATTGGCCGCCGACACGGGGGGAACATTTACCGATCTGGCTGCTTACGACAGCGAGAGTGGCCGCGTCATCTACACCAAGAGCCTCACCAATTATGGTGATCTGGTGGAAGGGCTGATGAGCTGCGTGACGAAGGCCGGGATTGATCTTGCCAAGGCCGAAACTGTCAAGTTCGGTACGACCTTGGTGATCAACACGTTTGTGCAACGTGACGGTGCCAAGACTGCCCTGGTGACGACCAAGGGCTTTCGTGACGTCATGGAGCTGGGCCGGGGTAACAGACCAGTTCCTTTCGACCTGCGTTTTGCACGCGAAGCGTCTTTGATCGGGCGCGATCTTCGTTTCGGTATCGGCGAGCGCATGTCGGCTGAAGGCGAGATCCTGCAACCGCTTGACCTTGTGGAGCTCGAAAGCCTCGCGACTTGTCTGCGCGAGCTCGGCGTCGAATCTGTTGCCGTATCCTTTCTCAACTCCTACATCAATGACGAGCACGAATGCATTGCCGTCGAGCAGCTACGCAAGTTTCTCCCCGGCATCTATGTCAGCGCCGGCACCGAATTGAGCCGCGAGTGGTACGAGTACGAGCGAACCTCTACCGTTGTGGCCAATGCTTATGTCGGGCCGAAGCTTGAAGACTATGTCGAGCGTCTGAATGAGCGACTGGCATCGGAAGGCTTCAAAGACAGCTTCTTCCTGATGGCATCGAACGGGGGTGTTTTCTCGGCCGAGCGTGCTCAGCAGCAGCCGGTGATGCTGGTCGAGTCGGGGCCGGTCGGAGGGTGCATCGGGGCGGGTGTATACGCTGAGGCGTTGGGGCTGGAAAGGGTCATCGCGTTTGACATGGGAGGAACCACCGCGAAGTGTGCGCTGCTCGAAAATGGGCGCTTTGAGGTCAAGTCGCCGTATTACGTGGGTGGCTACGAGCGAGGATTTCCGGTCCGTGGCGGTGTCCTGGACATCGTTGAAGTGGGTACCGGCGGCGGTTCGATTGCGTCCGTCGATCGCCATGGCGGCATGCATGTCGGCCCACGCAGCGCCGGCTCTACCCCGGGGCCCGTATGCTATGGGCGCGGCGGCGTCGAGCCGACGATAACTGACGCCAACCTGGTGCTCGGTCGAATTGCCGCATCGTCGTTCCTGGGGGGTGAGATGACGCTCGACGAGGCGGGGGCGCGACATGCGATTGAGAAAGTCGCCGCCGCGCTGGGTTTTTCCGGCGACGCTGGAACGGATGAAACCGCACAAGGGATATTGTCTCTGGGGGCACTGACGATGGCGTCTGCCATCAAGCAGATTACCGTCGAGCGCGGTATCGATACGCGCGATCTGTCGATGATTGCCTTTGGCGGCGGTGGGCCACTGCATACCGCTGCTCTTGCTCGGGAGTTGGGCGTACCGCATCTGATCATTCCACCGGAGCCGGGTAATTTTTCTGCACTGGGTATGATCCTCGCCGATGCTCGAGTCGATGACACGCGCACGTTCCTCAAAGCCCTCGATCAGGACGCCGTTCCTTTGTTCACTGCAGGCTTTGAGGAAATGGAACAACGGGTCGGTGGCGACATGACGCGTGATCTTGGCGTCTCCAGCATCCGCTTCGAACGTCAGGTCGAGCTTAGCTTCAAGGGGCAGAAACACTCCGTGCGCGTTCCAGTGGGTACCGATCCCGATACGGCAAGCGTTCGCGAGACGTTCGAGACGATCTATAAACGTCGCTATGGCCATGTCGAGGTCAATTCGCCGATACAGATCGTCAATCTGGTTCTGACGGCTGCGGCGACGATCAAGCGTCCTCGACTTGAGGAGCTCAGTCCGTCGGTCGGGGAGGGCAATTCCAAGCCAAGTGGCGAGCGATCGGTGTATTTCGCAGAACGCGGTGGCCGCATCAGCACGCCAATTTATCAGCGTCGAAATCTTCAGCTTGGGTTCTCTGCCACTGGTCCCGCGATCATCGAAGAATATGGCTCAACCACCGTCGTTGGTCCCGATGACCGATTTGAGGTTGGTCAGCTCGGTGAAATCCATATCCGTTTCAATTGAAGGAGCCCACTATGAATCAGGCCGAATCGCTTCCGCGTGATCACGCGGCCAGTGCTGCCCACGCTACGTCGATCAACCCGATAACGGCGGAATTCATTCGCCACAGTCTGCTGTCGATCCCCAAACAGATTGAGCTGAATATCACGCGCACGGCATACAGCCCGCTTGTCTATGAATACAAGGATTATGCAGTCGGTATTGTGGACCCGGAAGGTCGACTGATCTCGGAATCAGGCGGTGGTATTCCGTTGTTCGTTGCCGATGCCCTCGGTGTGGGTGTGCGCGATGGCCTGCTTATTCATGGTCGGGATGGTATCAAACCGGGCGATGTCATCATCTCGAATCATTCCGGGACGCTAGGCCAGCATCTCAACAATGTGATCATGTACACACCAATCTTTATGGACGATGGCCAGCTCGCCGGGTTCATGGCGATCATCATGCACTGGCTCGACATTGGTGGCTGGGCGGTGGGCTCTGCCGCTCCGATCGGTACCACCAGCATCTTCCAGGAAGGGATTCAGTTCCGCAGCATCAAGTTATGGTCGGAAGGTAAACGCGTCGAGGACGTCTACCGCATCATCGAATCAAACAGTCGCTTTCCACGAATGCTGCTCGGCGACATTGAATCGCAACTCGCTGGCTGTCTGCTGGGTCGCGACATGATTCGCGAGCTGGTGGAAAAACATACGCTGAAAACATTCCGGAGTGCGATCGACCTAATTTGGAGTCGATCGGAGGCGGCCGCGCGCGAGGCGATTACGGCGATTCCTGACGGCGTTTACGAGGCGAGCTCCTTTCTCGACGATGATGGCCATGATTTCGGCAAACCGGTCGAGATAAAGGTTGTCGTGCGTGTCTCGGGCGATGAAATGACTGTCGATTTCTCCGGCGTAGCTGACCAGGTGACTGGATCAATCAACTCCGGGCGCTTCGGTGGCGCGACCACGGCGGCGCGCATAGCCTTCAAGTTTCTCTGTGCGCCTCACGAACCTTCGAACGACGGCAGTTACCGCCCGTTGCATGTGGACATCCCGGACGGCAAATTCCTGAGCGCGAACGGGCAGGCTGCCATGAGCATGTACAGTCCTCCTCTTCCAACGGTGATCGACACAATCCTGCGTGCGATGGTTCCGGCGATGCCGCACCATGTCGCGGGAGGGCATCACGCTAATTTCGGGGCGCATGTTTTCGAAGGCCATCATCCGGAGACCGGCGAACTCTATCTGGCGATCACCGGCAATCACGGAGGTTGGGGAGCATCGGCAGGACATGATGGTCCCGGTCCGTACAAGACGATGTCCCATGGCGATACACTGGATGTACCAATCGAGGCGTTTGAGGCGCTCTATCCCTTGCGCTTCGAACATTATGAGGTTCGCCCTGATTCGGGAGGAGCTGGCGAATATCGTGGCGGTGCCGGGCTAGAGAAGCTGATCAGGACGCTGGCACCCACTTCGGTTCAACTCAATTTCGAGCGCAGCGGATGTGCGCCTTGGGGGATCCTTGGCGGCAAAGACGCTGCAGTGCCGGAGACCTATGTCGAGTGGCAGGGCGCAGAAAGGCAGGCCGTCATGAAGGCGAACCTGGACTTGCGTGCCGGGGATGCGCTTCGGGTGTTGAGTTCGGGCGGGGGCGGGTATGGAGATCCGCTCAAGCGCGATCTTGAACGGGTTGCTCGCGACGTGCGACAAGGTTACGTCACCGTCGATAGCGCTCGCGAGAATTATGGAGTGGTCGTTGACGGCGCAGGCGTTGTCGATTTGGCGGCTTCAGAAATATTGCGGGCGGCCCGAAGAGGGCATTGAGTCCAGGTGAATAGCGCGATTCCCGTAAAAATACGGGAATCGCGCTTTTTTTTGCTGGCCGATCTGTTGATGAACATCTTGTCCGGCATTGCTTATGTTGCGGAGCACTCAGCCATGTACTCTTCCAATGCAGTCCGGACTTCGGCCGGGAGTAGCAGGGCGCGGCGCTCATCGACAGCAATGCAGATCGGAACGAAGAGGCAGCGAAACGCGACTTCTCCATTCAGACGTAACCCGGTTATCGTCAGTTCGAAAGTGCGAGACCGGATGGCCGAAACTTCCACGTGCATGTCGAAGAGTTCGTGCGGAGTCAGACTTTTCTCGAACTCGAAGGACAAAGCGCGTAGTGGATACCCAAAGCTCTTGTCTGCCCGTCTTGCAATGCAAGCTTTGCCGAACACGTCATCAAAAAAAAAGGCCGCAGCAGAAACTGCGTACTCCGCAAATCGCGGTGTATAAACCACTTGAGCCGGATCGCAATCACCCCATCGTACCTGTCGTCGTACGATGATGGGGCGCCTGTGGATCAGGGCTTCGGAGGCTTCGATAATCTGCTCTGGCATGAATGTCATTGGTTGTTCCTTTCCAAGGTTGAATAACCACCGTCGCGTCATGCTGTAGGCCATTGAAGTACCTCAGTCGCCCATGAACGCCTCAATTAAACGTCGCCGACATTGATTAAGCGGTAAACCCGTGCTGCAACTCGCCAATGTGCTCGATCCACAGGCGCAACTGCTGGCCTGGTTTCAAAAAAATATTGCAGCCCATTCCGACACCGTCAGGTGTTCCAGTCATGATTACATCGCCAGGATTTAGCGTCACACGCGCAGAGAGCTCCGCGATCTGTTCAGCGATGTTGAAGATCATGTGTCGTGTTGAAGAGTCCTGTCGGATGACTTCGTCCACCCACAGTTTCATCGACAAATTCATGGGGTCGGGGATATCGGAGGCAGGGACGATCCAGGGGCCCATTGGGCAGGCGCCATCGAAGTTCTTCGATCCGATCCAGTCATGGTAAAACGGCGAATCAGGAGGTGTTCCCTTACGGAAAACAAAATCTCGCGCAGACAGGTCGTTGGCGATCGTATAACCGGCAACATATTCCATGGCGCTTTCAACCGGCACATTCCTGGCTTTTTTGCCGATAACGACCGCCAGCTCGATTTCCCAGTCGACTTTGGCCGAGTGAGAGGGCAGGGGAAGAACAGCACCCGGCCCGACGACGCCGCTGCGTGAGACTTTGATAAAGTGCCAAGGTCGTTCTCCAGCCTGCTTGGCATTCGGCCCGGCTTCCACCACGCCTTGCCTGACCATCTCGTCGATATGATCCTGATAATTTGCTCCGGCGGCAAAAATCTGGCCGGGATACAGAATCGGCGCATGCAGCGTGACAGAGGCCAGGGGCGCGCCTTCGTCGGCGGGGGGCGAGGCTGAGGCTTTGGCAAGGATCGCCTCGGCATGCTCCCAGTCTTCGAGGATTCCGAGAACCGTCGCATAGTGCGCGTTGCCTGTGAGCTGCTCGACGTCGTGAACGATGTCGCCGATCAACAGGCCGGCCCTGATCTTGTTTTCTTTGGATGCAAACGACAGAAGTTTGTACGACATGATTACTCCAGAGCGGTGCCGAATTATTCGACAACACAGCGTCACCCGTGCTGCACAAGTTGTCAGTCAGTGGTGTCGAACAAGCAAACCTGCGTCATACCTCGACGCAGGTATCTCATCGTTCACATTCGTTCGATCGTCATCGCAATACCCTGACCACCGCCGATGCACAAGGTGATCAAACCATAACGGCCGCCCGTTCGTGCCAATTCATATAATGCCTTGACGGTCAGAATTGCCCCAGTGGCGCCGACTGGGTGGCCGAGTGAGATCCCGGACCCATTCGGGTTGACCTTCTGCGGATCGAACCCAAGCACCTGCGCGACCGCGCAAGCCTGTGCCGAAAATGCTTCGTTGCACTCGATAACGTCGATCTGATCAAGGGTGAGTCCGGAGCGGGCCAGCGCGATAGGGACCGCTTTGACCGGTCCGATGCCCATGAGGTGAGGTTCGACACCGGCATGACCCCAACCAAGAATCTTTGCCAGTGGCTTGAGGTTGTGTGCATCGACGGCCCGTTGTGAGGCGAGGACAACGGCTGCTGCGCCATCGTTGATACCGGAGGCGTTGCCAGCCGTCACAGTACCGTCGCTTTTGAATGCGGGGCGAAGGGCTGCAAGACTGTCGACAGTTGTGTCCTGGCGAACATGCTCATCGGTATCGAACAGCCGCGTACCTGTCCGATCCTTGATCTCGACAGGCAGGATCTGGCTGGTGAAATATCCTCCTGCTTGGGCGGCTGCGGCGCGTTTGTGGCTTTGGGCGGCAGCGAAGTCTTGTGCCTGGCGAGTGATGCCGTAGTCCCGCGCAATGTTTTCGGCGGTGATTCCCATATGAAAGCCTTCAAAGGGGTCGCTGAGGATCGCGATGAGCGCATCAGTCATGGTCATGTCGCCCATCTTCTGACCGAAACGTGCGGCCGTCACATGATGGGGTGAGCGGCTCATCGATTCGGCACCACCGGCCACTACGATGTCGCATTCGCCCAGGGTGATCATTTGTGCGGCTGAAATAATGGCCTGCACGCCTGATCCGCATAACCTGTTGAGCGTCAGTGCCGATGCTTCTACGGGAATGCCGGCGTGAACGGCGGCGACGCGGGCAAGAAACGCGTCCTGGGGAATGGTCTGAACAACCTGGCCGAGCACTACATGTTGTACGTCGCTCGGGTTCAGCATCGCACGCCGGATGGCTTCGGCGATCACCAGCGCCCCGGTGCGTGCCGGCGGAATATCTTTCAAGCTTCCTCCAAAACTTCCGATAGCCGTACGCGCACCTGCAACGATAAAGACGGGTTCCATAATCAGTTGTTCCTCTTCTTGTTTTTTACCTCGAGCGAAGGCCCGACTTACCATTCTCGCCACATCCGAAGGACGTGAAGATCACTGATTTATGATAAATTTATACGCCAGTTAATTTTATTCTGTCAATGCCTCCCGGCAGAGGGTCTGAAGGCCTGCAGGCTTTTGGATGTGCGTTCTGCGCAGGGGCTGCTCTACGCTGGCGAGGTTGCGGGAAATTAAATTAATAATATTGATAATAAATGCTCGGGCAGTTAGGTTGTCGGTATGAGCGAATCCCTTCTTTCCCTTGCGCCCGATCAATCCGCCCCGTACCTGGGCGATGCCAGTTGGAAGCAATGCGACAATGCCTACTTCCTGGTCAGACTAGCCTTGAGTTCACTGAACCGGATGCTGGACCAGGAAATGGCGCCGCTGGGTCTGACTGCGGGCCAATGGCGCCCGATCATCATGGTTTGGAATGGGCGTGCCGCTACTGCCGGTGAATTGGCCTTGCTGAATAATGTGAATACCGGTGCCATGACGCGCACGCTCGACCGGCTTGAGGCCAAGGGGTTGCTGCGTCGTATGCGCAGTAATGAGGACCGCCGGGTAATCAGGATCGAGCTGACCGAGGCGGGATCGGACACCGCGAAGAGAATTCCGGCAGGCATAGGACGCGTGCTGGCTCAGCACTTGCGCGGTTTCACGGCCGACGAAGAAAGCCTTTTCAAGGACTTTATGTGGCGCATGCTGGCCAATGGATCGACGTCCAGCACAGAAAGTACTGTGGCAAATACCACTGCGAGCTAAAAAAAGGAATGGCGCTGTGAAGCCTGAGGAGTGCTGTCTGGTTGTGTGAATTTATGGCTCAATATAATTAACCGTAGTGTAATATTGAGTTCCCACGGTCGTTTGATTGCGCTGTTGGGACGGAGCAACGATCAGCCATTCGGTGGGAGTATGTTAATTATGGCGCGGAAAACATCCGAAGAGACGAAAAGTCAGGCGACGACTGAAACCAAAAAGTTGCGGGCGGTTTCTGCAAAGACGATCGTGGCAAAAACGGGTCGCGGGCGTGGTCGCCCCACAGGTACCGATACCAGTTTACTTGATAAAAAAACGATCATCACTGTCGCTCTCCAGTTGACGAAAACGGCTCCCTTGCAAGATGTTTCTATCGTCAAGGTGGCGAAGGAGCTTGGTGTCACGCCGGCACTCATTCACTATTATTTGGGTGGGCGCGATCCGCTCACTTCTGGCGTGATGAACATGTTCTATAAAGAACTGGTGGAGTCCTGGCCGCCAGAGCAGGGTGGCTGGAGGCACAACATCGAAGTCACTGCCGAAGCCATGTATCGAGCGTATATAAGATATCCAGGCGTGGCCGCCTACGTGATTTCGCACAATCGGTACCGACTGTTCCAGGAAGTTGCTGAAGGTGAAACTGATTACGGTGTGATTGTATTCGAGAAGATGCTCTCGACTGTGCGGGGTATGGGATTCGATGCAGCGCGAACCTCGATGTATGCGCATCTGATCGTGGATTTCATCATCGGCAACGCACATGCAACCGTACGGCATCGGTGGCCGGGGGAGCATAAGGAATTTCTTGACGCCAAACTGGCGGCCCTTGACCCGAAAGTGTTCCCAGCCGTCGATTTCGTTCGGGAAAGTTATACAACACTCAATGCGTTAACCACATTCGCTGCCGGATTGAATTTGTTGTTCGATGCGCTCGAACTTGCGCTTAATCGTATGAACCTCGGCAATGCTTTGCCTCCGGTTGATACCCACGTTACAAGCGAGGCGCCAGTCGCAACCAAGCGGCCAGCCCGTAGCCGCAAAGCCTCGGTATGAACCTGGGGCGTGCGCGTTAAAATGTCGGTGGTATGTGGGGTGAAGAGATCATGAGTTCGAATCCTCCACAAGATCTGAGCCGCGAAGCTTTCGAGCTTGATGCTTTTCAGGGGCTGCCCACGCCGCGTAGGCAATGGGCAGCTGCCACCTTGCTCGCCGGCATCAGCCTGGCGGTGCTGGATGCGATGATCGCCAACGTTGCGCTTCCCACCATTGCTGCAGAATTGAACGCCTCCAGTGCTTCCGCTGTGTGGGTAATCAACGCCTACAACCTCACGTTGGTGGTTTTGTTGTTGCCGTTCTCGGCTCTGGCTGAGCGAATTGGCTTCCGTCGCATGTTCGGTTTCGGCCTGGTGCTGTTCACGCTGGCATCACTGGGGTGCGCGCTGGCGTACTCGCTGAGCACACTCGTCGCAGCACGTATTTTTCAAGGCGTAGGCGCGTCATGTCTGATGAGTCTGGTCGGCGGTCTGACGCGCAATATCTATCCACTGGACAAGCTTGGGCGAGGCTTGAGCTGGAATGCGCTCACCGTGGGGGTGATGTCGGTGCTGGGGCCTACCGTGGGTGCCGCTATTCTCGCGGTAGCCACGTGGCCGTGGATCTTTGCTGTGAATGTGCCGATCGGTATCGCGGCCGTGTTCGGCCTGCGGTATCTGCCTGAAGTGCCTTGCGCCAAGACATCGTTTGACGGGGTTGGTGCCTTGCTCAGTATGCTAACGCTGGGTGCGTTTGTCAGTGGTGTGGGGTATCTGGGGGAGAGTTTCCTGTGTGCGTTCAGTCTGTTGTCGATTTCGGCCTGCGCCGGTCTACTGCTGTACAGGCGTGTGCGCCACCAACCGGCGCCGTTGGTGCCCATCGATCTGCTGCGCATTCGGCCGGTGGCATATGCTGTAGGCGCCGCCATTTTTACGCTCACCGCGCAAATGTCGGCCTTTGTCGCCTTGCCGTTCTACTTCCAGGAAGTGCTGAATCGTTCGCATCTGGAAGTGGGTATGTTGATGGGGGCGTGGCCATTGGGTTCCGTGCTGGTGGCGCCGATCGCTGGCCGGTTCTCCGATAGATATTCGTCAGCTCTGCTGGGTGGGGGCGGGGCATTAGGTATGGTGGCTGGCTTGTCGTGGGTGGCGGCCTTGCCGCAAGGCTCCCCCAATCTTCTTATCATGATCGGGATGTTGGTTGCGGGGCTGAGCTTCGCCTTCTTCCAGGCCGCGAATGGTCGTGCAATTCTTTCAAACTCGCCACGTATTCGCAGTGGTGCTGCGGGTGGCTTGCAGGCCGTAACGCGAGTTTTCGGGCAGAGCTTGGGCGGTGCGCTGGTGGCGATCGCCTTTAGCGTGGCCGGCACCGACGGCCCGATCACTGCCGTGGTAGTGGCCGTCATCTGCGCCTCGCTTGCCATCGTCATCAATCTGGTGCGATTCATCAAGATGCGGCCTGTTGCCTGATTTGAGTTTCGTCAAAGCTCCATAGGGATGCTAGGGAGCCATGGTTGACTCTCTCGGCGCGCCGCTTCGAATGCTGCAATCTTGTCTTCGAAAGTCAAAGTGTTGCCGATGTCGTCCAGACCTTCGAGCAGGGCGCGCTTGCGCGCGGGGTCGATGGAGAAGCAGAAGATGCGTCCGTCGGTGAGTTGTACCGTCTGTTTTGGCAGATCGATCTCGATTCGCGCCAGTTTGGGGTCACTGACTGACTCGAGCAAGGCATCGACTTGATCGCGAGGGAGTACGACCGGCAGGATGCCGTTCTTGAAGCAGTTGTTGTAGAAAATATCGGCGAAACCAGGGGCGATGATGCAGCGAATGCCGAAATCGAGCAGTGCCCAGGGCGCATGCTCGCGACTGGAGCCGCAGCCGAAATTATCCAGCGCCACGAGGATTTCGGCTCTGTGCCAAGGGCTGCGATTCAAGACGAATGCCGGGTCTTCACGAAGGACTGCGAACAATCCGTCGGCCAGGCCCTCACGGCGGATGGTCTTGAGAAAGCGGGCGGGTAGGATCTTGTCTGTGTCGATATTGGTTAGCGGCAGCGCAGCTGCCACTCCGGCAATGTGTTGGAACGGTTTCATGAGGAAAACTCCCGAGCGTCGACGATGTGGCCAGCGATTGCCGCTGCGGCCGCCATGGCGGGTGACATCAAGTGAGTGCGCCCACCAGGACCTTGTCGTCCCTCAAAGTTGCGATTGGAGGTAGAGGCGCAGCGCTCGCCCGGCGCGAGGCGGTCAGGATTCATGCCCAGACACATTGAGCATCCGGCATCTCGCCATTCGAAACCGGCGTCAATGAATAGCCGATCGAGTCCTTCCGCTTCGGCCTGTGCTTTCACCTTGCCCGAGCCCGGCACTACCAGTGCACGCACGCGCGCAGATACCTGCCTGCCATCGACAACCGCGGCGGCGGCGCGCAGATCCTCAATGCGCCCATTTGTGCAGCTCCCGATGAATACGACATCGATGGGCAGACCCTTCAGGGCAAGGCCGGGCGTCAATGCCATATAGGCGAGCATCGCTTCCATTTGGCGTCGCCGGTCAGGGTCGGTGCAATTCGCCGGGTCGGGAACCTGGCCGTCGATGGTGGTGACAGCTTCCGGGCTGGTGCCCCAGGTCACCATCGGGGCAACATCGGCGGCATCAAGGGAAATGGTCTGGTCGAATGAGGCGCCGGGATCGGAGTGCAGCGTTTGCCACCAGGTTTTGGCTGCTTCGAATGCGGCGCCTTGTGGTGCTAATGGTCGGTCTCGCAGCCAGGCGAAGGTTTTCTCGTCGGGAGCGATCATGCCTGCGCGAGCGCCGGCCTCGATAGACATGTTGCAGACGGTCATGCGTCCAGCCATGTCGAGCGCCTCGATCGCTTCGCCCGCATATTCGATGATATGACCCGTCGCACCATCGGTGCCGATCCGGCCGATGATTGCGAGGATCAGATCCTTCGCCGAAACGCCGGTACGGAGCTGTCCATCGATGCGGATCAGCATGGATTTGGCCGGCTGCTGGATCAGTGTCTGAGTGGCGAGCACATGCTCGGCTTCCGATGTGCCAATGCCGAAAGCAAGCGCACCGAAGGCGCCGTGCGTCGAGGTGTGGCTGTCGCCGCAGACGATCGTGGTTCCCGGTAGCGTCAGGCCCAGTTCTGGCCCAATGATATGGACGATGCCTTGCTGCCGACTGAGTAGTGGTACATAAGGTACATTGAAGGCGGCTACATTCCATTCCAGCGTTTCGACCTGTAGTCGACTGTCGGGTTCGGCGATCGCCGCCACGCCCCCGGCACGGCCTTGCGTGGGGACGTTGTGGTCCGCGACTGCAATGGTTGCATCCGGTTGGCGCACGCGGCGCTCAGTCTGCCGCAGACCCTCGAATGCCTGCGGGCTGGTGACCTCGTTCACCAGATGCCGGTCGATGTAGAGCAATACCGCGCCATCACCTATCGTCGCGACGAGATGGGCGTCCCAAACCTTCTGAATCAGCGTACGGGGAGCGGTCATCAGGCTGCTACCTCTTCAGTGACACGAACCACGATGCGGCCACGCACCTGTCCTTGCAAAATGGACTTCGCAGGGGATACCACGTCCGCCAGAGAAACCTCCTGCACCAGGCTCTCGGGCAGTCCATTCGGAAACAGGCTGGCCAGACGGGACCAGACGCGCTGTCGATCCTCAAGCGGGCAGCGCACGGATTCGATGCCGATTACGGTTATCCCGCGCAAGATGAACGGCAGGATGGTCGTCGGCAGGTCAGAGCCTCCCGCAAGTCCGCAAACCGCCACTGCGCCTCGGCTACATACGCCTGCCATCGCAGATGCAAGCGTGTGACTTCCAACCGTGTCGATCACGCCGCCCCAGCGTTCGGACAGTAGCGGTTTGGACGGTGCCGCCAATACATCGCGGGCGATAATGCTCTCGGCGCCCAGTTCCTTGAGCCACGCTTCCTGCTCAGGGCGTCCCGTTGAAGCCACCACGCGATAGCCAAGCTTCGCCAGCATGAGCACCGCTACGCTACCGACACCGCCTGAGGCTCCGGTGACCAGTATCTCGCGTTTCCGATCGACTCCGTGGTCCTCAAGGGCATTGACTGCGAGCCCCGCAGTGAGTCCCGCCGTTCCGTAACTCATAGCCTGTTTAGTCGTCATTCCCGCAGGTAAGGCAACAAGCCATTCGCTTTTAGCTGAGGCCTTTTCGGCAAAACCGCCCCACCATGTCTCGCCAACACCCCAGCCTGTCAGGATGACCTTGTCGCCTGGATTGAAGAGTGGCGACGCTGATTCCTCAACAGTGCCGACGAAGTCGATTCCCGGGACCATGGGAAAACTGCGTACGACCTTGCCCGTTCCCGTGATGGCGAGCCCATCTTTGTAATTGAGGTTCGAATATTCGACTGCAACGCGCACGTCACCGCTTGGCAGGTCGTCAATGGATAGCGGCTCCATCATCGCCACGGTGCCATTCTCGTCCTGGCGCAGAACCAGGGCGTTAAACGATTTTTTTGTCATGGCTGTTTGTGATTTCGACTGGTTGGATTTGAATTCAGGTTTGTCGTGCGGAACCGCTGGCGGGCACATGGCACTTTCCAAGTGCGACTCGAGCTTAGGTTTGATTAATTGGGGTGTCAATAAAATTGCGCGCTTCGACATTTTCGAAATTTTCGCAACGGGTATACGATTGCTTAGGGGCGGCTCTTGATAAGTCGCTTGAGTTAAGTGTGGCGGGTATCTACTGGGTCATGGTCGTCCGCCAGGCGGCATGCTCACGCAGGGGATCTATGTCTGTGAAAGGTGCGGATAAAAATGATTGACCTATTAATTATAGTTCGGTAGGTTTGATTGTGTGTGGCGCTGAATGGCTGTCGATGCTCATCAGGATGCCCGGTTGTCAGAGGGTGACGACGCCGGTAGTCGATGAGTGTGAGGTGTACACCGGTCATTTGAGTGCGACGGAAAATGCTATCTGGATGCTAATTAAGATAGATAATAAATATAATAGAACTTGATTGAGAAGGTGCAGGAATGACCGGCACGAAGAAAGATAATCCGACACTTGAGCGGCAGGTGACAGCGGGCCTTCGCGGTGCGTCCTGGAATCCGGCGTTACTGCCAAGTGATATGCGTACAGTGGTCTACCCAGGCGTGACCTTCGACGGTGCGCCGATCATGGGGTATTTGCATGCCTGTGGCGGTGAACGAACCGTCGTATACATCATGCATCCCCGTGAGCTACTGGTTTCGCATTACCTTGTGCCCGGTCTGGTTTCAGCAGGCTATGCGTGCTGGGTGCAGGCGCCGCGCTCGACTGGAAACGATATACGTCTGGAGCACGAACTGGCGCTCCACGACGTCGCCTCGGGTATGAATAAGCTGCGCGAGTTGGCTTTCGAGAAGATCGTCATGCTCGGCAACTCTGGTGGTGCAAGTCTCTTTGCCTACTATAATCAGCAATCGCAGCTCAATGGCGACCAGCGCGTTGCCCACACGCCGGGTGGACGGCCGACCAGGTTGGCCGAAGCGTCCATGCCAATCGCGGACGGCTTTGTCTTCGTCGCGCCGCACCCGGGCCAGGGTCGACTGCTGATGAATATGATCGATCCCTCGTTGACCGACGAGAACGATCCTTTTTCGGTTGATGCCTCGCTTGATCCGTTTAGTCCTGCAAATGGCTACAGCGACGGAAAAGCCGGCGGCGCTCACTATTCCCACGATTTCGTTGAGCGATATCGCGCCGCTCAGCGTGCCCGAATCGCTCGGATCGATGCGGCGGCCATCAGCAGTATCGACAGGCGCATGGCGCAGAAGAAGATGATCGCCGACGGCTGCGGAGGTGATGCCTTGAGAGCTGCCTTTTCTGGTGTGTTCACCGTCTGGCGCACCGATGCCGACCTGCGCTGCTTCGATTTGTCGCTGGATCCCTCGGACCGCCGATGGGGCAGTGTGTGGGGCGCCAATCCTGCTGTGTCCAATATGGGGAGCGTTAGTTTCGCACGGGTGTGCACGCCGGAGAGCTGGCTTTCGACATGGTCTGCATTGACCTCGCGGGCCTCATTCGAACTATGTGGCAGCTCGATCAATCAGCCGGCATTCGTCGTGTACTACACCGGCGACAACAGTGTCTTTCCCGGCGACGCCGCGAGTATTTTTGCGAGCATTGCCACCAGTGACAAACAGCGTGTCGATATCCGCGGAAACCATCATGGTCAGTCACTGCGTCTTGACGAGCGCAATGGTCAGGAGATTGCAGCTGAGCGTTTGATTGAATGGCTCGTGCCACGCTTTCCCGCCGCTGCGGTTCAGTTGAAAAGCCCTTCCAAGAAGGAGGCATCACTATGATCGGCGTCCGTGATCCTTTGCCCGGAGTTGTCTATCCACCGCTTGACCGTCTGCGAACCTATGTCGAAAGCGGTGAGCTGTCCGAGACCAGTCTCATTGAAGCCCTGATGGCTTCGTTCGCAGACAATGCCGGTGCGCCGGCCTTATGTACTACTGATGGCATCATCAGTTACGCCGAACTTGATGAGCGGACCGATCGGTTCGCTGCCGCGTTGCTTGAAATGGGGCTCATGCCGCTTGATCGGGTGCTCTTTCAGGCGGGTAACTCACCCGAGCTCATCATTGCCCTGATTTCCTGTCTCAAGGCGGGGTTGATCCCCACTTGCACGCTGGCGCCCCATCGCGAGCGCGAGATTTCCTATCTCGGCCGGCATGTCGATGCGAAGGCGTTCATCGTCCAGGGCGATGACGCGAAGTTCGATCTGGAGGCGTTTGCGCTGAAGATGCAGCCGGAGATTCCGACCGTTCGCCACGTTATCTCGTTCCGAGGGCGGCCGCGCGATGGTGTCGCTCGGATGGAAGACCTGATTGCTGCGACCGATGCGGCGAAGGCATACGCGACGGTTAGGGCAGTGCCGAGAGATGCTTACCAGGTTGCGGTCTTTCAGTTGTCGGGGGGCACGACCGGAGTTCCCAAGGTTATTCCTCGCATGCAGAACGACTATTTGCTCAACGCGACCCTGACCATCGAGGCCATAGGTTATCGGCATGACGATGTCATGTTTATGCCGATGCCGATGATGCACAACGCCTGCATGATTTGTTTCATCATGCCAGTCCTGTTGGTTGGTGCTGCATTCGTGATTCCTGAAGACCTGACGCCAGAGGCTTGGGCTGCTGCCTTCAAACGCACGCCGCCCACCTATATCGGCGTGATCCGCCCGCTTTTGCCGCGACTTGAAGCTGCGTTCGATCTTGAGCCCGCTGCGCTTGGGCATGTGCGCGCATTCTGGTCGGCGGATTCTGCCCGCACGTTGCGTGAGAAATATGATCGTCCAACTTACGCCCTGTTCGGAATGTCCGAAGGCATGAATATGTACTGTCGCCCCGGTGACTCTGAAGAGGCGCGGGACTGGACGGTCGGACGGCCTCTTTCCAGCTTTGATGAGGTGCGGCTTGTTGTGCCGGGGACAATGGACGAGGTCGCCGATGGCGAGATCGGTGAAATGATTTGCCGTGGACCGTATACGGTATCGGGCTACTTCAATGCTCCCGAGCGTAACCGCGAGGCCTTCACGCCCGATGGCTTCTACAAGCCAGGCGATTTGCTGGTTCGTCGTGTTATCGACGGCAAGCGCTATTACGCCTTTGCTGGACGGCTCAAGGATGTCGTCGATCGCGGAAGCGAGAAGATCAACTGTGAAGAAGTCGAGCTTGCAGTTTCAACTCATGTCGCTGTTGCCGGATGCGCCGTCGTGGGTATGCCTGACCCGATTCTGGGTGAGCGGGTCTGCGTTTATGTCGTGCTGCGAGGTGGGCATCAGGCGCCAAGCGTCAACGATTTCCAGGTACACATGGAGGGGTTGGGCCTGGCCAAGTTCAAATGGCCTGAACGAGTCGTGACGATCGACGCGCTGCCGCTAACCAAGGTCGGAAAGATAGACAAGGCGGCGTTGCGAACAGACATCGCGAAGCGGCTCGAACAGCGCGACGTAGTTACTAACTAGCCAGACAGGAAATGCCATGACCAAGCAACTGCTACTGAATGGTGTCCACCATACTGCCCGGCCTACCTGGAAGCTACGGGAGACACTCGAGTTTTATCGCGATGTTATTGGGCTGCCGCTTGTCCATTGTGTTTCGGCGCGAGGTTGGGGGCCATCGGAGCATCCCGATTTTCTGCATTTTTTCTTTGATAGTGGCAAAGGCAGCACCATTGCATTTTTCTACTATCTGGGTGACGAGCAGCCCGATCATCTCATTCACCGCCCGGAATATGACAATGATGCAATCCATACCGCCTGGCGCGTAGAGACACGGGAAGAGCTAATGGCGTGGCGCCAATTGCTCGAGTCTCGGGGCGTGGATGTTTTGTATCAGATTGAGCACGAAGTGGTGGAGTCGATCTATTTTCGTGATCCAAACGGCTACTACCTCGAGATCGGACGACCGGTACGGCCCTTCCAGCCGCTCGACATCTCGGACGCAGCATTGACGCTCGCTGCGGCTATCGCGGTTGAAGAGCAGTGCACGGGTCAGGGGCTGCGGATGGAGGATATCGAAAGTGTCTGGAAAGCCAAGGGCGCCATGCTCGATGCCCAAATGGAGCAAGCCAAATAATGGTCAGAATCTTCGTGCCGGACATTCCCGAATTCTTACCGCTAATCAACGGAGCGCTTACGGTCGCAAATTGCACCGTGCGTGAGCCTGTGAATGGCTATTGGCGGATTGAGTCGGATGATCAGATCCACTTCGAGCGAAGGGCCCTCGGACTAGGTCCGGCGCTCTGGAACAGTGCGCTGACGGGCGGCTTTTGCGGTCGCATCCTGGAGTATGGTCGCGACACTATGCGCATCGAAAATGAGGTATCAGAGTCATGAAGATCGTGGTCTATGGAGGTGGTCCATCCGGGCTATATTTCGCGCTTCTGGCTCGTAAAAGGCTGGGTGCGGAGGTGACGGTTTATGAACAGAATCCGCGCGACGCCACCTATGGTTTCGGCATCGTGCTGGCCGACCGAGGCATGGATCGCATGAAGCAGGCGGACCTTGAATCTTATGACGAGATCATGCGGTCCTGCTTTATCTCGCGGCACCGCGTGGTGATGCACAAAGGGGAGGAGATCTTTATCGAGGGTGGCGGCTACGGTGCGGCGATTGCGCGCTTGCGGTTGCTGCAGATCCTTCAGGATTGTGCCGAGCGCGCTGGCGTCGTTGTCAATTACGGAAGCCGGATGGAGGCGAAAGATTTGCCCGAAGCCGATCTGGTCGTGGGTGGCGACGGCGTCAACTCCGCGCTTCGCAATGGCTTTTTGGAGGATTTCGGAACAACCACCTATTCGTTAACCAACAAGCTTGCGTGGTATGGCACCGAGGCAGCCTTTCCTTATCCAATTCTCTGCTTCAAGACGACTGAGCTGGGCCATTTCTGGGCGGTGGGCTATTCCTACACCGAAAAGATGAGCACCTTTGTCGCGGAATGCGACGCCGAGACTTGGGAGAAATCTGGTCTGAGTCAAATGACCGAACAGGAAAGTGCACGGTTTACCGAGCAGATGTTCGCGAAGGAGTTGAAGGGGCTGTCGCTGATCTGCAACAAATCAATGTGGCATAGCCTCCCGGTCACCCGAGTGCGTAACTGGTCGGTCGGCAACAAGGTGTTGATTGGGGACGCTCTGCACAGTGCGCATCCCAGCATCGGTTCCGGTACCCGTATCGCCATGGAGGATGCCATTGCTCTGGTCTCGGTCCTGGAGAACAGTGCGGATGTTGCTTCGGCACTCGTAGCCTTCCGTCAAGAGCGCGAGCCTGCAAAACAGAAGCTAGTCAGTGCGGCGGAGAAAAGCTTTACCTGGTATGAGCATGTCGTGTCGAAGCTCGACCTTGGCCCGATAGCGCTTGTGTTCGACTACATGAGACGCACTGGGCGGGTGGATGAACAGCGTTTGACCAATGAATTCCCTCATTTTATGGCCCGCTATGGTCAAGAATGGCAGGCTTCCCTGGCAGCGTCCGAGGGTGCGATCAAGAAGGAAAGCATCGTTCATTAAGTCGTCTGAAAGTCCAACACCGTTCGCGAGTAAGTCTTGCGAAGTCTCATCCCTGGATAAAGGAAAATATGATGTTGCTGATAGTTGGCGAGGTCCGTTTGCCGGTAGACAAGGTCCAGGCAGCGAAGCCTGCAATGGAGCGCGTGATTACAGCGAGTCGGGAGGAGGCCGGGTGCCTGGACTATACCTACGCCGAGGATGTCCTTGATCCTGGGCTGATTCGAGTCAAGGAAACCTGGTTGAGCAAGGCTGCATTCGACGAACACTCGGCGTCATCCCATATGGCGCAGTGGCGATCGAGTGAGGCTGCGGGCTGGATTACCCATCGAAGATTCCAGATATTCGAGGTCGACGATCCTTTGTCTGTTTGATTCCGATAGCCGTTTAATCGGCGGCCGCCATAGAGTCACAAGCGCGTCCAGTCTTGCCGAAGTAGCCCGGCAATCGGGTGGCCGTGCGTGTTCTTACCTGTGATGCCGTTCCAGGCATGCATGATGTATGCAGCTTCGATCAAAATAATCTCCCCGTTCGCTTACCGCTATTCGCAGCGGTGGGCGGGCGAGGGTCGACTCTCCTTAATTTCTTCAGCCAACTTTAGTGGGCGATGATCTTGCATGCCCGCTATGAGGTTGAGCGGGCAGCGGATCAGGCTGCATCGATTCGTTGATATTATTTGACTGGGGTATCAACAGTGTCGTGTCGCGGATTATTGATAAGGGAGTGACTCCTTTAGACCTTTGTGAGCGCAGTTGGGTGCCGTGTTTATGCACTGGATCCAAGCTGTGACTTTGTGGGTAATCATTCTCAAATGAACTCGTCACACACCTTGTTTAGATAATATTGACATCCCTAAAAAATAGATCTAGCTTGTCCTCTATGCAATGTCATGCGCTGGTTAGCAGACGCAGATGTGCTGCTCATAATAAAAATAAGATGGAGACGAAAAGTGACTCTATTCGTGAAGTACCGTGTAGCCGTGCGTGAACCTGTTACACACCTCGAAATTGCCTGTTCCGTGACCACGCGGTCGCGCGAAAACGCCAATCCCTTTCTATTGCCCATCGTGCAGCACGCCCCAGCTGGAGTGGGTTCCCCCGCGCAGCAGAGTTCCTTCATCCGCATGAAGCCCCGAGACCGATCCCTCTCCGTTGTACGGGGGAGGGGCGCTGGTTTCTCGAGTGCCTGGTCTTTCGTATCACAAGCTCTGTGTGGGCGCGAAACGGGCCTTGTAGTTCCGGTCCGATAACCCCGAACGGTTTTTATAGCGGCGATTGACCGTTGGGAGTCCGATCGGTCCTTTGAGATAAGAAAAATAAGAAGAGGGTGGAAACGATGGCGCGAAAAACAGGTTCGGCCTACTGCGGTAGGTACGTCAAACAGACGATCTCAGTGTTGACATGCTGCGGGCTGCCGTTTGCGGCATCGGCGTTTCAGCTCAAACTTGAAGATCCCGACTGGACTGCCCGGTGGGACAACACCCTTCGTTACAACGTGGGCGTGCGGGCTCAAAAGCAGGACCAAGGGCTACTCAACAACGCGCGCTACGACGATTCTGATTCGAAGTTCGATCGAGGTGACGTGGTCACCAATCGCATCGATGTGATGAGTGAGTTCGACTTCAAGTACAAGAAACGGTATGGCGGTCGCGTCAGCGCGGCGGGCTGGTACGACGACGCCTACAGGGATACCGACGTCAAATCCAACCCGGCGTTCGGAAATGCCAGCACGGCCTATCCGGGCGCTCGATATTCCTCATACACCGAACGTTGGAATCGCGGCCCGTCCGGGGAGCTACTCGATGCGTTTGTGTTTGGCCGTTTCGATGTCGGGAGCGTGCCAGTGGATGGGCGATTGGGGCGTCACAACCTCTACTGGGGTGAGTCGATTTTCTCATTCGTACATGGCGTTTCGTACTCCCAGGGGCCTGTAGATCTTCGTAAGCTCGGCAGTACGCCGGGTGCAGAAGCAAAAGAACTCTACTTGCCACAGAATCAGATCTCAGGCGAAGCCCAGCTGGCTGACAATTTCAGTGTGGGCGCGCAGTACTTCTTTGAATGGGATCCGTCGAGGTTGCCTGATGGTGGAACCTATTTGGGTGCGGTCGACTTTTCCTCATTGGGCGGCAATACCTATGTGGTCAATCCCGCAGCGGCTGCGGCGATTGCGTCCGGAGCCGGGCTGCCTCCCGGCTCGATCGGTCCTGTGCCTTTTCTAGGTGTGCAAGACCGGCCCAAGAACAGTGGTGACTGGGGCGTCAAGGCATCCTGGCGTCCCGAGGTGCTGGACGGTGCGCTTGGCTTCTACTACCGCGAGTTTACCGACCGCTTCCCGCAGTACGTATTAGGTGGCTTCCAGGAGTCGGGCCTTCCAACGGATTTGCGGTTGTCTTACCTGCGAAAAACGAAGCTTGCAGGGATCAGTCTCAGTAAAGAAGTTGGCGGTCTGAGTGTGGGTGCCGAAATGGTCTACCGCATGGACACTGGCCTGCTCAACGGCGATGCAACGCTGGTTGGCGATGAGCCTCGTGGTGACACCTTTCACGCACTGGTTAACGTGCTGGGGCTGATGCCTGGCAATGCGGTTTTCGACAGCGCCAGCTACGTCGCCGAGTTGACCTACAGTCGGTTGCAAAAGGTGACGAGCCACGCAGAAAACTTCAGCGGCGTTGGCTATGACGGGTGCCCGACCAACGACAAATGGGACGGTTGCGCAACACGTGACGCCTGGGGGTTGGCGCTGGCCTTTACGCCGGTGTGGTACCAGGTTTTTCCCGGTATCGATCTCAAGGCGCCGTTGTTTTTGCAGACGGGTTTGAAGGGTAATTCACCGGTGCCTTTCGGGGGTAACCAAGGGGCAGGCTCCTACAGTATCGGCCTGACCGCGGACGTGCGCAGCAAGTACAACGTCAGTCTTCAGTACAACGGTTATCTGCTCAAGACCAAGGAAGGCGTCGTCAACGGTTTACCTGCGGTGAGTTCAGTCAATGGCGTCGGTAACACCTTCGACGACCGTGGCTGGGTTTCGCTCACCCTGAAAACCACATTCTGAGTCGCGAGGAGGTATCAACATGAAAAAGTTAATTTTACCGTTCGCCTGGCTGTTGATTGCATCTGCAGGCGTTGCCCAGGCTGCTGTGTCGGCTGACGAAGCCAAACAACTTGGTAGTGCACTCACGCCGTGGGGAGCCGAGGCCGCAGGCAACAAGGACGGCAGCATCCCGCCCTATACCGGTGGCCTGCAAAAGTCGCCCGCCGAATTCAAGGAGGGCAGTGGGATTTATCCAGATCCGTATAAAGACGACAAACCGCTGTTCTCGATTACTTCCAAAAACATGGCGCAATACGCCGACAAGCTGACTGAGGGTCAGAAGGCGCTGCTTACGCGTTACCCCGACTACAAGATGGACGTTTATCCGACTCGCCGGTCCGTGGCGATGCCGCAAGCGGTGCTTGACGCATCCGTCAAGAACGCCACGCGCACACAGACGACCGGTAATGGCGTCGGAATCACTGGTGCCGAAGGCGGCACACCATTCCCGATACCCAAAACTGGCCACGAGGTGATGTGGAACCATCTGCTGGCTTACGGGGGCGATGTTGCGGAGTTTACCTCCAGCAATTTCTATGTTGACCAGTCCGGCCGCAAGACCAGTACCGGGAACTCGGAAATGCGCTACGACTATCCTTACTATCAGCCGGAGAATCCGGATCGAAGCACCTATTATCTCAAGCAAAACACCAGTGCGTTAGAGCCTGCAGCGCTGGCAGGGCAACAGTTCGTGATTCTCGATCCACTTGACTTCACTACCGGTGATCGCCGTGCCTGGCAGTATGTGCCTGGGCAACGTCGAGTCAAAGTGGCTCCTGAGCTGGCTTACGACACCCCGTTTCCAGCAGGTGCCGGTATGGTCACGCTGGATGATGTTGGGGTGTTTTCGGGGCGTATGGACCGTTACGACTTCAAGCTGATTGGCAAGAAGGAGGTGTATATCCCCTACAACCTCTACAAGCTTTATGGGGCATTGCAGTCCAATAGTTTTGAGAAGGGGATGGAGGCTGTTGGATCGCCCAAGTTTGTGAACCCCGACTATATGCGCTGGGAATTGCACCGTGTCTGGGTGGTAGAAGCCACCTTGTTGCCAGGCAAGCGCCATCTCTATTCGAAGCGGGTTTTCTACTGGGATGAAGACAACGCGGGCGCTGGTATGTCCGATCAATACGACAACGCCGGTAAGTTGCTGCGGGTCAACCTGACCATGTCGATCCAGCTCTATGACAAGGTGATTCCGTATGCGATCCCATGGCTGGTTTATGACCTTTCCAACAACGTCTATGTCATGTGCGGCATGCCGAGCAACGGACCGATCAAGGCAGGATTGAAAGGGCTGGCGGCGGCGGATGCCTGGAGCAAGGGTGACTGGTCTCCTGATGCGATCGCGGCGCGAGGGGTCCGTTAACCATGGTTGGTGAATACACGATGTGCCGATCGACGGCAGGGCCGAAAAGAGCGGGAGTTGTCTCCTTGCTGATGGGGAAGTTTGCCACCCTCGCGTGGTGTGCTCTGTGGGCATTTGTGCTGCCGCTGAGTGCTGCGAGCGGCGGACAGACGGTGCTCGAGCCGGTACAGGTTCCTGCAATGAGCAGTCGCCTGGCCACGACAGCTCCGATAATCGCGGTAGCTGTCGCCGGAACTCGAATCGTCGGGGTCGGTATTCGGGGCCATATCGTGTATTCGGATAACCAGGGTCTGGAGTGGACGCAGGCACAAGTGCCGGTGAGTGTAGATTTGGTCAGTGTCCAGTTTCCGACTCCGCAGGTCGGTTGGGCCACGGGGCATGACGGCGTTGTGCTCAAGAGCGTTGACGCCGGGAGTACCTGGAAACTGGTACTTGATGGACGACGCGCGGCACAACTCATGCTCGATTTTTATGCGGCGCAGCCCGCTGACGACCCGCGCATGCAGGCTGCACTCGCAGAGTCCCGGCGCTTTGTGAAGGAGCAGGGGGCCCGGCCCTTCCTTGATGTCTGGTTCAGCGATGCAAATGAAGGATTCATTGTCGGTGCATGGGGCCTGATGCTGCACACCACGGACGCCGGAGCGACGTGGAAACCTTGGATGCATCTGGTCGACAACCCTGGCACCGGGCATCTTTACGCGATTCGCTCCATCGGATCGGAGTTTTGGATCGCCGGCGATCAAGGCTTGTTGTTGAAGCTGGACTCCGCCAGTGGGCGCTTCATCAGCACTCACCCACCGGAAGGCGGTAGCCTTTTTGGTGTGATCGGCACGCCAGATTTTGTGTTGGCTTACGGTCTGTTGGGCCGGGCCATTGTGTCGCGCGATGATGGCAAAACCTGGGATCAATCATCCGGCCTTGGTGCGTCTTCGGTGACCGGGGGCGCTGTGCTTGGCGATGGGCGGGTGGTGCTGGTTGATGGTGGTGCGGGTCTGTGGGTCAGCGACGACAACGGCCGCCATTTTTCTGCGTGGCACATAGGCGCTGCGCGACCGTATACCGGAGTTGTCGATGCTGGTGGCAAGACCTTGGTCTTGGCCGGTCTTGGCGGCGTACGCGCGCTTAGCAGCGTTACTCCTTGAATAGGCCTTTGCAGACATGACTGCCGATATAAATCTCAATGCTATGCCTGTGGTGAAACGGATTGAAGACTTTGACACTCAATCGGGAAATTGGCTTGAGCGACTGATCTTTAACAATCGCATACCGGTGCTGCTGCTCTGCCTCGTGATCTCGATCTTGCTCGGCTGGCAGGCACTGCATTTGCGCGTGAATGCCAGTTATGAACAGATGCTTCCCCAGTCGCATCCCTACATGCAGAACTACCTGGCTCACCTGCGGGATCTGAGTGCTCTGGGCAATACCGTGCGCATCTCCGTGGAAAACACGGATGGCGATATTTTTGACCCGGCCTACCTGGAAGTGTTGGCCAAGGTGACAGATCAAGCCATGGTCACCAAGGGCGTCAACCGCGGCTGGGTAAAGTCGCTTTGGTTACCTACGGTGCGTTGGACAGATGTGATTGCGGAAGGTTACGCCGGTGGACCGGTGATGCCAGATGGTTTCGACGGCTCGCCCTCGATGATCGGGAAACTTCGGCTGAACGTGCAGCGTGCCAACCTGGTTGGCCAGCTCGTGTCGCCGGACCTTAAGTCGAGCATGATTGTGATACCGATGCTGGACTATGACCCTGACACCGGAGAGCCGCTCAACTATGAGGAATTCGGTCGGACGGGGATTCAGGCGTTGCTTGCACTTCAGACCGACAAAATCAAGATTCATGCAGTTGGCTTCTCCGTGCTGATGGTCGAACTTATCCAGGGCCTCTATAAGGTCATGGTGTTTTTCGGGGCCGCGGTGGTCATCGCCGGGGTGATCATCTATTCCTATAGCCGCTGTCTGCGCAGCACTTTCGTACTCGTCGGGGTATCGGTACTTGGCGTGGTCTGGCTGTTGGGATTGATTGGGTTGCTCGGACGCGAGTTGAATCCTTATTCGATTCTGGTGCCGTTTCTGATCTTTGCCATTGGCATCAGTCATGGCGCACAGAAGATGAACGGGATCGCCCAGGACGTTGCTCGCGGTACGCACCGATACATTGCGGCGCGTTATACGTTTCGCCGCCTGTTTCTGGCCGGCCTGACTGCGTTGTTGACCAATATCCTGGGCTTTGCAGTGCTAATGGTGGTGGATATTCCGGTCATTCGGGAGATGGCCTTCATCACGAGTGTCGGTGTAACGATATTGATTTTAACCAAGTTGGTGTTGATCCCTGTTGCCTTCTCCTACATCGGTGTGAATCACCATGCAGCAATGCGCCGCCTGGCACTGGATTCAGAACGAGCGCCTGGACAAGGCGTGAAGGGGCTGGGGTTGGCCACCCTCACTCGCTTCACCGAGCGGCGCTGGGCTACAGCGGCCCTTGTCGTAGCCGCGGTGCTGGCCGGTTCAAGCTGGCTGATCAGTCGCGACTTGAAGGTTGGGGATCTGGATGCGGGAGCCCCCGAGCTATGGCCCGACTCGGTTTACAACCGGGATGTCGACTTCGTGAACCGAAACTTTGGTTTATCGAGCGATCAATTTGCCGTGATAGTAAAAACATCAAAGAACGGTGGTCAGGAGTACAACACCCTCGTAGAAATGGATCGTCTCGGCTGGCTGTTGCAACAAGACCCGGACGTGCAAGGTGTGTCCTCGATTGCAGCGGATGTCCCGTTTGTCAACATGGGCCAGTTTGAAGCCAATCCTAAATGGCTCACCATTCCGCGTAATAGCAACGCTGGGGTGGCGGTCTACAACATCTATACGCAACGCGGTCTTGAGCTGGTAAATGCCGATTATTCGGTTATGCCGGTTATTGCCTATCTGACGAACCATAAGGCTGAAACACTGGCTCGTATGCTAAAAATCGTCGAAGACTTCGCGCGGACACATGACTCCGACAAGATACAGTTCCTGCCAATCGCAGGTACCGCCGGCGTCGAGGCTGTGACCAATACAGTGGTGCGCAAAGCGCATAGCGAAATGCTGTTATTGCTCTATAGCGCCGTTGCGTTGCTATGTTTTGTCACATTCCGCAATTGGCGAGCCGTGATCGTCGCACTCATTCCGTTGCTTATTACCGCAGTGGTTTGTGAGGCGCTGATGGTCAAGGCCGGTATCGGTTTGAAAGTGGCAACGCTTCCCGTACATGCACTCGGTGTTGGGGTTGGCGTCGACTACGCCCTCTACCTTCTTAGCGTGCAACTCGTCATGCAGCGTCAAGGTGCAACCCTGGCGCAGGCATATGGGGCGGCTGTAGGCTTTACCGGGAGAGTGGTTGCGTTAATCGGTATAACAATGGCCGCTGGGGTGATTACCTGGATGTGGTCTCCGATCAAGTTTCAGGCCGATATGGGGCTTTTGTTAGCGTTCATGTTCGTCTGGAACATGATCGGGGCTTTAGTGCTGATTCCAGCGTTGTCATATTTTTTGTTGCGGCGCGTCCGGCCAGTAGGTCCAGTCCAATTAAAGCACCCGTCGCCGCATTGGATATGAGGTTCCGTAACGGTTTGACCATCAGGAAATGTGATTAATCAGAGTGGAGTTTCGGCCTTCCTCCTGCCGCATCCGAGTCTGCGGTGGAGGAGGCTGTAACGCCTTACGAGCCCATTGCCCAAGAGCTAGTGAGACGTATCAACCTGGTGAGCGGGGTGGGCCTGACGGCCTGGGATACAGTGCAGTACCTCCGCAGGTCTGACCCATATACCCTTCTCATCTCATCTCAGCGCTTCGGCTGAAAGCGTCCACCATAATATTCATCGAGCCAGTCGAGCAATCTGCTCCGCTTGCGAATCTTGTCGCGTGCCTCAACGGTATGTCGCCTCTCTATCTGGAGTCAGATACCAATGCTGACATATGTGTGGCTGATTGATTTAAAACACTGCAATCTGGATAGGCGACGGCTTTTGGATGGGGGGAGGGTACGCCGATGATGGATCGGGTAGCGATTATTGAAAAAAGAAGGGTGCGCCCATGAGCTGTCTCATTTGTGCGGGAACCGCCGAGCGCATTGTGTGTGATGGTGATTGGGAGGAACGAGACTGTCCATCCTGCGGGCATTACCGGGTTTCTGATGCCCTCGTATTATCCTTGATGGAGCAGGGACAGATTTTCGATGTGAGCAAAATGAGGGTTTGGCTTGCAGGCAAGCGCAGGGATGGCGGGATACCTTGCATTGAGATCCATGAAGCGCTGCTGATGCCATAAGCCAGCGCTTCCTTGCTGTGCAGGCTTGCCACCAATGGATGAAATTGCCGCCCCGCAGAGCGCATACCTAACCCGGAATCAATGGCACTGGAAAGTGCCCGAGAACTGTTCAATCAGGCGATAGATTAGCGCTGTCGGCGAAGTTTTTTCAGATGCGAAACGCGCTGATCAGTTGTTTGAGCTGGAGCACCTGCGATGAGAGTTGGCGACTGGCATGTTCAGTCTGACAAGTACCTTCGGCGGTACGTTCGCCAGCACGGTTGATCTCCACGATGTTCTGATCGATATCATGGGCAACGGCCGTCTGCTGCTTTACTGCCGCGGCGATTTGTTGGTTCTGATCGACGATCATCCCCATCGCGCCAAGAATATTCTCCAGGGCCTGCTGGACTTTCTCCGACTGGCTGACTGTGCCGTTGGCCATCTGATGGCTGACGTTCATGGCCTTCACTGCCGCGCCCACGCCACCCTGAATCCTAGAAATCATCTGCTCGATTTCTTCCGTGGACTGCCGAGTACGCTTGGCCAGTGTTCGCACCTCATCAGCCACTACAGCGAAACCACGACCTTGCTCACCCGCGCGGGCGGCCTCGATAGCCGCATTCAGCGCCAGCAAATTGGTTTGCTCGGCAATATTCTTGATCACTTCAAGCACAAGGCTGATGGATTGGCTATCGCTGGCCAGTTGATTGATCACCAATACTGACTGATCTATCTCGCAGGCCAGCTGGGCAATACTGCCTTGCTGGGACTGCACCAGCCCGCGCCCACTGACCGTCTCTTCATTGACATTGTGGGCGCTGCTGACCGCTGCGCCAGCGCTACGCGCCACTTCCTGGGCGGTGGCTGCCATCTGGTTCATGGCCGTGGCAACTTGCTCGATCTGGCGGCGCTGCCCAGCGACGGCCTGATTGCTCACCGCGGAAATCGACTCCACTTGTGCCGCTTGCTGCTCGACTTCGATGACTGTCTTGCTGACCAGCTCGATCAGGTCATGAATCTTCGCCACTGTGCCATTGAATACTTGTCCCAATTCCCCCAACTCATCATGGCTCTGGGCGGTGAAGCACACGGTCATGTCCCCGGCTGCGACCTGGTTCATCACTTCACCCAATCTTTTCAGGGTGGTGCGCGTCGAGACATAGAAACCACCGTAGAGGTAGACGATCAGCAGGAATACGCTAGTCAGGGCGGCGACCAGTAGCAGCATATGCAGACGATTCTGCTCCAGGCGTTGCTGTAGCTCCTGGTCGAGGAAGGCCAGGGTTGCATCATTCAGTTGGTAGGTTTTCTCCATCAAACCTGTGACTTGGTCATAAAACGCTTGCCAGGGTGTATCCAGAGTGTCAGCCATGACCACCTGTTTTTCGAACAATCCAGTGCTTTGCTTGAGTGTCGCCTGGCTGCCGCTGGCCAGTTGATCCAGGGCGTCACGGGCGGACTTGCTAGCCCCAAAAGCATCCTGCAACCTCAAATCATATTCACCTTGTAGCTTCTCGAGTTGCTGGAGCAATTCATCGAAACGGCTGCTGGCTGATGACAGGAGAAAGCCCTGACCTAAAGAGGAGGCCCCCATCGCCCGGCCTTTGCCGATGGTCTGAGTGATCAGTGGCGTAGCACTGGTAATCAAATCACTCATCTGGCGCACTTCGCTCTTGCTATCCTGGTTGAGCCTGGCCTGGCTGGCGACGATCTTGCTCAATATCTGCGCACTACCGAGCAGCTTTTCGATCTGCGTACTTCTACTCAGCAAGGACTTATCTACCTGCTGCGCCTGAAACGCTGCAACCATCTCGTCGCGTTTACCATTAAAAGTGGCGATTTGTTCCGGGTCGATGCTGACCGCCGTCAGGCCTTGCAAGTGATTCAAAATGGTCTGTTCGAGGCTACTGATTTTCGATTCAATATCACCAGCCTTGCCCAATTGCCCCAGATTTGCATTGATTTCGACCAGACTGCCCAGGGTTTCCAAATCCCTGCGTAAGGTCAGACTGGTACTCAGCAGGTCGAGACTTTGCAGTTCAACACGAGTGCTCAGGAATTCAACGTAAGAATCGCGGACCAGGTAAAAACTGATTACCAGCATGGGTACGAAAAACAGAATACTGATCAGGCTGAACTTCATACCAAAGCTCAGGCGATTCATCAGCTCGATGGCCGGATACAGCAGGCGCTTCACAAGACGTCTCCCTTTCATTTTTATTTTTATGAGCTGTCGTCAGACAGGGCGTATCAGCATTTTTCTGTCTGCTGAAATTCCTGTTAAATTTATATACCAGTTAATTTGATCTGGTCAATAATCTTCGATAGGGTTTGGCGTAAGGCAGGTCTGTAATATTGGCTTTTTTGGCAGAGGGTCGATCGTCGGTTAGTAACCAAGAGATCCTGTAATACTGATATCAGTATCAATAAATTCAGAGCCGCTCATCTCAACGTTTACCAGCCCATCATTCAGCACGGAAAATCATCTATGAAGCCGTCCATCAGTGACATCGTTGAAGTCAACCAGCTTTTATCCCTTTGGGGTCACCTCGTTGACAGGCGCGCATGGCACCGTTTTGATGAGGTGCTTACCGACGATGCGCTCTATGACTGCAGCATCTTCGGATATACACCTGTTTCGGGTATTGACGCGATTCGAGGGATGTTTGATCAGGAAGGCCATGCTCGGGCGCATCACACGACCAATGTGTATGTGCAAGATGGGCCAGGAGACGAACTCATCGCGGAGTCCAAAGGTCTGGGGCTGCTGGCTAATGGGGCAGTCGCAAGCGTTACCTTCCTGGACAAGCTTCGGCCAACCCTGGCGGGTTGGCGTCTAGCGAGTCGCGTGCTGAAAATCGAACCTGTGTCCGGTTCAGATGACTGATTCGGTCATTGCGGATTGCGACAGGAAGTCGCCCCATCACCACTGACGGGGCGCTGCTGTTCCAGCTACTCAGCCGTGGGTCGGTTTTACAGTGCTAAGCATGCTCAGGACATTGTCGTACGTGCCATTGGCCTCTGCGTAGCGCACGAACCTGGCGCGCTCTACGATAATCTCGTGCGCCCCCGGGTCGGCATGCAGGAGAGTCATGGTTTCGGAGAGGAAGTCCTCCAGCGGCATGGACTGTTCATCATCCTGCTGGCCAAACAAAGTCGTTCGCACACCCGGCGGCGCTATTTCTATCACGCTGACAGACGTGTCGGCGAGTTGGACGCGCAGGCTCTCGGTGAAGGAGTGAATCGCGGCTTTGGTTGCATTGTAGGTGGGGGTGGCTGGTAGCGGGACGAACGCCAGCGCAGACGTGACATTCATGATGACTGCGTCGGCTTTGCCCACCAGTTGCGGCAAAAAGGCATACACCATCCGAATCGTGCCGAGCAGGTTTATGGTGACTGTATCTTCGGCAATCTGCTGGCAGTTGGGGTCACGGAGGTTTTCCCCCAGCATGATGCCCGCGTTGTTTACCAAGACGTTCAGTTCAGGGTAGTCGGCTGCCACCGTTTCGCTCGCATGGGTGATTGATGCGGGGTCTGCTACATCGAGCACGATCGCCTCGATGCCCGGGTGATCTGTCGTGATTTGGTCGAGCAGCTCTTTACGTCGGCCGGCGACGATTACCTTGTTGCCAGCCTCATGAAAGCGCAGCGCTAAGCCAAGCCCTATGCCTGAGGTGCCGCCGGTGATCAGGATCGTGTTGCCTGTAGTCTTCATGAAATGATTTCCTGTTTGCATTGTGGTTACAATAACCAAAAGCGGACAGATATCCGTTTTACCGAAGCCTAACGGACAGCTGTCCGTTTCGCAAGAACATCCCGTTCGGGAAGGAGGACGAGTGCCGCAGCAGATGGACACACCGTTACGTTCGGACGCGCTACAGAATCGTGAACGTATCTTGAAAGTGGCGATCACCGAGTTGACACGTTCGGCGGACGTACCGCTGAGCGCAATCGCTAAGAAGGCGGGTGTCGGGCAGGCTACCTTTTACCGCAACTTCCCCAACCGGGAGGCCTTGATAATGGAGGTCTACCGCTACGAGATGGAGCAGGTTGCTGATCTCGCAGCCCATTTGCTCCAGACCTGTCCGCCGGATCAGGCCCTGCGGGAGTGGATGGATCGCCTTGCCCAATACGCCTTGACCAAGGCTGGTTTGGCGGATGCAATCCGTCAGGCCGCCAGCGCACGAGACTGCCCAGGGAAATCGGGTTATGCCCCGGTGGCCGCTGCGGCCCAACTCCTGCTCGGCGTTAATGAGGAGGCCGGTACCATTCGCCCGGGAGTTACCACGGACGACTTCTTTCTGGCCATCGCCGGCATTTGGCAGATCGATTCCGGTGGAGACTGGCAGCCACGCCTCACCCGGCTCATGGACCTCGTCATGGACGGACTGCGTGCAGGCGCGCCCGCGCGCGTTCCCTAGCTCGGCCAAGAGGGGCTTGCTCCGCCTGGATCCAGATGGGTGTTGGGCGAACGATTACGCCAGAAGAGCAAACGAATAGGAGGTATCGATTGCCAGCCCCATACTAAAGTCCGGCCAACTTACTGGGTATTTGAGTTCGATTGTTGGCTTTGTTTTGACGAAGCCTTTCTACCTAAAACGTACCAGGGCCAGGCGTTGGCTCCGGCTACCACAGCCAATAGTATCCAACCTTCCAAGAGCTTTTCATTGGTGTTTAAACTTCCGTGTACTTCGATAACTTCGCATGCTTCGTATAGTTTCAAAATTATTTACTCCTGACAAAAGGATAGGTGGTTTTCACTTGTATTACTAAGTGCTAATGGTAGTAAGAGCGGCCCTGTTGCTTGGCAGTATTCTGATTTAAATAAGCCGCGGTTATTTTCGGGTGTTGCGCCGCACGCCAATAAGGACGGATATATTGTTCGCATCGCTTTTGGTTTACAAAATATTGATAGGGTACGTGAGGATCACACGATTCTCATCGTAATCAGAGTTGTTGAAGTCACGACGCACGCTCGCATTGCGCCAGCGTACGGCCAGGTTCTTGGCGGGACCACTTTGGATCACATAACCAAGTTCCGTTTCGCGAGCCCATTCAGAGCCGTTATCGATCTTTTGCAGTCTGACATCCTCACCACGAACGTAACGGGTCATCAACGAAAGCCCCGGCACTCCGTATCCTGAAAAGTTTAAGTCGTAGCGCAATTGCCAAGACTTTTCCCTGGGGTTGTCGAACGCGTGGTTAAATGTATTGTTCGCTAGGTAGATGCCTCCCGTTCCGGAAATCCGCATCCATCCGGTGTCACCGCTGACTTGTTGAAGACCAATACTGAACGTGTGCTCATACAACCCTAAACCAATCATCAGCGAAGCCGTGCGGTTATCCAGTCGTCCCGCTTTAGCGCTGCCATCATCCTTGCCCCAGAAATAGCCCATGTTTGTATTCAGTGTGGCCGATTTCGATAGCTGCCAGCGTTGGTTAAGTCCAACGTATTGCTGTTGATAGATGTCCTCGAGTTGTCCTGACCAAAGGCGAACCGTGGTGTTCTTGGACTCAGAGCGATAATCCCCTCCCAGATAGTTGAAAGCGTCACTGTGGGCGCTGCCGAAGGCCAAGTCCTCCATGGAGGAGTCGTTACGCAAGCTGCTTTTGTTGAGTTGGCCTGCATAGAGCGTCCAATGTTTTATATCTTGTGAGGATAATTGAGCGCCTTTGAAGGTTTGCGGCAATGCGCGGAAGTCGTCGGCGGTCACGATCGGCAGATTTGGCATCCATTCGCCGACCTTCAGTTCCGTTGCGCCAAGTCGCGCCTTGAGCGCTACCCCGAGCCGGCCGAAATTGTCTGCCGGTTCTCCATCTCTATCCTTGGGTAGCAGTAATGCGCCGTAACGGCCGGCACCACCGTCCAGTTTCACGGCGTATTTGCCAAGCACGTCGACTCCGACGCCAATAGTGCCGGAGGTAAAGCCAGAGCGAAGATCGAAGATGAAGCTTTGCGTCCATTCTCGGGCCTTATCCTGCGGATAGTTCGGCGCTGTGAAAGTGCGTTCGAAAAAGAAGTTTCTGAGTGTCAGGTTTGCAGTGCTGTCTTCGACTAAACCCTGAGCAAAGCTGCTCGGTTGCAACAGCATGGTTGACACGAGGAGTGCGCCCGTTACATGTAATGCGTTTGAATTCAAGACCATGATTTTCCCCTGTTGTTTTTATTGAAGGGCACAAGCGATCTGCAATTCCCTTGGGAGACAATTCTGCGAATTGCTCGTCTGGGGGAACTGATCGACTATTGGGTCAGGTATCTCAATGGGTACGAGCGTAGAGACAGGGCTTCGCAGTAGCGGAGCCCTGTTTTGATATGAGCGTCCGGACGGGAGACACTAAAGTGCCGCGCCGTCCGTTGGATCAGATCAGGCCGGCGGAGCGCAGTGCATCGGCGATTTCGCGGTCAGCACCTTCTGCGAGCGGCAGCAGCGGCGAACGGACAGTTGCGTGATCCAGGATGCCGCGAGCAACCAAGCCATGCTTCAGTGCCACGGTGCCTTCCATGTGGGAGCCGCGGTGGTAGACGTTGCGTGTCACCGGCAGCAGTTTGTCGTGGATGGCGCGAGCAGCTGGGTAATCCTTACGTTTGCCTGCAGCGATCAGCTCGATCAGCGGTTCTGGGGTCAGACCGCCGTAGCCAACCAGGGCACCATCCACATCGAACATGGTGTGCAGCAGGTATTCGTCGTGGCAGGTGAGTATCTGCAGGTCCGGTACTTCCTTGCGGATTACCGGAATCTCTGTGTCCCAGCGACGCATGTTGCGCACGCCATTCTTCATGGCGAACACGCCCGGCTGTTTGGCGATTTCCAGTTGGGTTTCCAGGTCATAAGTGGCCTTGGTGACATCCGGGTACTGGAACAGGATCAGCGGCAATCCGCTGTGCTCGTAGATCGCACGGTAGCGATCCTGCGCTGCGCCTTTCTGGTAGCCAAAGCGCAACCAGCCGTGAGACGGATAAACCAAGCCTGCTGCAGCACCATTATCTACGGCGCGCTTGGCCTCTTCGGCAGCCACTTGAGTACCTTCTCCGGTAATGCCAGCGATTACGGGAAGACGGCCCTCGCACGACTCGTTGAAGGCTCGGATGACTTGGGCCTGTTCCGCCTGGGTCAGGAATGTTCCTTCCCCCGCATGGCCGAGAACCACCAGGCCTTTGACTCCGTCGAAGCTGCCCAGCCAGGACCCCAGTTTTTGGATCGCGTCGTAATCGACCTTGCCATCGCGAGTAAACGGGGTGACAGGAGCCGGTACCAGGCCTTTGAGATCGATCATATTCTTAGTGCTCATTTTATTTCCTCTGTTTACTAAGTTTCCGCAGCTAACGCGTGCAGTGGCGCAAAAAACACTGATGAGTATTTTTTGAGGTTAATTGGGAAGGTCAGACTTGCAGTTTTTATAGCGCGACAAGTGTCCATAGTTACGGAGACAGTTCTTCTAAAATTCGACCTTTTGTTTCAATCGCAAACAACGCTGTAATACATCCGGTAACTACCAGTACTACCGCAAACACACCGAATACGTAATGCACCCCTGCACCGGATACCGCAAGCCCTACCACGAGCGGCCCGGCGGCCGATCCAAGACGCAGCCACGCGCTTCCCAGTCCTGTGCCAAGGGCCCGCAGGCGAGTGGGATAGAGTTCGGCTGAGTACAGGTAAAGAGAGAAGGTGACTGTTTGCACCAAGGCATACCCCAAGCCCGCCAGCATCAGGATCTGTAATGGGGTGGTCGCCCCGGTAAGCGCGAGGCAGGACAATGGAACAGCTGCCAGAAACAGCGCGCCGATATACCAGCGGCGTCGGCCGATCTTGTCGATCAGGAGTGCACAGATGACGGCTGCGACAACGCCACCCGCCGATGTAATGAAGCCATAGGCGAGACTGGTGTCCAGAGACAGGTTGAAGTGTTGACGATAGAGGGTTGGTAGCCAGGTGATCAAGCCGTTGGCTACCATGTAGGCGCCGAACCACATGGACCAGATGACCATTGACCGCTTGAAGTACATGCCTCGGAACAGTTCTCGCCAGCCCTGAGTGCTCTTTTGCGCCTGAATTTGTGGAACCTCGACGGGGGGCGCCAGTTTCTTTCCAGCCTTCAGTGCGCTGTTTTCCAGGCGAGTAACGATACGATCAGCCTCATCGAGCCTGCCTTTGGAGGCCAGCCAGCGTGGTGACTCAAACAGAAAGAACCGTAGCGGAATTAGCAGTGTCGCGGGCACCAATCCTACCGCGAACATCGCTTTCCAGCCGTAGATTGGGACTAGCAGATAGCCGATTATTCCCGCGCCTACCAGTCCGAGCAGGAACATCACCTCATAAAGCAGGAAGAATCTACCGCGCTTCTTCGAACTGATGAGTTCGTTCACATAAGCACTGGCTACCGGTACTTCACCCCCCGTGCCGATACCCTGGAGGAAACGGAATGCCATCATGGCAGCCGCCCCCGATGCGAAAAGGCAAGCAATGTCCATCGCAACAAACAAGAGAATGGTGAAGGTAAGTACCTTCATCCGTCCGATACGTTCAGCTAACCAGCCGAAAAACACCGCTCCAAACAGTTGGCCTATGTAACCGGACGAAAGAAGCATACCGATCTGTGTGGGGGTAAGATTCCATTCTTTCGCGAGCACTGGCATCGCATAAGCAATTGCAATAACCGTGTAACCGTCAAAGAAGGTGGCCGCACCAATAATATTCCTGGCCCAGAACACTTGTTTGGTAATAGGTAAGCGTTCAAGCCTCGCACTTATATTGGCTTGGCTTTTGACACCCTCAATTAAGGGTTCTGTTTCTATATTCTGCATCAACATAGCACTTCCTTTCTTGTTTTCAGATTGTAGAGGCGTGCGGGTGCTAGCATTCTGTGCGGGCACAATGCTGGAGGTTTTGTACAGCTATTAGCGGGCTTAAATGTAAACCTGTTTTATCTCGTGATAATCATCTAGAAGTGCGAGCCGATACTTCCGTTGGCTTCGAGCGCCTTTCCGATATCCTTGGCTGCTTCCAGTGTGGAGTTCAATGCGCGGCATCGTAGTTCCTCCGCAGTACATCTGACCGAAGGTGCCGCGATGCTGATTGCACCCACCGGATACCCGTCAATATCCAGTACGGGTACCGCAAGAATTCTTAAGCCATCGGTGAAAAGGGATTCGGTTAGAACGAAACCGTCCTCACGAATCTGCACAAGCAAGTCCTGTAGGGCAGGCTCAGTGGCGTGGGGTTTAATAATGAACGGTGTTGTGGGCGTCAGCATCTGGACTTTCTGTACCTGTTGTTCCGGCAAGAAGGCCAGTATTGACTGCCCGATAGCGGTCTGAGTTGCGGGTACTGTGGTACCGATACGGATATCCACGCCTAGTCGAGTGATACCCGCCCGCACCCGTTCTAGATACAGCACATCTGCACCTTGTAATACGGCAAAGCTCGCAGCTTCGTTGGTTTCACTGACCAAGCCGCGAAGAATTGGCCGCACGATGCTACGTAGGTCCGTGCGAGCGATGGCGTGGAAACCAAGGTCGAGCACCTTGAGTGTCAGTGCGAAGCGACGACTTTCCGGGATTCTTGATACATATCCCAGATCGACCAACGTATTGAGCATACGGAAGGTGGTACCTGGGTCGAGATCTGCAGCCATGGCTATCTGGCTTAAGGTCTGTTCGTCATTTTCAGAAGTGAAGGCTTCCAGCACCCGGAACCCCTTTGCAAGGGACTGAACAGTGCTGCGTGCCTTTTTGTCATCAATGTTCGAGGTGGATTCGGTACTAGCAGTGTTTTGTTCAAGTGTCTTTATCATTTTTTTCGCCTTTTTTGTTTTTTCGGATTGCGAAATTATTTTCTTTCAAATAGAATATTGTTTTTGGGCTTCGTTGTCCTATATCTATTTGCTGATTTTTAGTTCTTTTTATTCCATTTTTGAATATACGAATACGAAAAAACGCCGCTCATTTGAGCGGCGTTTTTTTTGGTGCGCCAGGCATGGCGCGTTGCGCGAAAGCGCAACCAGTTTGGCTGTGGTGGCCACGCTGGTGACTTGGAGGTGAAAGTCCTCTACACACCCGGCAAGGGGAAGTGTTAGCCAGAGGCAAGGGTGTCGCGGGCGACTGCGAATCTGAAGGAAGCCCGAGGCAAAATGCTGGCCTGACGAACAGGAAGCGGATTAGGCGGTGCAGCGGGGTAAGGTAGCCAAAATTGCCAAAGCCCAATACTTGCGTGTGTCACGAACGCGGGCGTAAGCCAGCGATGCTGTATCGAAGATGGGAGTAGGCCTCCCGAAGTCCGCTTGCAGGAGCTGGCTTCAAACCGCCCGGTGCTGCTGCGTTCAAAAGGCGTGGTGGTGAGCGACCGTGGAAAAGGCGTCAATAAAGGCGTCAGGTACGTATTGAGCAGATGAGCGAAAGCAAACCGTCCGAAGACGCATCGTTAAGGGCTCAAGCGCTGTCAGAACCGAGGCTGGCAAGTAGCCTTGGGAGCAAGTCTGGAGGACACCTGCTTACCGTCCAGATGGCAGCCGGTGTATAGGCGGCATGAGCTCAATACAGGCTTTGATATGGAACGTGAGAACCTCGCCTTTGATGCCAAGGGAAATGACAAGCGGCTATCACCGCAAGAAAGAATACCGATGCAAAGGCCGAGGGGCGGAGCCATTCGTAGTAGTGATGAAGTTCTTGTAATGAGAATGGAGCGAAGGGATGGCGTTGCCCAGCTCGCTTATGTCGTCAACCGGCTTCGGCGGGGAAGAGCGGTATGAGCGCAGCAAAGTCGTACAGCATTTCCAAACTGATAGTTTGGGAGGCCTTCCAGCGAGTGAAAGCCAATCGAGGAGCCGCTGGGATAGATGAACAGTCTATTGCCCAGTTCGAGCAGAAGCTGCAACGGAACCTGTACAAGGTTTGGAACCGCATGTCGTCGGGTTCCTATTTTCCGCCACCGGTTCGGCAGGTGGAAATTCCGAAGCAATCAGGAGGCAAACGCAAGCTGGGTATTCCGACAGTAGCCGATCGGGTGGCTCAGACCGCCGTCAAGCTGCTTATAGAGCCGCGTCTGGACCGTCTTTTTCATTCGGATTCCTATGGATACCGGCCGGGAAAATCAGCCAAACAGGCGGTCGAGATCACTCGCAGGCGCTGCTGGAATATGAATTGGGTGGTGGAGTTTGATATCAAGGGGGCTTTTGATCATATCGATCATGAGCTGCTGCTCAAAGCTGTGAGGCATCATGTGAAGGATGTCTGGATTCTGTTGTATATCGAACGGTGGCTTAAAGCGCCGTTTGAGACTGCTGACGGCGTTCAGGTATCACGTGAAAGCGGTACACCCCAAGGTGGGATTGTCAGTCCCTTATTGATGAATCTGTTCATGCACTATGCGTTCGATGCCTGGATACAACGGACTTTTCCAGGTTGTCCATTTGCACGCTACGCCGACGATGCGGTGGTTCACTGCCGTACGGAACCGTACGTACGGTGGTGTGAGAGGACGGCGGATGTAAATCCACCTCCTACTCGATTGCGTACTTTATTGGGCTTCGCTAAGAGGAGATCAAAATCGCCTACGGACATCATTCTGCTCACATCTACAGCCTTAAACTGGATCGAACATCTGCCCCAATCCGCTCGAACCGTCTCTATTGCGAGTGCTCGGGTCAGTTGCCACACGAACATCGCGCCAAGGTCGCTTTGTGGGCGTTGGCAGGTTTGTTCACGGCCAGGCTCCTGAGAATATTTCCGTTGTGGAGCTTGTAGCCAATCTAATTGGTGAGTTAAATCTTTAAGTTCTTACGTTAACTTTCGGAAAAACTCACCCATGAGCAAGAAAAACCCCCTGACCCAGGTCAGCGATTTCGATTTGCGCTTGCTTCGATTGTTTAAAACGGTGGTGCAATGTGGCAGTTTTTCCGCCGCTGAAAGCACACTCGGCATCAGTCGCTCGGCGATCAGTTTGCACATGAGCGACCTGGAAAAGCGTTTAGGCATGCGGCTATGCCAGCGAGGGCGCGCCGGGTTCGCGCTGACCGATGAGGGCCGGGAGGTTCTGCGTTCCAGTGAAGCGGTGCTGGTAGCGATCGAGGGATTTCGCAGCGAGGTCAATCAGTTGCACAGCCAACTGCGCGGCGATCTGAACATCGGCGTCATGAACAACCTGGTGACACAGCCGAAAATGCGCATCACGCGCGCCCTGAAATCACTGCGTGGCCAAGGGGATGGCGTCACGATCAACCTGAGCATGAGCACCCCCGGGGAGATTGAGCGAGGCCTGTTGGACGGGCGCCTGCATGTCGGGGCAATCCCGTTGATTACGCCACTCTCGGGGCTGGAGTACAGCTTGCTCTACGAGGAGCGCTCGAATCTTTATTGCAGCTGGGAGCACCCGTTGTTCGGTCAGGCAGAGGAGGTGAGCAACGACAATCTGCGGCATGTCGATGCGGTTGTCCCGAGCTACCGAATGACCGCTGAGGCGATCGGTCTTCATCACCTGCTGGAATGTTCGGCGACCGCCACGGACCGCGAAGGCATCGCATTCCTGATCCTCACGGGCAGCTACATCGGCTTTCTTCCCGACCACTTCGCCGCCGGCTGGGTCGAGAAGGGGTTGATGAAACCCCTTGCGCCACAGCGCCTGTATTTCGATGCGCCACTGGCCGTGGTCACCTCGAAAAGCCGTCGACCAAGCCTGATTCTCGACCACTTCCTCGAAGCCATTCAGCGAACTCTTTAGTTTTCCCCCTCCCCAAAGCGGTCGTCCGACCGCTCGGTCATTTTCCTCATGAATTTTTTCGACGCGTGTTGACAGTTCGATTCATTCAAATCTATCTTGCATACAGCGCTGCACACATGACGGCGCACAGTGATGTTGAGTTTGTACCTTCCTGCCTACAAGAACGAAATCATCGGAGAGGTCAAAATGGCTCGGTTCCTTCCACGCTCCATCCGCAACATGCTCGTTTGTGCATCCGCTATCGGCGCGTTGCTCACTCAGGTCCCAGCCCAGGCGGCTGATGTTTCACTCTGGAAAGACATTCAGAAAGCTGGGGTTCTACGCTGTGGGGCTGCCGTGGCGGCGCCTTATGTCATGCGCGATGCCCGTTCGGGTGAATACAGCGGCTACTTCGTGGACCTGTGCCGCGACTTCGGCGAGAGAGTGTTGAAGGTCAAGGTCGAGTTCGTCGACACCAACTGGGACAACCTTGTGGCAGGTTTGCAAGGTGGCAAGTGGGACATGGCCATGGCGCTGAATCAGACACCTGAACGCGCACTGGCAGTCAGTTTTTCGGTCGCCGCGACCGACTATCAAGTCTCATTGCTGATCAACAAGGACAACCCGAAACTGGCGAGTGCCGGCAACGCCGTCGCGGACTTCGACAAACCGGACGTGACCTTCGCGGTGATGTCAGGTACCGCCCAGGACAAGGCGATTTCGTCGGTCGTCAAGCAAGGCAAGATCATGCGCCTGCCGGGGATGGATGAAGTGCGTCTGGCGGTCATGTCCAAGCGCGCCGATGTACTGGTCGATGCCAGCGACACCAATCACTTGTTTGCCGTGGCCAACTCGGGCTGGACGAAGGAAGTCCTGCCCAAACCTGCGCTGGCCAAACAGGGTGTCGCGTTCGGTGTCCGTCGAGACGTCAGTGCCGCGGACTTGCAGACCTTGAACATCTATCTCACCCAGCGTCGTGAGACCGGTGAAATCGATGCACTGGTCGACAAGGCTTCGCAACTGGCCAACGCCGACAAAACCCTTCAGTAAACCCCGCCGATGTCGAGCGCGCAGCGAGCTGCGCGCTCGACGGAGAATGTTCGATGAATACTTCCAATCTAGCGGCGGTGCCGCCACGGCCCCTGCACGCCTGTGAAACGAAGAGCACTGAGTTCATTCAGCTGCGCGACGTCTATAAGTCCTACGGTGAAAATCTGGTGGTGATGGACCATCTGGACCTGGATATGCGGGCCGATGACCGCCTGGTGATCATCGGTCCCAGCGGTAGCGGTAAAAGCTCTTTGCTGCGGGTGATGATGGGGCTCGAGAGCATTCAGGGCGGGACCATCCGTTTTCAGGGCAACCCTTATATCGATGGCAACGCCCGGGGCAAAGGCAAGCCGATGGACTGCTCGCTGCAAACCCAGGTGGGCATGGTGTTTCAGCATTACACGCTGTTTCCGCACCTGTCGGTGCTGGGCAACCTGATCTTGGCACCGATGAAAGTCCATGGTTTGACCAAGACTCAGGCAACCGAGAAGGCTCAGACATTACTGGCTCGCCTGGGCCTGGAAAGCAAACTCAACGTCTACCCCAGTCAGTTATCGGGAGGCCAGAAACAGCGTGTGGCGATTGCCCGCGCGCTGATGCTCGAGCCCAAGCTGATGCTGTTCGATGAGGTCACATCTGCACTCGACCCCGAGATGGTCATCGAGGTGCAGAACGTGATGCTGCAGCTGGCCGAACAGAAGATGGCGATGATCATCGTCACCCATGACATGCATTTCGCCCGCCATATCGCGACCCGCGTGGTGTTTTGCGCCAACGGCAAAGTGGTCGAGCAAGGCCATCCCGATCAGTTGTTCACTCAACCCAAGGAAGCCCGCACCCGCGAGTTTCTGGAAAAAGTGCTGCACCTGGACTGAGGAGGCGATCATGAATTATCAATTCGATTTCAACTTCCTCAGCGGCAATTTCGGTCTGTTGTGGGATGGCCTGAAAGTCACTCTGCAGCTGGCGCTGGTGTCGAACATTGTCGGGCTGGTGCTGGGGTTTGGCCTATGTCTGCTGACCTTGAGTCGCTGGTTTTTCCTGCGTTGGCCGGCACAGCTGTTCATCGAGTTCTTTCGTTGCACGCCGGTGCTGCTGCAAATCGTCTGGTTCTTCTACTGCGTGCCGATGCTCTTCGACGTGTTCATCGACCCGATCACCATGGGCGTGCTCGCCCTGGGGCTGAACCTCACGGCATTCAACGCCGAAGCCTATCGGGCGGGCGTGCAGGCAGTACCGCGTGAACACCTGGATGCCTGCATTGCATTGGGCTTGCGCCCATGGCAGCAAACGCTCTACGTAATTCTTCCGCAAGCGCTACGCAGTGCTATCCCTGTGTTGATGACCAACGGCATCTCGATCCTTCAGCAGAGTGCGCTGGTGGCGATCGTCGCCGTGGCGGACCTCATGTATGTCGGCAAAAGCATCGCGACCGAAGCCTACCGCCCGCTGGAAACCTACTCGCTGATCGCGCTCATCTACTTCGCCCTGTCGCTGCCGATTGCTCAGTTCGTGCAGTGGCTGGAACGTCGCCAGGACGCTGCGCTCGCGCGCTGAGGAGACTGTCATGAATCTTGATTTCACCGTGGTGTTCTCCTACTGGCAAGCCTTGCTGCAGGGGCTGGCACTGACGCTGGCGTTCACCGTGGGCTGCGCCATTCTGGGCAGTTTGTGCGGTTTTCTGTTGAGTCTGTTGCGAGCGTCCCGCAGTCGTTGGTTAAGCGTGCCGGCCGGTCTCTATGTGGAGCTGTTTCGCGGTACGCCGCTGCTGATTCAACTGTTCTGGGTGTTCTTCTGCTTCCCGGTGGTGTTCGGCATCGATGTACCGCCCTACGTTTCGGTGCTGCTGGCGCTGACCCTGTACATGACCGCCATCACCAGCGAGACCTTCCGCGGCGCGCTGAAATCCATCCCCGGCGAACAGCACGATGCGTGCGTCGCATTAGGTCTGGCGTCCTGGAATAAAACGATCTTTGTGGTGTTTCCCCAGGCCTTGCTCCGGGGCATTCCGCCGCTGCTCTCCAATGTGGTTTCGCTGTTCAAGGAGAGCGCGCTGATTTCCTCGGTGGGCATCGCCGACCTGATGTTCGTTGGCCAGAACATCTCCAACAGCACGGCTCGCCCGGTCGAGTTTCTCTCGGCGGTGGCCGTCATCTATTTCCTCGTGGCATTCCCGTTGACCCGTCTGGTCGGCGTGATCGAGGCACGGATGCTGCGACGTTATGCGTACTAACCCAACCCTGTCATCCAACTTAAGTGGAGTGTCTTCAATGACTCAACTCAAAGGCATCCTGCCTGCTCTGGTCACGCCTTTCGACAAGACCGGTAACGTCGATTACGACATGCTCAGCAACATCATCGAGTTTCAGCTCAAGGCCGGCGTCAAAGGCTTCGTCCCTCTGGGCTCTACCGGCGAGTACTACGCACTGACCAACGAAGAGCGCCGTCAGGTATTGGCGAACGTGCGTGAAGTGGTCGGTGACCGTGGCTTGCTGATTGCCGGTGCCAATGGCTCTTGCACCCGTGAAGTCATCGAACAGGTGAAGCAGACCCGTGACGCGGGTTACACCAATCTGCTGATCGCTCCGCCTTATTACGCACTGCCATCGCAGGAAGAGCTGATCGGTCACTACCAGGCGATTCTCGATGCGGCACCGGATATCAATGTGGTGTTGTACAACTACCCGGTACGCACCAACGTTGAAGTCGGCTTCGGCGTGCTGGAAGCGTTCAAGGACAACGAGCGCGTGATTGGCATCAAGGAAAGCAGCGGCAACCTGCTGCGCGCCATCGAAATCGGCGGCACCTACAAGGATAACTACCAGTTGTCCTGCGGTTCCGATGACCAGGCCCTGGACTTCTTCCTGTGGGGCGCGACCAGCTGGATCTGCGGTCCGGCCAACTGCCTGACCCAGCAGGTCTGCGACTTTTACACCAAGTACACCAGCGGCGACCTGGCGGGTGCCCAGGCCATCGTCCGCTCGCTGTTCCCGGTATTGGCGGATATGGAATCCGGCAAGTTCATTCAGAAGGTCAAGTATGGCTGTGAGTTGGCCGGCTTCGAAGCCGGCATCGCGCGGATGCCATTGCAACCGCTGACCACCGAGGAAAAGGCCAGCTTCCGCAAGGCCTTCGAACTGGCTCAAGGTTAAGGGTGCCTGCCGCATCGGTCACCACGCCGGCCGGTGCGGCTCTACGGAGTGATATGACATGACCCGACACGTTTTCAACTGCATCGAAGGCCATACCGAAGGCATGCCGGTGCGTATGGTCGTCGCTGGAGCGCCGGAGCTTAAAGGCGCGACCATGAGCGAGCGACGTGAACATTTCATGGCCGAGTTCGACTGGGTGCGCCGCGCCTTGATGCTTGAGCCACGCGGCCATTCACACATGTCGGGAACGATTTTCTATCCGCCGATGCGGGCCGACAGTGACTTCAGTCTGTTGTTCATCGAGACTTCCGGCTGCCTGCCGATGTGCGGACATGCCACCTTGGGTTCCATTACCTTCGCGCTCGAGGCCGGTCTGATTGAACCGAAGGTTCCGGGTACGGTGGTGGTGGATGTTCCAGCGGGCCAGATTCACGCCACCTACACCCGCAGCGGCGATAAAGTCAGTTCGGTGTGTTTCACCAATGTGCCGTCCTTTTTACTGCACCGGGATCTGACTATCGACTTCCCGCCATTGGGTCCGTTAAAGGTCGACATTGCCTATGGCGGCAACTTTTATCCGATTGTCGAGATGCAGCCCAATTACCCGGGTTGTGAACATTTCAGCCCGCAGCAGCTGCTGGACTGGGGACGGCAAATGCAGGATCTGGTCAACCAATCCATCGACGTGATCCATCCGGAAAACCCGGCGATCAAGGGCGTCAAACACTGCATGTGGACAGGCGCGCCGCTGTCGGCCGAGTCCCAGGGACGGGCGGTGGTCATTGCTGGGGCCAGCCTCATCGATCGTTCCCCCTGCGGCACTGGCAGCTCGGCCCGGGTCGCGCAGCGATTTGCCCGTGGCTGGCTGGCCGAAGACGCTGCTTATCGCCATGAAAGCCTGATTGGCAGTTTTTTCGTCGGTCGTGTGGCGCAGCAGCTTGAATTGGAAGATGGTCGCTCTGCGATTCGCCCCAGTATTGAAGGGCGGGCGTGGATCACCGGGCGCGCCGAGTTTATTGTCGACGATACCCAACCCTGGTGGGACGGCTTCAGCCTGGAAGATTTTGCCGCTCCAACCTCTGTTCAAGAGACTTTTCTATGACACCTCTGCAGGCACCTGCACAAGAACCCATCCTGCGCGAAAAGGCCGTCGTGGTCGGCGGCGGCATCGTTGGCGTCTGCTGTGCGCTGTATCTGCAACGGGAAGGTTATGCGGTCACCCTGATCGACCCGGCAGCGGCGGGGGACAGCACTGCCAAATGGAGTTGCGGGCAGATGGCGGTCAGCGAGGTCATTCCGCTGTCCAAGCCCGGGATCCTGAAGAAAATCCCCGGTTGGCTACTCGACCAGAAAGGCCCGCTGGCGTTAAGACCGGGCGCACTGCCCGGCATCCTGCCGTGGTTCCTGCGGTTTCTGGCCTGCGCCCGGCACTCGAAAATCGTCGAGATTTCCGAGGACATGGCAACGCTCACGCACCATGTCTATGAGGACTATGCACCATTGCTGGACGCATGCCCGGATAAGAACCTGATGGGGCAGAGGCCGATCATCGAGGTGTTCGATTCGCCCTCGGGGCTGGATCACGAACGGCCACATCTGGAGCTGCGCAAAGCCCTGGGCTTCAAGTCCGAAGTGCTGGACCGCGCCGCTATCTCGGATCTCGAACCTTCCCTAGCGGGTAAATTCAGCCATGGCCTGTTGTTTCCGGATTGGCGCGCGGTCAGCGATACCGAAGGATTTATCGCGGCACTCACGCAAAGCTTTATCGATCAGGGCGGTGTTCGTGTTCGTGCACAGGTCAAACGCATCGATGAGGTGGCTGACCGTGCCAGCGGCGTCACCCTCACCAACGGCGAACGTTACGCGGCCGACCATGTGGTGATTGCCGCGGGAACCGGTTCGCGACAGTTCTTCGAACAGATCGGTGCTCAGGTTCCTTTGGCTGGCATCGCCGGCTACCAGGTGCTGTTACCGACACCGGGGGTGGAGGTTCGCCATTCGGTGATCTATGCCGATGGCGGGTTCTGCTTCAGCCCCATGACCCGCGGCCTGCAGATCGGTGGAACCATCGAGTTCGCCAGCCCCAACGCCGAACCCAACTTCAAACGTGCCGACATCATTCTTGAGAAAGCCCGAAAAATATTACCCCAGTTGCAGCTGGAAAACATCGAGTACGGCGTCGGCTATCGCCCGTTTCTTCCCGACACCAAGCCCATCATTGACCGCAGCAGCCGTCTATCGAACGTATTCCTGGCGTTTGGCCACGGCCAGCTCGGCCTGACATTGGGCGCCACGACCGGGCGACTGATTGCCGACATGGTCGCCGGTCGCACACCCGCCCAAGACTTGAGTCCTTTTAGCGCCAGGCGCTTTGCCCTTTTTGGAGACCACGCATGAAATCCTATGATCAGCTCTATATCGACGGCCAGTGGGTTCGCCCGAAGCAAGGCGGCACCTTTGACACCATCGACCCCAGCAATGAGTCGGTTATTACTCAGGTCGGGGCGGCAACGGCAGAAGATGTCGACCTGGCGGTAAACGCCGCGCGCCGTGCCTTCGATGAAGGTCCGTGGCCGCAAATGACCGGAGCTGAGCGTGCGACGGTTCTGCGGGCAATCGCCAGTGGTATTCGCGAACGCCAGGACAAGCTTGCCGAGTTGGAGGTTCGAGACAACGGCAAACCGTTGCCCGAAGCCCTTTGGGACATTGGTGATACGGCGGGCTGCTTCGATTTTTACGCCGACCTGGCCGACGATCTCGATGGGCATCGTGAACAGAACATTTCGCTCGCGGATGAACGCTTCACTTCTATCGCGCGCAAGGAGCCAATGGGGGTTGCCGGGGCCATCATTCCCTGGAATTTCCCGATGCTGATGGCCGCCTGGAAAGTGGCCCCTGCTTTGGCTGCCGGTTGCTGCATGGTGCTCAAACCATCGGAACTGACGCCGTTGACCGCCCTGGAACTGGCGGATATCGCCCATCAGGCCGGTTTGCCTGCAGGCGTGCTCAATGTCGTGACCGGCCTCGGGCCGGAGGCCGGCGCACCGCTGAGCGAGCATCCGGGTATCGACAAGCTGGCTTTTACTGGGAGCGTTCCGACAGGCACCAGGATCATGCAAGCCGCCGCCCGAGATATCAAAAACATCAGCCTGGAACTGGGTGGCAAGTCACCGTTCATCATCTTCGATGACAGCGATATCGAGGCGGCCGTCGAATGGATCATGTTCGGGATTTTCTGGAATCAGGGCGAGGTGTGTTCGGCGACGTCCCGGGTGCTGGTCCAGCGTGAGCTGTATGAGCCTTTGCTCAAGCGCCTGGTAGAGCAGACCCAAAGTCTGAGCATCGGCAACGGGATGAGCGAAGGCGTGCTGCTTGGCCCACTGGTAAGCCGCGGCCAGTACGACAAGGTTCTGGAAGCCGTCGCCCGTGGTCGGGAGGAGGGTGCAACACTGCTCACCGGCGGCACCCGCCCGGCGAACTGCGACAAGGGTTATTTCCTGACACCGGCGATCTTTGCCGACGTTCCCGAGGACAGCTGGATCTGGAAGGAAGAAATTTTCGGGCCGGTGGTGTGCGTTCGTCCTTTCGACGATGAAGCTGAAGCACTGCGCAGCGCCAACGACTCGCGCTTCGGACTTGCCGCTGCAGTCATGTCGCGAGATCTGGAGCGAGCCGAACGCGTCGCCCGGCGACTGCGAGCGGGTATCGTCTGGATCAATTGCTCGCAACCGACCTTTACCGAAGCCCCTTGGGGCGGGTACAAACAAAGCGGTATCGGCCGTGAACTGGGGGAGTGGGGGCTGAACAACTACCTGGAAACCAAACAGATCACCCGCTATGACAGCGAACAGCCGTGGGGCTGGTACATCAAGTAAAGGAGCCCGTTATGCGCTGGAAAAAAACGCTGCAAATGGCCGATGTGCACTGTGAGGGCGAGATCGGCAAGGTCATCACCGGTGGGGTCATTGATATTCCCGGCAAGACCATGCTCGACAAGATGAATTACATCAACGAAGTCGACGACAGTCTAAGACGGTTAGTGATTCTCGAGCCGCGCGGCTGCCTGCAAATGTCGGTGAACCTGCTGTTGCCACCGACCCGGCCCGAGGCCCAGGCCGGGTTCATCGTGCTGCAGGCGGACAAGGCTCACCCCATGTCCGGCAGCAACTGCATCTGTGTGGTGACGGCGCTGCTGGAGCTTGGGATGTTGCCGATGGAGGAGCCGGTTACCACGGTCGTGCTGGATACGCCTGCCGGTCTGGTGACCGCTCGTGCGCAGTGCAAAGACGGGCGTTGCATGAGTGTCTCTCTGGATATGGTGCCGTCCTTTGTCGAACAGCTGGACGCCCCGATCCAGACGGCAGAATTCGGCTGCATCAAGGCTGACATCGCGTTCGGCGGTGTGTACTACGCACTGGTGGACGTGGATCAGGTCGGTTTGACCATCGCCCCCGAGAACGCCCGTGAACTGGCGACTCAGGGTGTTCGCCTGAAAGCGCTGATCAATGAGCAGGTGAAGGTCAGTCACCCATTGTTCAAAGAACTCAATGAAGTGGCCTATGTGATGTTCCGCAACCGTCTGGACAAGAGCACCTACCAGACCTGCACCACGCTGCCTCCCGGGCGGGTTGATCGCTCGCCCTGCGGGACGGGCAGCTCGGCGAATCTGGCGACCTTGAGTGCACGGGGCCTGGTGGAGGTGGGGGACAAACTCACCTCGCGCTCGACCATCGGGGGTGAGTTTCAGGTCGAACTGCTGGGGCTGTCAGAGGTGGGCGGCAAACCGGCGGTTCTGCCCAGAATCACCGGGCGGGCCTGGATATACGGGTTGCATCAGATAGGGATCGACCCGGACGATCCCTTGGCCGCAGGCTTCATGCTGAGCGATACCTGGGGTGAAGGTTTTTAACTATCCCAAGGCCGGTGTTAAAGTTGCAGGCTGGTCGGATAACTGGCCTGCACCGCTGAGAACATGACCTATGAGCAAAGAAACGACTGAACCGGCCAATGGTGCGAAACGCCATGGCGGGCGCTATATCTACGAAGAGTTGCGCAAGCAGATCCTGACGTTGAAGCTCAAGCCGGGCATGCCACTGGACGAGGTCTCTTTAGCCGCCCAATTCGGTCTTTCCCGTTCTCCGGTGCGTGATGCGCTGGCCCGTTTGATCAGCGAAGGTTTGGTCACCATTCTGCCGAACCGCACGCTGTTGGTGACGCCGTTCGAAATCGAAGAGTTCCCGAATTATATTTCCGCCCTGGACCTGATTCAGCGCGCGGTGACAAGGCTTGCGGCCCTGCAGCGCACCGAAGATGATCTGGTGCGTATACGTGCGGCCGACGCAGCTTATTTGCATGCGGTCAGCACCGGAGACTTTCAGGCCATGTCCGAGACCAACAAGGCCTTTCACATGGCGATCGCCGAAGCAGGGAAAAACCCGTATTTCATCAGTTACTACGAAAAGCTGTTGGGTGAAGGCCAACGCCTGTTGCATCTGCACTTCGATTACATCATCAGTGCGGCCAGCACCTCAACTCGATTGGGACGGGATCACGATGAGATCGTCAATGCCATCGCGGACCGCAAACCCGATGAAGCCGAGAATGCGGCGCACGAACATACGATGCTGTTTCAACGACGGTTTCTGGCGTACATGCAGCAGAACCTGACTGAGAAAATGTCAGTTGGTTAGCTTACAAATCGATCACAAGGTCTGACGTAGGTTTACTGCAACAGAGCAAGCGCAGCCCTTGGCTGCAGGATGAGGGGACGATCGCGCCGGCCTTTTTTGCAGCCGTCAGTACTGTCTGGTTGCCTGGCATGCTGAAGGTTCTACCTGAGTGGGACAACGTGACCGTAAAAAAGCCCTCCTGTTGATCGAGGACGGACGCCTGCTCGATAAGAGGTTCTTCGTCCAGCACCGCGATATCGAAACTTTCCTGGTGATAATGCTGAAAATCAAAGTTCCCCTGTTTGAGTAGAGACTTGACCGCATCCATGTAGCCTTGCGGCCCACAGGTGAACACTTCTCGCTCCTTGAAGTCGGGTACTCGTTCGCTGAGCAAGGCCAAATCCAGACGGCCGATCGGCCCGGACCAATCCGTGTCGACGCCGCGTCCTTCGCAGATATTCAGCACGCGCAGGCCAGGCATGTAGGCTTGTATCCGGTTCAGTTCGTCATGGAAAATAATGTCGATTGGCGTTCGTGCACTGTGCACGAAGACGATATCCAATCTGGCCGCCATATCGAACCCCGCCCGAGTCATGGACATTAGCGGCGTCACTCCGGAACCCGCCGACAGGTAAAGCAGCTTGGTCGCTGGGCGGCCGACCGGCGTGAAGCTGCCCGCGGGGCCGGACGCAAGCAGCTTATCGCCTTCATGCAAATTATCGTGCAGCCAATTCGACACGGTCCCGCCGGGCACTCGTTTGACGGTGATCGACAGCGCAAAGGGGCGAGTGGGTGATGATGAAACCGTATAGCAGCGAGACGCGCTTTGCCCCGCGATAACCGGCGATACAGTAATGAACTGTCCGGGCTCAAAACTGATTGCGTTGAAATCCGCACTACGGAAGATAAAGGTCTTTACGTCGTGGGTTTCGTCGCGCACTGCGCAGTATTGCAGCGCCTTTTGTTCGCCGCTGTTCCACTGGGCACCGTAGGTGTTCCAGGTGTCAGGATGTGTGAATACGCTCTGCGCGGATTCGGCGCTGGCGGTGACCGACGGCTTTTCATAAGTGGTCATGGTCATTCCTCACACGCCATGTGCGGCGAGCCGCGCGGCGTACCAGCGAGAGAACAGATCAACGTAGGATTCGGTGAACGCCGAGAATGGCCCTGGCGAGTAGCCGGGATCTTGTGTGCCGCTGTGAGTGATGGTGACAAGGTTGGCGTCCTGCTGATTGGTCGCTTTCCACACTTCGGTCAACTTATCGATGTTGTAATCCACGCCCTCAATGGCGTCTGCATTCACCAGCCACTTGGTACGCACCAAGGTCTTGTCAGGCGCGAGAGGGATGATGTACGAAATCACGGCGTGATCGCTCATCACATGCGTCCAGGAGTTATGAGTCCACAGGTGAATGTCGCCGAGGTCGCGACGGGTCAGGTCACCGAACAGACGCGTACACGCCACCCGCGTATCGAGGGTTTGAGACTCGCCATTGCCGGCGATGACCAGCCGCTTCGTGCGAAACTGGGTCACTGCGTCGACGTCCAGGTGCTCTACTGCGTCGCAGATAAACCCATCGTTTTGCAGCAGCATTGCGCTCTTCATATTCATCCAGTGCCTGAAGGGATTCTTCACCAAGACCCTCGGCGCAGAAGCCGACATCTTCCGGCAGGAAAGAGGCTGTTAATTACGGATGTGTCGCTGAACAGTGATAACACTCGCGATTATTCTCGATAACCAATTTCCAATTACCGTCTTCAATGATTTCCGCTTCGTGGGCAATCTTCGAATAGGTGATGTTGTAGGGGGCTAGTCGAGGTGCCATTGTTTCTTCTAGATAGGCAATATCTTCGGGAGGCTGATCGCCCAGGCAAACGAACACATGCGTGCCGGCAACTTTTGTATGAACAGGAATCAGACTTTTATACTGTGGGTCGAAATCCTTTCCCCTGTGAGCGGCATGTTTCAGGCTGCCATCAAGATCATAAGTCCACTGGTGATAAGGGCAAACCAGCATGCCAACTGTCGACTTGCCTGACTGCTTCAGACGCGCTCCGCGATGACGGCATACGTTGCGAAACGCTTGTATCTGCTCGTCGTCATCGCGTACGACGATGATCGAGGATTTTCCGATGTCGATGGTCGAAACCCCGTCAGGCTCGGGTACGTCACAGGTGACGCCAACCAGGATCCAGTGTCTGGTGAAAAAGATATCGACGTCGGTTTCGAATACATCCTGGCGACCAAATAGCGCACCCGGCATGCCATGGCCCGGTGTGCGTGAGGTTACTAATTCTTGTTGGGATTTAACGCCGGCTGTTGTCATTGTGGCCTCACGGGGTAGATCTAAATCATCAGAAAGTGACGGTGAGGGCCAGTATTGAAATGGTCAGGATTTGCGTCAATGCGCTTTATTTTCACCCAGATATATCCAAAAGTTATGCAATATTAAATCCGCGTTTTTGATCGTATTTTTCAGTGCGCTGATACGGATTATTCTCGTAACCAATCAACCAGGCTTTGAACTAACGGCGTTATTTCCCTTCCATTTTGGACAATCAGGTAATAAGCATCCTTGGGTTTGACGGCATAGGGGGTAATTCGAACCAGGTTTCCACTGAGCAGCAGGGGGCCGAGTAATCGGTTCCAGCCCAGGGCAATGCCGTATCCCTTAAGCGCGGCCTGCACCGTATCGTTGTAGCTGCTGCAGCGCAGGCTGCAACTCATTTTGGGGCGACTCTCTCCCAGTTCCTTGAACCAGGTGTTCCAGGTCATCCAGCCTTCGAATGTGGTGTCCGAATCGATGAGATCAATATGCAGGAAGTCGTCGACACACATGGGGGCCGCGTGAGTGCCCAACCAGGATGGCGAACACACGGGGAAAACTTCTTCGTCAAACAGGAAGATTGCAGTGCCGTCGTTCCATTTTCCATTGCCGAATCGAATGGCGATATCGACATCCTGTCGGCTCACGTCAGGATTAAGTATGTGAGTAATCAAGCGCAGATGAAGGGTGGGCTGTAACAGGCGCAATGCTACCAACCTAGGCAAGATTCGTAATTGTGAAAACGCCGTCGTGCAGGCCAGGGACAGTTCTTGTTGGGGGTTGTCCTCTGAAATTTTGTCGAAGACCTTCGCCATGCGCTGCATGGACTCCGTCACCACCGAATACAACTCGTGCCCTTCACTGCTGAGTTTGATGGTGTTATTCAGGCGATGGAACAACGGGGTACCCAACGATTCTTCTAGGTAATTGACCTGTTGGCTTACTGCGGACTGACTCATTTCGAGTTCCTCAGCCGCCTTGGTGAAGCTATTGAGTCGCGCTACTGCCTCGAACTCCATTATTCCCGTCATGGAAGGGGTCAACCAGGGATAATCCTCAGCTTTTTTTCTAGTTTCTTCGCTACACATCTTGTTTGCTCCTGAAAGGAGAACGGGCGTCGTAACAGCTTGCAACATAGAGTGATTCTATTTGCGCCATCCATCGGTGTTGTCAGCACCCCGCTAGCAATCGCGGATAAGGACGTCTGTCCGCCAATGCGAGATTTTTACAGCCAGCTCAGACCGAATCAGCTCGCTGTCGAGTCGCATACCAACAGACAAGCGATCCTGCGGTAACCAACGCTGCTCCCTGCCAAAACTGCGCATTCAAATGAGCACCCAACCATACCGCAGCAAATGCAGACGATAGCACTGGTGCGGAATATGAAGCGGTAGCCAACAAAGTGAGATTTCCCCGCAAGATGCCAATGTTCCAGAGAGCGTAACCTCCGGCCATTGCGGTACCTGCGACAAGCAGCTCCATGCTGCTACTCAGAGTAAATGAGAGAATCACCTCACTGCTTAAAATGTACTTAAACCAAAGCACACCCGACGTCAGGACGAAGAACAGAACCACAAGATTTTGCCCGCCCGCATATCGGCGAGTGACATTGCAATACAGGGCGAAAGTAATCGCACATGCTAGTGCGAGACTGTAGCTGAGAGGATTGGACTCTACATTCGCAATGATGTTTGGCAATGACAACCCGTCACCACTTACGACCCACAAAATGCCGAAGAGAGCGAGCGCCGTGCCCGGTACAACAAACCAGCGTGTCCGTTGTCCATTCATGATGGTAGCGAGCACGACAGTAAGGCAGGGCCAGAGATAGTTCACGACACCCAGCTCAATGGCTTGGGTGCGACTACTGGCATAGCCCAAAGCCAGCGATAGACACACCTCGTAGGCTACGAAAAGGGCGCTTCCCAGTACCAAATAAAGCTTTGATGTAGAGCGAAGGCGCGGTCGTCCTAGTAGGCCCACAAGCATGATCGCGCCCAATGAATAGATCATTGCCGCGCCTCCTAATGGGCCGAAGATTTCGCTGATGCTTCTGATTAGTCCGGCGGCGGTACTCCACAAAATGATCGCCACTAATCCACACGCTGTGGCGGCCCTGTCGCCTCTAATCTGCATTTTTCCACTCGCCCGAAATAGCGGTGACTCTACTCGGCCAACCAGGCTTAATGTCGGGCTGATTAGCCATAGATGGGGCACGGTCGCGCCAGTTTCCCTGCAGGCATTCTCCTCCAACATCATGCCGATGGCACAGATGCCCAAGCCTTGAAGACTCAGTTACCTGGTCTTTGATTTGCTAATCGCATATTGACTCACCACGAGATCGAAATGAGCTCCTCCTGCGTTTTTGTACACAGTGATCTCATCGGCAGATCTGGTAAACGCACTGTTTTGACAGAGGTCGAACAAATCCCCTTCAATCTGTTCCTGGCGGATTACGCCCGCCAAAAGCGGTATCTGAATATCTCCAGAGCAGGCTGCAGTTGAGCGATCATCTACAAATATTCTCGCCTTAGCGAGAACGTTATTATCGGCCTCCTGCATGTCAGGGCGGTACCCTCCGATTAGATCAACATGAGTACCGGGACGGACAAACTCTCCTCGTATGAGAGGGGTGGATGAGCTTGTGGCGGACGTTATGATATCGGCCCATTTAACGGCTGCATCGAGATCCACAACGACTTGTACATCGATATTTCTTGCCTTCAAATCGGCGTAGGTTTTATCCAGTTTCGCCGAGGTGCGATTCCACAGTAGCACCTTACGGATTGAAGGGCGGATATGCAGGTAAACGTCTACGAGGGCTTTAGCAATTGGCCCTGCCCCCAAGACCAGTAGAACGCGACTGTCCTCACGGCTTAACTTTTTAGCCGCCAGAGCTGAGTCGGCAGGAGTCTTCCAGCGGCTTATTTCTGGCCCGTCCAAAATGGCGGCGATGGCTTTCGTGTTCTCATCAATGACCAGAAATGCTGCATCCTCCACGGGTAATGGTGGATTCGCACACGTGTTTGCGGGATACATAGAGGCAAGTTTGAGGCCCGCACCAGCGCCGGGAAAAATCACACCACGGCTTAGCAGACCATAGTCTGCATCCCCTAGAAAGAAGCTGTCCCCGACCGGGCGCGGGCCAAGATGTGCTTTGTGCAGCGCATCCAAAACGCCATCCCAATCCAGTAGAGAATTGATGCTCTCAGCCGAAAGTATCTGCATCGTTTAACCCTTCCAGTTACGTAAATTATGCGGTGGTTAGGAGTGGATCGCTGGCCGTCAAGCTTCGACAATGAACGCCCTTGTCATGTTGAAGACAAATGGCGCTCATGTACGTTGGCTTATTCTCAGACCTACGAACGATTCGGTCTGATCAGCTGCGAGTCGGGGCGAGGAGGGGCTACGCCCAGATGTCTCCCAGGGTGAACCCCTCCGTGAATGGATCATCGTGATCCAACACGTAGGTGCTCATACCATAGATCCAGCTTGTCCCTGTGATGGTCGGAATTACCGCCTGCTTATCGCCGATGGTCGTCGTTCCTACGAGTCGTCCGGTGTAGATGTTCCCCACGATTCCTTGATGGCGGAAATCTTGGTTCAGCTCTAGCTCGCCTTTCGCATGAAGCACGGCCATCTTGGCGCAAGTCCCTGTTCCGCACGGGCAGCGATCATGCGCACCCGTCCACGTTGAAGGGTCATCCCAGGAAAATTCGCCCGATGCCATCGTCACCACATTCTTCCAATCTGCATTGGGGTCATCGGTTGGCCCTGACAGCTGCGACACAGTGATGCCGATACCAGGATAGTCGGGGTGAGCGACAGGCAATTGTTCAATGGCCGCCTGGCGGATCATTGAAGAAACTCGTGCTAACTCCGCGCCATGCTCTGGGATTAGCTCCAGGCCTTTGAACTGGCGAACATCGGCGATGACGTAAAACATTCCACCCCAACCGACATCTACCGTCACCTTTCCCAGGTGTGGGACGTCGATCACGGCATCCAGATGAACCGCAAATGCTGGGACGTTTTTGAAGGTAACCCCCTTTACCTTGCCACCTTTGCACTCTGCGGTGACGCGAATAAGTCCAGCCGGGGCTTCAAGAACAAGCTCAGTGATAGGCTCTTTCATGGGCAGTATTCCCATTTCGAGCAGCACTGTTACTACGGAGATGGTGTTGCCGCCAGACATTACCGGGTATTCAATCTGCTCCATGATGATGTAGCCGGCATCTGCTTCCGGATGATTTGGTGGAACAAGAAGGTTGCAGCAATGAGCCGGGTAACCACGAGGCTCTCTGAGCATCAATTTGCGCAGTTGATCATCGTTGGCCTCAAGCCATTTCATCTTTTCATAGACGCTGTTGCCTGGGATATGAGGAACCCCCCCAGTGATCACACGCATCGGTGTGCCGGCGTGAGTATCAATTGCCTGGATCATTCTTTTGAAGCCCATTTTTCACCTCTTGATGACCTGCAGGTATACAAGACCGTTGCGCCCCTCTGACTTACTCCCATTACCGTTAGCAAACGGTGGAAGTAAAAAGAGAGAAAGTCATCCAAGACAGTTCACGCTTCCTGATTGAACAGGAACCGTGGGGCGCAGATCTTTGTCGTCTACAAAATCAAATTGTTTTGATGGGGCAGGGCGCCCGCTAAAAATCAGACTGATGCCACGGTGGTCATGAGACCTCTATTGGCGGATGAGTTGGAAATCAATCCTTCTTGATATTTTCCCAACGCTTTAACAGCTCGGTATTTTTTGCCGTCCAGCCTTGAATGGCCTGATCCATGGTCTTGCCATCCTTTACCTCGCTGTTGATAGCGGTAATGTCGGCCAGGGGTACGTACACGCTTGCGATAACTTCGCGTGCATGCGGGTATTCGGCAGCAAAACCTTTATGGCCAATCCAGTAGTACGCTTGAGGCGGAGGGAAAATAGCTTTTGGATCTTTCAGGAACTTCATGTCGAACTTCTGAACCATCCACGACGGCTCCCAAATCGTTACAACCACCGGTTCTTTACGATCAACAGCCGATTTCAACGCGGCGGTCATGGCAGCGGTACTGCCTTCAACGAGCTTGAGCTTCAAGCCGTAGCCCTTAACTGCGTTGGTCGCGTCGCTCATCAAGCCCGAGCCAGGCTCGATGCCGATGATTTTGCCGCCCAGCTTGTCCGCGTTGTCGTTCAGCTGGTCGACCGAGTCGATATCAACGTACTTGGGAACGGCAAACCCTTGGTAAAGCCCGAAAGACACCGGGGACAGCTTTTCCAGGCGGTTCTTGTTCTTGTTCCAATAGTCGTGCGACGCATAGTCAGTTTGGGAGGCGATTATCTGAATGTCGCCTTTGCTCAGTGCAGCGTAAGCAATCCCCCACTCAGAAAACTCGATAACTTTCACCGTGTAACCGGAGTCTTCAAGCACCTTCTTCGTGATGCCGGTAATAGGCGTCAAGTCTTCCCACGACAGCGTACCCATCGTGATGGTCTTTTCTTCTGCGTGAACTGGCAAACACATCATGCCAGCCACAGCGATAGCGCAGATTGCCTTCCAAATCTTTTTCATGGCGTGCTCCGATCTACGGTCAAATCGATAATTAGGCCTTTAGGGAGTAAAGGCCGGTGCGGTACTTTGAACTATTCCAACTTCTTCAACGTTTCCAACTTTACTACGCGGGTTGGTATCGAATGATCGTACCAACCAATTTTCCGAAAATTTTTAGGCGGGGATTACCAGTAGCACGTCTGCTTTCATGCCCTCCGGGGCGATATACATTTCCATTTTTTCTCTGGAGGGTTCCCAATGTGCATAAACCAGAGCTACTACTGCTTCTTCATCACGCCGCTCAATGGCTTCAATAAATAAGTCATGTTGATCAACAGACAATTGCAGATGCTTTTCCATCTCTTCATTGTGTGGCCGGAAGACGGTGTGCCCAATGCGGGCATGATCAATCAATAGCCTTTCTAAGCTTGGTTGAAGGTATTGATTCCCCGCCATTTCACCCATGACAGCATGAAAGCGGTTGTTTTCGACGACCATGGCATTTGCATTCCTGGCGACCATAGCCTGACGAAAACGGTACTGGGTCTCTTTCAAATCGACGAGCTGGCGCTGCTTAAAATTTTGAACCGCCAAACGACCAATCGCGGCATAGATCATTGGCGCTACCTGGAAAAAATTCCGAAGCATCGAATGGTTCATGGGCACCACTCGAACGCCACGGTTTTCTTGGACGTTTACGTAACCCTCACCTGCAAGGCGGCGAAAGATTTCGCGGACAGGTGTGCGAGAAAGTCCGTAGCGCTCGCAGAGAGTCACTTCGTCCAAGACTTCGCCAGGGTCGAGTTCCATGGTGAGAATCTGACGCTTCAGGTCTTCGTAGAGTGCACTTTTGCCGTTACTCACAGCGACCTCCAAAATAGTGCCAACGCTATTGACGGTAGGTTGATGAGCTCAGATTCGCACGGCTAAAACGACTGGTCAACAACAAGTATTCATTCTGTATACGATGTGAATACACAGAAGAAACGAAGGATTCTGGTAAATTACGTATAGGTTTCAATGGGTTAAAAAAGGAGCAAAAAGTGTTTGCTGGTCGTGATTAGGTATGAAAGTCGTCGCAATGAGATATGTCATATTTCATTTAGTCCATTCAGCACGGGTGTGAATAGTGAAGAGTGTTATTACGACGGTTCTTGACCTCGGGCGCGCACTGCATGTGGAGCTGGATTGAGATCGCTCGCGTGACAAGCATCGGGGCGTCACTTCGAAGTCCTTGAACAGGTAAGCGACTTGTAGCGGGATGATCAACAGAAGAGAGATTTCCGATGGGGCCGCAAGAAGTCAGCCTGGCACCTTTACACAAAATGTGGCGAGGACAGCTCAACCCACTTGATCCTGGCGCGCAGTGGGCTATGAACGAAATGTATGGTCAGCCCATCTTCTGCCATCCAGCACTGATGAGCGGTAAATCGAGCTTGCGCTAATGTATCCGTGCTCAGCGTGAGCACGGATAGTGCTCGGCCCTTGATGAGTAGTCGCTCCTGCCTGTCCTTTATAAGGGGCTCAGCCTCAAAAGCTACTTTCGCTCCCAGGTTTTCAGCCAGGATGTCTGCTGTTTATCGTCATCAGCTACTAACGTCGCAAAAGCCGGTGGGAAGCGTACGGATCAAGCCAAAAGTTGTGAGTTGTAGGTGCCGCCCTTGGTTAATAACACCCAGATGATTCTGGCCATTTTGTTCGCCAAGGCACAGGCCACTTTGTACAGAGGCTTGCGGGCAAGCAAGTTTTTGGCCCAGATACCGAGGGCGTCGGTTCGGTGATCGACTCGGTACAAAACGGTGTGAGCGCCCTGTACAAGCAGGCTTCTTAGGTATTTATCGCCCCCGTTTGCTGATGCCAAGGAGGACAGTTTCGCCACCTGTTGAATACTGTCGCGGCACCAACCCCAACGATGCGGCGAAGTCGCGGGACGATTTGAAAACCGAAGCGTCGCCGACATCGGCCACCAGAGCGCTAGCGATGAGGGGGGCGATGCCGGGGATGCTTTGCAAGCGTTGGCCGGCGTCACTTTGGACGAGGTTTTGCTTGATCTCGACATCAAGTTTTTTGATCTCGCCAATCAGCTGCCGAATATCTTCAAGCATGCGCTCAATGGCGTTTTTCAAACGGATGGGAAGTTCACGGCTTTGCATCAGGCCCGAGACCCGATCAAGGGAGGCGTATCCGGCGGGAAAGATGACGCCGAACTCCAGGAGAAATCCATGCACTTGATTGATGACGGCGGTGCGTCGACTGACCAAGGACTTGCGCAGTCGGTGCTCAGTGCACAGCACCTGCGGTTCTACGGTTTTGACTTGGACCGAACGGGTTCTAGGGCGCGAGGCCGCTTCACAAATGGCCTCGGCATCAATGAAGTCGTTTTTGTTGCCGGTAACATAGGCCTTCACATGTTGCGGTGCGATCAACTGCACTTGATGGCCTTGCTCCTTGATTTTCCGGGCAAGCCACTGAGATCCGCCGCAGGACTCCATGGCAATTTTGCAGGTCGAAAGCTGCGCCAGACAAGGGAACAATTGGTTGCGGTTGAGCTTTTTACGCAGCACCCGATGGCCCCTGGCGTCCTGTCCATGCAGGTGGAAAGTGTTCTTGCCGATGTCGATACCCAGAAGCGTCACGGTATTCATGAGAGACCCTCCTTCGGTAAAGAGAGCGCCCCGGCAAGTTTAGACTCGCCGAGGTTCTCGCCGGGCTGACCATCTCATTAGGGGAAGGGCGTTTAGGCGGTCGCACCTTATTGCCGCGTGCAACTCATTGCTTTGCGACCATTGGCTACGCAGTGATGATCAGGCTGGGCTTAAGAGTCGACGCGAACTCCGACGGAAGATTCAACACAGGTAGTGCTCACTGATAACAAACTGCATCTCTAGAAAATTTCCCGCCCCATAATCAATAGCGACGACCGCCACAGACCGCTCAGTCATTCACGGGCGTTTCAGCTTGGTAGCGGTATGTCGCAGACGGTCGTCAGAATGGCGCCCTCAGACTGCCTGGCCAAGCGGCTGCCTGAATTCGAGACGAAAAAAGCGTCCAATTCGCGACAACAAACATTCCTATTAGCGACCACTAGAATTGATAGAGAAATTATAACCTATTGTTTTTTATAAAATAGTTAATAATTCTATGTGAATTTCAACAGTATTCTCTCTGTATACATAGGGAATACTAAGCGTTGACGATGCTATCACCGCATGCGAGTCTGGACTCCACAACAAGCCGGAGGCGCTGTAAAGGCGACCTTAGGAGAACGTAGTGAAGAACAGCAAAAGCACTCTCTACAACGACCTGAAGCGTCAGATTCTCACCATGGAACTGGATCCTGACGAGGCTCTGGGTGAGGTTGCTATCAGTGAGAGATACGGCCTTTCGCGAACTCCAGTGCGAGAAGTTTTTCAGCGATTGGCAGGTGATGGATACGTAGATATCAGGGAAAACCGAGGTGCGCGGGTGATTCCCATGAACCATTCGACGTTGCGTAGCTTTTTCCTGGTGGCGCCCATGATTTTTGCCGCGATAGGCCGGTTAGCTGTTCAGAATTTCAAGCAGCGCCAGCTGGTTGATCTGAAAGAGACTCAACGGCGTTTCCGCGACGCTACTCAATCGCGTGATGCTCGGGTGATGGTCGAACAAAAAAACCGATTCCACGCAATTATGGGTGAGATGGCAGGTAACCAGTATCTGGAGCTCAGCTTGAAAAGGTTGCTTATTGATCTTGCTCGTATTGGTTATTCCCTTTTTCGACCCCTTGATCAGGATGCGGAACGACGTTTTCAGCTTTCCGTAGATCAGCACGATTCCTTTATTGCAGCCATTGAGGGTCGTGATGAAGGAGCGGTAGTGGCGTTAGTTTTCAAGCATTTGGAGCTTTCTCGCGAAAACGTGGAAAAGTTTACTCCTCCCGCAATAGGGGCAGATCTGCCGATCTAGTCTTTAATTATATTGATCTTGGCCAACTCACGCTGAGGCTCAATAAAGATGAAGCCGAAAGGGTTAAAGGCAACGAGTTTCAATAAGTCATGGAAAGACAAGAACTTACCTGAAAAAGATGGTGGGCTTACTGTTGTACATCACGGGCTTCTGTTTCTGGAAGTTTATATAACAAGTTCAAACGTAGATCGAGGAAGGCCATGAAGAAGATTTGGAAGGCAATCTGCGCTGTCGCTGTGGCTGGCATGATGTGTTTGCCAGTTCACGCAGAAGAAAAGACCATCACGATGGGTACATTGTCGTGGGAAGACTTGACGCCTATTACCGGCATCACGAAGAAGGTGCTTGAAGACTCCGGTTACACGGTGAAAGTTATCGAGTTTTCTGAGTGGGGGATTGCTTACGCTGCATTGAGCAAAGGCGACATTCAGATAATCGCCTCCCAAACTGACTATGCGTCGCACGACTATTGGAACAAGAACAAGAACCGCCTGGAAAAGCTGTCCCCGGTGTCTTTCGGGCTTTACCAAGGGTTTGCCGTTCCCAAGTACGTTGATATCGACTCGGTCGACCAGCTGAACGACAACGCGGACAAGCTGGGCGGCAAAATCATCGGCATCGAGCCTGGCTCGGGCTTGATGAGCGACGCGACCAACGCAGTTAAGGGCTACGGCTTGAAGCTCAAGCTCGTTGAAGGCAGTACCGCTGCCATGACCGCCGCGTTGAAATCGGCTGTTGATCGTAAAGAACCGGTGGTTGTAACGATTTGGGAGCCGTCGTGGATGGTTCAGAAGTTCGACATGAAGTTCCTGAAAGATCCAAAAGCTATTTTCCCTCCGCCTCAAGCGTACTACTGGATTGGCCATAAAGGTTTTGCTGCCGAATACCCGCATGCACGCGAAGTTATCGCAAGCGTGTACGTACCCCTGGCCGACATTACCGCTATCAACAGCGAGGTAAAGGATGGCAAGACCATGGATCAGGCCATTCAAGGCTGGACGGCAAAAAATACCGAGCTGTTAAAGCGTTGGGAAAACATAAAGAAATAACGAGCGTCTCTTTCTTCGCCACTGCCGCCCTTTGATTCAATAGAGAAGCCAGAAAACTGGTTCACGGGTACGAAAATGACAACGGCCAAAATTGACACCAACGAAGTGCTGATAGATTGCCAGTCAGTCTGGAAAATCTTCGGTAAAGCCGCACCTGCAGCTATGAATGCTGTCGTTCAGCAGGGGCTAACCAAGACTCAGATTCTGCAAAACTACGGCTGCGTGGTCGGAGTCTCCGACGTCAGTCTCCAGGTTCGCAGAGGCGAGATCTTTTGCATCATGGGCTTGTCCGGCAGTGGCAAATCTACCCTGATAAGGCTTTTGAACAAGCTCATCACGCCTAGCGCTGGCAAGATCGTCGTAAAAGGCAAAGACCTCTCATCCTTGAATCCAGCACAGCTGCGAGAGGTGAGGGCGCGCCATATTGGTATGGTCTTCCAAAGCGTCGCCTTGCTGCCGAACCGAACGGTTTTGGAGAACACGGCGTTTGGCCTGGAAGTGCAGGGCGTGGGCAAAGCCGAGCGCTACAAGGTGGCCGAGCAGGCCTTGGCCAAGGTCGGCTTGAGCGATTGGATATCGCGTTACCCAAGTGAGCTTTCTGGTGGTATGCAACAACGGGTAGGTCTCGCTCGGGCGATCACTGCGGATCCTGAAGTGATCTTGATGGATGAGCCGTTTAGTGCGCTTGACCCACTGATTCGCCGGCAGTTGCAGGATGAGTTCCGCCAACTGACCAAGGAGCTGGGCAAGTCGGCTGTATTCATCACCCACGATCTGGACGAGGCCATCCGCATCGGTGACCGCATCGCGATCATGAAAGACGGCGCGATCATTCAAGTGGGTACGGCTGAGGAGATCGTTCTCAATCCAGCTGACGACTACGTTGCGGAGTTTGTGGCAGGCATTTCCCGGTTGCATTTGGTCAGGGCTCATTCAGTCATGACACCTGTCGAGCCATTCAAGGTTGCCAACCCAAGCTGTGACATCACCCGGCTTCCTAAGACCGCGCTCGACGCCGATATCAACGAGCTCATCGGTTTGACGATGAAGTCCGAGCGCGATGCACTCGCCGTATTGGATAACGGTGTGGTGGTAGGGATCATCACACCTCGTGACCTGCTTCGTGGTGTTCAAGGCATTCCGAACGAATTCGCGGCTTCACCTGCCGGCACAGTTCTGGAGGCGTCGACATGAGCATTCCTGACTTTTCCGATCAATTCGACGCAGTCATCGATTCGAGCCTGGAATGGCTCATGGACAACGGCGAGTTTGTATTCGACACGGCTAATACTGTGTTGAAAGGGATTTATGAAGGCGTGCAATGGTGTATCGCCTATCCCCCGTATTACGTCATCGCGATTGTCATGGCCCTGATCGGCTGGCGAGCGGTCGGTGTTCGCTTCGCGATTCTTACAGGTTTGGCGTTGGTGTTCTGTGACGTCATTGGCTTGTGGCCAGAAACGGTCAGCACCCTCGCTTTAGTGCTGACGGCTACCGTGCTCGCGTTGGTGGTAGCAATACCACTAGGCGTACTGGCCGGCCTTGCTCCTTCATTTGATCGAGTCGTGGATCCCTGCCTGGATCTGGTTCAAACGATGCCTCCTTACATCTATCTGCTTCCAGCCATTGCGTTGCTTGGCTATGGCACGGCCACCGCACTTTTAGCGACCTTTATTGTTGCTGTGCCCCCCGCCATGCGTTTGACCTCTCTGGGGATTCGAATGACTCCCAAAGAGTTTATCGAGCTAGGGGAGGCGAGCGGCGTCACCGGGTTTCAGATGTTCTTCAAGATCCGTTTACCGTTCGCTATGCCTAGCATCATGGCCGGGGTGAATCAAAGTCTGATGATGGCTTTTGGCATGGTCGTCATCGCTGGCATCGTCGGCTCCGGCGGTCTTGGTGAATCTATCTATGGTGCCGTTCGCACACTGGATATCGCCAAGTCGATCAACGCGGCAATTGCCATCGTGATTTTGACCATGATTCTGGATCGATTGGCGCAGAGCGCTGCGCGTTCTCGGATGGGAGACTCCCAATGACTTCTGCAGAAATCCACTTTTCTCCAGGTGAGTTCCTGGCGCCCGCAGTCGATTGGCTAAACGCTAATTTGCATGGGTTATTCAAGGTCATCAGCCAAGTAATCGAAGCCGTACTGGGTGGCGTTGAAGGTGCGCTGCTTGCGCCGCACCCTTACGTCATGATCGGCGGTGTGGCGTTGCTCGCTTTCTTTTTCGCCAACAAGAAGGTCGCGGTGTTTGCCGCTTTGATGTTGGCATTTTGCTTGTTCTCCGGGCTTTGGGTTGCGTCGATGCAAACCATTGCGCTGGTGTCCGTGGCAGTGCTGATCTCGGTTGCAATCGCTTTCCCACTCGGTGTTCTTGCCGCACGTGTAAAGAAGGTGGATGACGCATTTTTGCCGATTCTCAACATCATGCAGACCGTTCCGCCTTGGGTTTATCTGATTCCCGCCGTGATGCTGTTCAGCCTTGGTCGAGTACCGGCAATCATCGCGACCATTGTCTACGGCATCCCACCGATGCTCAGGCTGACGACCCTGGCCTTCAAGCAGCTGCCAAAGGAGTTCCTTGAACTGGGGCAGGCTATCGGTGCTTCGCCGAGGGCGATTCTGTTCAAGATCGAACTCCCGACCGCCGCGCCCACGCTGCTGGTCGGGCTCAACCAATGCATCCTGTTGTCCTTGGCGATGGTGGTACTGGCAGGTCTGGTGGGGGCTGGCGGTCTCGGTGCTGAAGTGACCCGGGGCCTCACCAGGATGGAGATGGGGTTGGGGCTACGTGCAGGGCTGGCGATTGTCGCCGTGGCACTGCTTCTGGATCGTCTGTCACGCGGTGCGTTGCAGCGTCACTCCCCAAACAAACTCCTTTGAGAGATTTTCACAATGAGACGTAGCTTTTTTTGTGTTGACTCACACGCGTGCGGGAACCCGGTTCGGGTAGTGACAGGCGGTGGGCCTCTGTTGCCCTCCGTTTCGATGGCCGAGCGACGCGATATCTTCGTTCGTGATCATGACTGGATTCGAACCGCATTGATGTTCGAGCCCAGAGGACACGATGTTATGTCTGGGGCAATCATCTATCCATCCACGCGTGATGACTGTGATTTCGGTGCATTGTTTATCGAAGTCAGTGGATGTTTGCCAATGTGTGGCGCAGGCACTATCGGAATGTCTACTGTCGTAATTGAGGAAGGCCTGGTCACACCTCGCGAACCTGGCACGCTGGCCATCGAAACGCCTGCTGGGCGAGTCGACGTCGCCTACACCATGAACGGCGAATATGTGGACTCGATTCGCCTGTTCAACGTGGCCAGCTATCTGCACAGTGCCGATGTGGTGGTCGATGTGCCCGGTGTAGGTGAGCTCGTCGTGGACATCGCTTACGGCGGCAATTTCTATGCAGTCGTCGAGCCGCAGGAAAACTGGGCAGGATTGGAAGGATTGACCACGGCAGACATCGTTAGCCTGAGCCAGAAGCTGCGCACGGCACTGGCTGAAGTCAGTGACCCTGTACATCCCGAGAACAGCAGAATCAGTGGCGTTCACCATGTCATCTGGTGCGACGACGGACACACTACTGCAGCCGATGGACGCGGTGCAGTGTTCTACGGCGACAAGGCTATTGATCGCTCTCCCGGTGGCACGGGAACTTCTGCGCGAATGGCCCAACTGTTTGGCAAGGGCCGTTTAAAGGTGGGGGATACGTACCGCAACGAAAGCTTGATAGGGACGATCTTCGAAGGGAAAGTCGAAGCATCGGTCAAAGTCGGTACGTTCGACGGCATCCGGCCAAGCATCGGCGGATGGGCACAGATCACCGGACACAACACCATCTTTGTGGATGGTAGAGACCCTCTTCGCCACGGTTTTCAGCTTGCTTGATGGGGCGCCACATTGCGCCAGGAATTAATGATTTCTTGCGCTTGGTGATGCGATTTATTCATGCGCCAACTGACGTGTTCTCGAACGTAAAAGAGTAGGTCGACCCGTGATCGAACGACGCCAATTTAGCGGAGGTATGAAGGGAAAAAATCTTCGCTATTTAAATGACAACCCCAACGGAGCAGCTCAAACGGTTCGAGCTGGATTTCTGCTGCTTGAGCACTTTTCTCTCCCCGCATTCACTCAAGTCCTGGATACGGTTGTCACTGCAAATCTTCTACGACCCAAGCTGTTCTCCTCCCGAACTTTCGGCATGAGCGACGGAGAGGTTGTCAGTGATCTGGGACTGGTCATTCGGCCAGAGGCCCGTATCGATTGTTCCTCAATCAAAGATTTGGATCTTCTGGTTATTTGCGGTGGCTACCGGACAGAACTGAAGGCGACGGATGACTTGATTGGCTTGCTTAGAACAGCCTCCGATTTGGGTGTCAGTCTTGCTGGATTGTGGAATGGCGCATGGTTCTTGGGGCGCGCCGGATTGCTTGAGGGTTATCGCTGCGCTGTTCACCCCGAACATCGCCCTGCGCTTGCGGAGTTCTGCAAGGCAACACAGGTCAGTAGTGAGCCATACGTAATTGATCGAGACCGGCTCACGGCATCCAGCCCGTCGGGAGCTTTCCACATGGCGCTGGACTGGATCAAGGGCCTGCATGACAAAGCTCTGGTCGAGGGGATTGAGGACATCCTCGCTTTTGAGGAGTCTCGCTACCGGCGCATAAAGCCGGCTGAAAATATCTGTGTGAGTGCGCCATTGCGTGAGGTGGTGAAGTTGATGGACGCCAATCTCGAAGAGCCTCTGGAACTGGAACAACTGGCGGTTTACGCAGGTCGCTCTCGTCGACAACTTGAGCGCCTGTTCAGGGAGCAATTGGGCACAACGCCACAGCGGTATTACATGGAACTACGCATCACCGAAGCGCGCAGGCTTCTCCAACACACGGAGTTATCTCAGGTTGATGTGCTGGTTGCCTGTGGATTTGTTTCGCCCAGTCACTTCAGCAAGTGTTACAGCTCCTATTTTGGATATCGTCCATCCAAGGAAGTTAGGCTGGTCAAGTAGAGCGCGCCATTAGAGCTGCGCCGCTATGCTAAGTTTATCATTGAGAATTTTATGACTATCCGAATGAAGCTCATCGCTGCGTTTATCTGCGTCGCGCTAATCCCTACGCTGATCATTACGGTTTTTATTGCCAATCAAGCCATGAAGCGTGAGCGCGAACAGTTCAATCAAAGCAGCTTGAAGCAGATGCACGAAGTCGACAATGCTTTTAATATTTTTCTTACAAGCGTTGCCGAGAACGTCATGCTTCTGGCGGAAATGTCACTTATAAAATCAGCAGATAACAGCTTGAGTAGTTATCTCGAGTCTCCGGCTGAATTAAAAACGAGTGCGCCGAATTCTGGCAATGGGGCAGGTATCTATGACTTTTTCAGCATCTTAGGAAAGTCGCACCCTAGCTACGCATATGTCTACATGGCCACGAGCGATGGTCGATTCATCCAATGGCCTGATGCCAATGTTGCAGCGCACTACGATCCTCGTCTGCGGCCCTGGTTCAAAACCGGGCTGACCGGCAACGGAAAACCTGTTCGCAGCTCCGCTTACCTCTTTGCGGAAGATAATACGATGAACATATCAACCGTATCGACGTTCATCGACAAACAGGGAAATACTGGCGCTATCGGCCTAGACGTCTCTTTGAAGCAGCTCACTGAAGCAGCAAAAAAGGTTAAGTTTGGGGAAAGTGGCTATCTATTGGTATTGGAAAGCAGCGGAAAGCTTCTCGCTGATCCTAAACATCCGGATAACAATTTGAAGTCTCTGGATGAATTGGGTGATGGCTATGCACTGTTAGCGAACAAGCAAGCTGGATTTTACGACGTAAAAATCGACGGTATTGACTATGTCGCCAATGTGTTTAAGTCCGAAACTCTAGGTTGGACATACATAGGGTTGATAGAAAATAGTGAAATCAATGCAGGCGCTTGGCATTTAGTGCTTGTTATCAGTGCTCTCAGTGCAGGGCTTGTGTTTGTATTTGCACTTTGTGGTGTAGCCCTTTCCAGGATCTTGATCTCACCTATAAATGCTGCATCGGATCGCCTTAGGGATATCGCCAGTGGTGGCGGCGATCTTACTGGGCGTCTGGAGGTCGAGGGGAGTGACGAAATGTCTGAAATGGCCCAAGGCTTCAACGGATTTGTCAGCAGTATCCAGGGTTTGATTAGGGATATCCGAACGTCGAGCCAGCATGTGGATCATGGGGCCAGCCAGATCGGAGCACAAGCCATTCAACTCGACGATACGGTGCAGCGTCAGTCCACTGCTGTAGATATGGTCTCGACCGCGTTTCACGAAATGGTCGCCACTGCAAATGAGGTAGCTGCGAGTTGTAACCGTGCGGCAGAAGCGGCACAGCATGGTGAGGATCAAGCTCATACCGGTCAAAAGGTCATTTCGTTGATGATCAAACAGGTCAGCAACCTTGGCGAAAAAATCAAAGGTGCTGCTGACTCAATAAGCCATTTGCAACAGAACACCCAAAGCATCACGACCATCATTGACACCATTCGAGGCATCGCAGAGCAGACCAATCTACTCGCACTGAACGCGGCAATAGAGGCCGCTCGCGCAGGCGATCAAGGTCGTGGCTTCGCGGTAGTCGCCGATGAGGTGAGAGCCTTAGCTAAGCGAACAGCTGAATCAACTGAGCAAATTAATGACCTCTTGGTCTTGCTGGTCAATAGCACCCAGAGCGTGGCGACTGAGATGCAGCAGAGCCTGGCACAGTCGAACGAATCTGTGGCATTCACTGCGCAGGTGGAGAAAGCCTTTACGGGGGTTCACGAGGCAGTGACGACTATCAAGGATATGAACACTCAGATCGCAACTGCGGCAGAGGAACAGCACGCTGTGGCTGAGGACATCAATCGGCACATCGTGGACATTCATAGCGACGCTGAACGCATCAATCAAGTGTCGCAGGAGTCTAGGACAACGACTGAGGCGTTGTCACAGGTGTCCCGCGAGCTTAATCGTTTGGTTGGCCGCTTCCACACCGATTGAAGACGCCGCACGGCATTGGGCTTTCCCCATTTCAGGTGGCTCCTTTTTTGTATCCCGTAGCTTCTACAAGACCGTAGTGCAATAGGCGGCTGTGCCAGGCCTACTGCCTCCAGTTCGCTCTCAGCAGATTGAGTTGCTCTCACCCAAGCAGCCGTCTGTCACTTGGTGAAAAAGGCTGATCAAGTTGTGTATATTAATTGTAGACACAAAGAATAATGTTGTTTTATAGTGATAATACAGGTAGTAGACCGTGCTCACTTACCCGTATGAAGGTTTCCATAATGGCAACGAAAGAACTCGAACCGCAGGCTTCCTCTGAGCTGCCTGTTGACCGTAAAGCCGTGCTGGGAGAGACGCTGCGGCGCCGCATTCTCAGCATGGAGCTTGCCCCCGGTGCCGTCGTTGATGAGCTGGCCTTATGTGACGAATTCGGACTTTCTCGCCCACCTGTGCGCGAACTCATGCGGCAGATGGCTGCCGAAGGCTATATCGACCTTGAGGCAAATCGGGCTGCCCGCGTGTCGTCAATGAACTATCAATCGCTGCGAAGCTTTTTCCTTGCAGCACCATTGATATACATCGCGACAACCCAATTGGCCGCCACGCACGCGACACCATCCGAGATTGCCGAGTTAAAGCGCATACAAGAGTTTTTCCGAGAAGCAATCGAGGAAAAAGATGTCGAGAAGCGTGTGCTTTATAACGATGAGTTCCATTTACAGATCGGCAAGATGGCACATAACGCCTATTTGTTGCCGAGCCTGCAGCGGTTGCTGATCGACCATGCGCGTCTAGGGAAGATCTTTTATCGCCACCCAACGACAATTGATATGCAGGAAGATCTGAAGTTGGCGACCGAACAGCATGACGAAATGATCAGTGCTATTGAAAACCATGACCCGGTTTTAGCGGGAGATATCGTGCGTGCGCACCTTGAACTGTCGCGCCGCAGAATGTCCGAATACGCAGCGCCAGAAGGGTTGGAAGTAGCAATTAACTATTAATAGGCAGCCGGTTCTACTTGCATAAGCACTACACGTAATGTGGTTAGGTTGTGCAGACGGGAAGCTTATAGCACTTACAACTATAAAGAACCCAGGTCGCGAAAATGGCAAAAATCAGATACACACCGGCAGATGATTCTACTTGTGGCTGGTTCCACCTTAGCCAACCTAGAGTGGCTCGTCCGTCCCACTCTGGTATCCGCTCGGCACGCTGGGTTGTTGTGGGTGCCGGTTTCACCGGGCTTGCAGCGGCGCGTCAACTGGCACTGAATTTTCCTGATGATGAGATTGTTCTGATCGAGGCTCAGGAGGTTGGTTATGGCGCATCTGGAAGAAACGCCGGCTTCGCCATTGACCTGCCACACGATATCGGTGCTGATGACTATATCGGTGATATCAAGACTGCCAAAATCAGTATGGAATTGAACCTGGCCGGGCAATCCATGCTGAAGGATCTGGTGGAAAAGCACCAAATCGACTGCCAATTTCGGATGTGCGGAAAGTATCAAGCGGCCATCGAAAATAGAGGCATAGCGGTTCTGGATGCGTACCGTCGTGGCTTGGATAAGCTTGGCCAGGATTACCAGATAATCGAAGAGCAAGACTTGCCGAATCATATTGGCACGCACTTCTATCGCAAGGCTCTGTTTACACCTGGTACAGCCCTGATTCAACCAGCGGCACTGGTCAAAGGCCTGGCCGATAGCTTGCCCGCCAACGTAACACTTTACGAAAATACCCCGATTACTGGCGTCGAGTACGGCGATAAAACCGTTCTAACTCACAAGAACGGTCGTATTGTTGCGGACAAATTACTCCTGACCAACAACGCGTTTGCCATGAGCTTTGGCTTTTTGAAAGGGCGCATGCTGCCGATTTTCACTTATGCGAGCCTGACCCGACAGCTCACAGAAGAGGAGCAAGCACGACTGGGTGGCCTCCCTTATTGGGGCGTGATTCCCGCCGATCCTTTTGGCACTACCTTGCGCCGAACAACTGACAGTCGTCTGCTGGTGCGCAACAGCTTCAGCTTCAATGCCGATGGACGCAGTCATCCCAAATACCTCCAGCGGTTTGTCCAACGGCACAAAGATTCATTTGGTCGTCGTTTTCCCATGCTTCCTGAGGTCGATTTCGAATACACCTGGGGCGGTTCTTTAGCGTTGTCTCGAAACCACATGGCTCAATTCGGACAGCTATCGAATAATGTCTATGGTGCTCTGTGTTGCAATGGACTAGGTGTTACGCGAGGAACGGTAACTGGATCATTGCTGGCAGATTGGTTAGCGGGTAAGAAAAGCCATCTTACTGACTTTCTTCTGTCCTCCCCAGGGCCAAACAGAAACCCACCTGAGCCGATACTTTCAGCGGGAGTAAATATGAACTTGCTATGGGGTCAGTGTCGGGCAGGAAAGGAAAGCTGATCAAGTAACACTTTACAGATAACTACGAATTTAAACGATTGATTGGAAATTTTTAGCTCTATTGGCTAGTCCATGGAGGCTGACTGTTTCTGATCGAGACGGTTTTCGTTCACCCGAATTTTGGGTTTGCGCTTAAGCCTTTCGAATGACCGAGGCGAAATAGGAGACAATAATGACAAGTCCTAACGCATCCATCGAGGATGTTCCGCTCAATAATTTTCACCGTTTGCTGACGGCTCGCTCTGGGGGCGGGTCGTTTGTGGACGGTTATGTGTTAAGTATTATCGGTATTGCAATGATGCAAATTACCTCTGCTCTGAGTCTCTCTGAGTTCTGGCAGGGAATGATCGCGGCATCGGCATTGATGGGGGTTTTTTTCGGCGGGTTTATCGGTGGTTGGCTGACTGACAAGTTAGGCCGCAAGACCGTTTATTTTATCGGGCCATCTCTGTTTATCATCTGTTCTCTGGCGCAATTCTGGGTTGAATCGGCAGGGGAATTGTTTTTCTTCAGATTCATTATCGGTCTGGCGGTAGGCATTGAATACCCGGTTGCCACCTCGCTACTGGTGGAGTTCTTGCCTAAGAAACAACGAGGGCCGCGACTCGCCGCGTTGACCATTCTGTGGTTTGCCGGTGCGGCATTTGCCTACATCGTCGGTAACGCTATTCTCAACGTAGGTGGTGACGATGCTTGGCGCTATGCATTGGCGAGCGCCGCCGTCATCGGGTTGGTGCTGTTCTTGCTGCGTATCGGTACACCGGAGTCCGCGCGCTGGCTGTTGAGCAAAGGGCGCGACAGCGACGCCGAGAGCGTGATCAAGCGTGTTTATGGCCCGCACTATTCGTTGCGGGATCTGCCGGAGGAACCGGACGAAAAGAAAATGTCTTTCGGCGATTTGTTGCACTCCGGATACGGCAAGCGTTTGTTCTTTGTCTCGGTATTCTGGTCGTGCTCGATCATTCCGGTTTTTGCTGTTTACGCCTTCGCGCCCAAAGTTTTGCTGGCACTCAATCTGAAAGGCGAGTGGGCGTCTTATGGCTCCATGGCCATTACCTTGTTGTTTGTTGTCGGTTGCGTACTTGCAACCCGACTGATCAACACGATTGGCCGACGCAGCATGCTAATCCACAGTTTTCTTTGGTCGGGCCTCTCGTTGTTGTTGCTGGCGGTATTTTCAAACGGCAACGAATTGCTCGTGCTCTTTCTGTTCGGTGCCTACGCGATATTTATCGGTGGGGCGCAGGTTCTTCAACTGGTCTATCCGAACGAACTTTTCCCAACAGAAATCCGCGCCTTTGCCGTCGGCATCGGCACTTCTTTGTCCCGTGTTGGGGCAGCGGTCGGTACCTACCTGGTACCTATTTCACTGCAGACACTGGGTATCGGCAACACCATGTATGTGGCGGCAGCCGTTACCTTCATCGGGTTGGCGGCGGCGTGGGCCATGGCACCGGAAACACGTTCCCTAAACTTGCGCGATGCGGCGGCATTGAGCAACTGAGTTGAAAAAAACCCTTACTGATGGAGAAGCAATCATGAAATTCGAAGGCATTTATACCCCGGCAATTACTCCCCTGACTCCAACTGGGGCAATCGACAAGCCAGCATTCGCTGAAGTGCTTGAATACCTGATCGAGTCGAAGGTGCACGGCATCATCATCGGTGGTTCGACCGGCGAGTATTACGCTCATACCTCTCAAGAGCGCATCGATCTCGCGACGCAGGCTAAGGATGTCATCGGCAACCGACTGCCGCTGGTCATCGGCACCGGCGCCATCCGCACTGAAGATTCCGTTGAATATGCGAAGGCTGCCCGCGCCATCAAGGCAGATGCCATCCTTGTGGGTTCGCCACCCTATGCGCTGCCGACTCAGGAAGAAAACGCCATTCACGCGTTGACTGTCGACCGTGCTGCCGACCTGCCGATCATGCTCTACAACTACCCGGCACGTATGGGCGTAAGCATGGGCCAGGAGTATTTCAAGGCAGTCTCCGAATCGAAGAATATCGTCGCCATCAAAGAAAGCTCGGGTGACATGGCGCAGGTGCATAACCTGGCTCGCAATTACCCAAACATCGCCCTGTCCTGTGGCTGGGATGATCAGGCTCTTGAGTTCTTCGCCTGGGGCGCCCGCAGCTGGGTGTGTGCCGGATCGAACTTCATCCCGCGCGAACACGTTGCGTTGTATGAAGCCTGCGTAGTCGAAAAGGACTTCGATAAAGGTCGCAAGATCATGAGTGCATTTATGCCTCTGATGGATTTCCTGGAAAGCGGCAAGTTTGTCCAGTCCATCAAGGTCGGTTGCGAACTGAATGGCCTGCGTACCGGTAGTGTGCGGTCGCCGCTTCAACCCCTGTATGACCATGAAAAACAGGCCCTGCAGGAAATTATCACCACTCTCAAACGTGACGTCGCTCAGGTGACCGGGAGTTCAAAATGACTGGCCTTCTCAGCGCGGCAGAATATGCCGCCATTGCCCAAAAACTGAAGTTCCCAACGCAGTCCTTCGTTAACGGCGAGTCTTACACTTCCGGTTCGGGCAAAACATTCACAACAACGAACCCGGCAACCGATGAAGTGCTGGCCGAGATCACAGCCTGCAACGCAGAGGACGTCGATTTCGCCGTAGCAAAAGCTAAAGATGCTTTCGAAGATGGTCGCTGGCATAAGCTGAGCCCCGGTGAGCGTAAGCGAGTGTTGTTGCGCTTTGCCGATCTCCTGGAGCAGAACTCCCACGAGCTTTCTGTCATGGAAAGTTTGGATAGCGGCAAGCCCGTCCGCGAGTGCCAGCTCACGGATATTCCCGAAACCATTCACACACTCCGTTGGCACGCAGAGTTGATCGACAAGATCTACGACAACACGGCACCAGTCGGTTCCGGTGCATTGACGCTTGTGGTGCGTGAAGCCATCGGTGTTGTGGGTTTGGTACTGCCGTGGAATTTTCCGCTGCTGATGCTGGCCTGGAAAATCGGCCCTTCGCTGGCCGCAGGCTGCTCGATCATCGTCAAACCCGCCAAGGAAACCACGTTGACCGCCCTGCGTGTCGCCGAGTTGGCGTTTGAAGCTGGTGTACCAGCTGGTGTCTTCAACGTGCTATCGGGCGGTGGCAGTGAAGTAGGTGAGCCGCTTGGCCGGCACATGGATGTTTCCATGGTCAGCTTCACAGGCTCGACAGCGACCGGTCGCCGCTTCCTGAACTATGCGGCAGATTCGAACCTCAAACGCATTGTGCTGGAGTGCGGTGGCAAGAACCCGGCTGTTGTGATGAATGATGTAGAGGATCTGGATTCGGTCGCGAGCCATGTGGTCAATGGCGCATTCTGGAACATGGGTGAAAACTGCTCGGCCTCTTCGCGCTTGATCGTCCATGCCGATGTTAAGGACGAACTGCTGAAGCGTATCGGCGTCCAGATGCTGGAATGGAAAATGGGCTGCCCACTGGATCCGGAAAACCGCATTGGCTCCATGGTCAGCAAATCGCATTTCGAGAAAGTCCGTTCTTACCTTGAACAGGCTGGCGTTGAGAAACTGCGGGTTGTCTTTGGCGGCAACACCGAGAGCGATATTTTTGTTGAGCCTACCGTCGTAGATGGCGTGGGTGCTGATAGCAAGCTGTTCAAGGAAGAGATCTTCGGCCCGGTGCTCGCCGTTACGACGTTCGCCACCATCGACGAAGCCATCACCCTGGCCAATGACTCGGTGTACGGCCTGGCGGCATCGGTCTACACCGACAACTTGCGTAACGCAATCAAGCTCTCGCGTGAAATACGCGCAGGAATCGTGACGGTCAATTGCTTCGGTGAGGGCGATGCCTCGACACCGTTTGGCGGATACAAAGAGTCTGGCTTTGGCGGGCGCGACAAGTCGATCTGGGCGCACGATCAATACACCGAGATCAAGACGATCTGGATTGACGTATCTGAGTAAGGCACTACTTCAATATTGCAGGTATGCACATTCATCTCGATTATCCATCAGGGAGGTCGAGATGAGTGTGTGTCTGGGTATACGGGATTTATCTCTGCTTGGACACGCAAGCAAAATTCACGCTGAAAAACAGCAGTCGTTTTCTTGCGGTTTGGTCACCCATCGTTGTGTGTTCAACAGTTTGCTTCCGGAGCGATCCGGAAGCTTTTTTTATAAAGCATTAAAGGACGAAACTGCAGTGTGAGAGGCATATCACCAATAGGGCCCTTCCGATCAAGGAGCTTTCAATGTGCATCCTATACATGGCGGGCTCGACCGATGCCGAAAGGTGGCGGGATTGCCTATTTAAGCTTGCTCCTGAGTTAGAGTTCCGCCAGTGGCCTGATGTAGGTAACCCTACAGACGTTCAGTATCTGTTGGCTTGGGAGCCTCCTAGCGATCTTGCAGAGCAGTTTTGTAATCTTCGAATCCTTTATTCGGCAGGGGCTGGTGTCGATCAGTTCGATTTGGCTCAGTTACCTGGTCAGCTGTCGCTTGTTCGGCTGGTTGATAGGTCGATGGCTGACATCATGGGCGAGTACGTGCTGTTCGCTGTTCTGGCCTTGCATCGAGACATCCTCGTCTACAGGGAGGATCAACGCGCTGGTCGGTGGCAAGCGCTGCCTTTAGTGCCGGCGTCACAGCGTAAGCGTATAGCCAACACACGTTCACATGACTGAAGGTGTGTGGTTCAGTCCGTCGACTGCATCCAGTATTTGCCGTACCCGATCTGTAACGGATATGTCCCCCTCAAGCTTTAAGACACTACA